>NZ_JBHWKU010000004.1:0-322674 GCF_042730645.1 Streptomyces sp. NPDC059906
GTCCATCCCCGGGCCGCCGCCCTTCTGCTCTGTCACGTCGTGGGTGTCACCGGCCCCCGGACGGGGCCGGCAGCCGCGCGCCCGGCTTGTGCACCGGGACGTCCTCGCCGTCCGAGCCGACGACCGTCCGGTCGCCGAGCGGCTCGTCGAGCGGCACCGTCCGCTCGTACTCCTTGGCGATCAGGATGCAGACCCGGTCCGGATGCGGGGTCTCGGTCACCGTGACGGTCACCTTCCCGTCGCTCTCCTTCGCCTTCGCCTTCGCGTCGTAGTCGGAGCACACTCCGCCCGTGAAGTGCACGGTCAGCTCGCCGTCGGCGGCCGTGTAGCCGCTCACGCGGACGTCCCGCGGCTCCCCGGGCCCGGCGGTCGGCTCGTCCGGGGCCGACGGGGAGGTGGGCGGCGTGGCGGGGGACGCCGTGGTCAGGAACCTCGGCTCGACCGCGGGATAGGTGACCGTCACCGTGTCCCGCGCCCCCGGCGCCCGCACCTCGAACAGCCAGGACGGCACCAGCGTCTGCTGCCCCCGCACCGGATGCGCGGCCAGCCCGAACACCGCGTCCTCGACCGTGGCGGTCTGCCTCTTCTCCGCCCCGGGCTGCTCCGGAGTGCCGGTCGGCGGCCCGCAGGGCGTGTCCGCCCCGTCCTGGTGCGGTACGGGACTCGCGCAGCCGCCGATGCCCCCGGCACCACCGGCGTCCGCCCCGGACCCGGCACCCGGCGCGTTCAGCAGCGCCAGCGTCTCCTGCGCGTTCAGGACGGGGTACGTGTCCCCCTTGACCGGTGCCTTCAGCCGGCCGCTGCCGCCGACCACCTCGCCCTGCCCCCCGACGACGATCCCCGTCGTCCAGCCGTACGAGGGCAGCCCGCCCACCTCGGGTTCCGCGTTCACGGCCCGTCCGGCGCCCACCACCTGGCTCGCGTCGAGCTTGGCGTCGTCCTGGCCCAGCGCCTTCAGCACCGGTGCCGCCGCCTTCTTCGCGGCCGCCTCGCCCACCGGGTTCCCGTCGGCGGAGGGGACCTTGCAGACCGGCCCCTTCTTGCAGTTGTCGGTGCCGGGCGTGTAGCGGTGGAAGGTCCAGGTGCCCGGCGCCCGACGGCTCACCGTGAGCAGCGGCCCGGAACCGTCCCCGTCGTTGCCGGCCTTCCACGCCTCGCCCTGGGTGCGGGGCGCGCCCTCGACGCCCAGCGCCTCGGCGAGGCGGGCCACCTCGGCCTCGGTGACCTCGCCCTTCGCCCGGTACACGGGCGCCGAGCCGGGGCCCTCGGGGAGCGGCCCGTCGGCGCGGTAGGTGACGCCGTACGGGTCGGGCTCGCCCGGCGCGATGCCGTTCGAGCCGCCCTCCGGGGACGACGCCCCGTGGTCGTCGAGGGGGAGCGGCGGGGGAGTGTCGTCGCCCGGGGCCCCGGACGCCGTACCGCCGTCCGCGTCGTCCCCGGTGGCGGAGGTGGCCAGGTAGGCGCCGCCGCCCCCCAGCAGCAGCACGGCGGCGGCGACCGACGCGACCGCGACCGCCCCGGGGCGCCGCCGCGCGGGACGCCCGCCGCCGGCCTCGTGGGCGGCGTCGTCGTTGTCGGGTCGCTCGGTGTTCACCGCATCGCTCCTTCGGCTGTTACTGGGGACAGCGATGGGACGCGGTGGGGCGGGATCCGGTTCCCGGTGACGGCGGGCGTCGCCCGAACGGCCGCGCGGCCGCCCGGCGGACCTCAGTCGCCGTAGTCGGACATCGCGTCCAGCAACCGGGCCGAGGCCGACGGCACCCGGACGCCGTGGATGAGGGCGAGCGGCACCGGCCGGACGGAGGCGCCGACGGGCGCCGACCAGCGCGGAGTCATCCGGGCGCAGTCACCGCGCAGCGACGCCAGGTCGCCGTCCAGGTCGGCCGGGGCGGGGTCGACGGTCCTCAGGTTCGTCATAACAGAACCGTAGGCACGTCCCGTGCCGCGAAGAAAGTTGTACTACCGGGTAGTTTCGCCTGCTTCAGCCTGGCGGCGGCGCCGGGTAGCGTGAACCGTCAACCCGCCTCCCCGCAGGAGAGAGTCCACGCCGTGCGCATCGCAGTCACCGGCTCCATCGCCACCGACCACCTCATGACCTTCCCCGGCCGCTTCTCGGACCAGCTCGTCGCGGACCAGCTGCACACGGTCTCGCTCTCCTTCCTGGTCGACCAGCTGGACGTACGCCGGGGCGGCGTAGCCGCGAACATCGCCTTCGGCATGGGTCAGCTCGGCACCCGTCCGGTCCTGGTCGGCGCGGCCGGCTCGGACTTCGACGAGTACCGGGCCTGGCTCGACCGGCACGGCGTCGACACCGACTCGGTCCGTATCTCCGAGACCCTGCACACCGCCCGCTTCGTCTGCACCACCGACGCCGACCACAACCAGATCGGCTCCTTCTACACGGGCGCGATGAGCGAGGCCCGCCTCATCGAGCTGAAGACCGTCGCCGACCGGGTGGGCGGCCTGGACCTGGTCTCCATCGGCGCGGACGACCCGGAGGCGATGCTCCGGCACACCGAGGAGTGCCGTGCCCGGTCCATCCCCTTCGCCGCCGACTTCTCCCAGCAGATCGCCCGGATGAACGGCGACGAGATCCGGATACTGCTGGACGGGGCGACCTACCTCTTCTCCAACGAGTACGAGAAGGGGCTCATCGAGACCAAGACCGGCTGGAGCGACGCCGAGATCCTCGACCGGGTCGGCCACCGCGTCACCACCCTCGGTGCGCGGGGCGTGCGCATCGAGCGGGCAGGCGGCGAGACCATCGAGGTCGGCGTCCCCGACGAGGAGCGCAAGGCCGACCCCACGGGCGTCGGCGACGCCTTCCGCGCGGGGTTCCTGTCGGGACTGGCGTGGGGGGTCTCGCTGGAGCGGGCCGCGCAGGTCGGGTGCATGCTGGCGACCCTCGTCATCGAGACGGTCGGTACGCAGGAGTACCAGTTGCGGCGCGGGCACTTCATGGAGCGGTTCACGAAGGCGTACGGGGACGAGGCCGCGGGGGAGGTTCAGGCGCACCTGGGCTGAAACCGGGGGCGACTACGGGGGAGCCCCTTGACGTGCGGTGTCGTGTGCGGGTGCGTTGGGGTTTGTCGCGCAGTTCCCCGCGCCCCTCAGGGGCGTCAGCTGACCCGGCGGACCAAGTACGCGCTTCCCTTGTCCGCCTTTTCCTCGCCCACGTACTCCTGGCCCCGCATTTCGCACCACGCCGGGATGTCCAGGCGGGCGGCCTCGTCGTCGGAGAGGACGCGGACGATGCCGCCGACGGGGACGTCGCCGATGACCTTGGCCAGTTCGATCACCGGAATGGGGCAGCGCCGGCCCAGCGCGTCCACGACGAGGTCGGGGCCGGCCGCGCGGACGTTCTCCGTCGCGGCCGGCGCCCCCAGCTTCTCGCGCACCGCGGCCACCGTGCCCGGCAGCACCTCCAGGAACCGCTCGACGTCCTCGGCGGCCGTGCCCGGCGGCAGCGACACCCGGACGTTGCCCTCGGTGAGCACGCCCATCGCCTTCAGGACGTGGCTCGGTGTCAGCGTGCTGCTGGTGCAGGACGAACCGGACGACACGGAGAAACCGGCGCGGTCCAGCTCGTGCAGCAGGGTCTCCCCGTCGACATAGAGACACGAGAAGGTGACGATCCCGGGCAGCCGCCGCGAGGGATCGCCGACCACCTCCACGTCCGGCACCAGACCCGGCACCCGAGTCCGGATCCGCTCCGTCAGCTCCCGCAGCCGCGCCGCCTCCGCCGCCGCCTCGGCCCGCACCGCCCGCAGCGACGCCGCGGCGGCCACGATCGCCGGCAGGTTCTCGAAGCCGGGTGCCCGCCCCGACTCCCGCTCGTCGCCGGGCCCTTGGGGCGCGAACCGGACACCCTTGCGTACGGCGAGCAGTCCCACCCCCGAGGGTCCGCCCCACTTGTGGGCGCTGCCCGTCAGCAACGACCAGTCGCCCTCGACCCGGCCCCAGCCCAGCGACTGGGCCGCGTCCACCAGCAGCGGCACACCGGCGGCCCGGCAGGCCTCCGCCACCCGGGACACCGGCTGCTCGGTGCCCACCTCGTGGTTGGCCGACTGGAGACAGGCCAGCGCCGTGTCCTCGCCCAGGGCCGCCGCGTACGCCGCCGGATCCACCGCGCCCGCCCGGTCGACCGGTACCTGCGTGACACTCCCGCCGCGGGCCTCGTGCGCCTCGGCCGCGTGCAGTACGGAGGAGTGTTCGACCGCTGACACGATCAGGTGCGATCCGACGCGCCGGCGCCCGGCCAGCGCCCCCGCCACCCCCGAATGCACCGCCCGCGTCCCCGAAGGAGTGAACACCAACTCGTCCGGCCGGCACCCCACACACTCGGCCGTCGCCTCCCGGGCGGCATCGAGCAGCAACCGCGCCCGCCGCCCCTCCCGGTACAACCGAGCAGGATCGGCCCACCCCTCGTCAAGAGACGCCAACAGCGCCTGTCGCGCGACGGGATGAAGGGGAGCGGCGGAAGCAGCGTCGAAGTAAGCCACACGCCAACGCTATGACGTCCGGTGAGGAAGCGCCCCAAAGGGGCGCGGGGAACGGCGCGACAAGCCACGACGAACCGTCAGCCGCCGAACAACCCCCGCCCCCACCTCCGTAGGCACCCCATCCCACCCTTAAAGAGTGACCCCCGGCGCGTATGCCACCCTCCCCGCGACCCCCCGGAGGGCGTCGGCTAGGGTTTGGTCCGCATAAACATCAAACCCCTGCCCGACGCAGGGCGGCGACCGACCAGCGAGAAGGCAGGCCGCAGCCAACCGCGCGGGCGAGACTCTCGGGAAGGCGCTACGTGAGTCCCAACGGCTCCGACCGCTCGCCGCGGCGCCCGATGCGGCGGAAGCTGCTGCAGGCACTGACCGCGGGCCTGGTCCTGGCGACCGCCACCGGTTGCACATACGAGGACTTCCCCCGCCTCGGCATGCCCACCCCCACCACGGAAGAGGCTCCGCGGATCCTCTCCCTGTGGCAGGGCTCATGGGCAGCCGCGCTGGCCACCGGCGTGCTGGTGTGGGGCCTGATCCTGTGGAGTGTCTTCTTCCACCGGCGCAGCCGCACCAAGGTCGAGGTCCCTCCGCAGACCAGGTACAACCTGCCCATCGAGGCGCTGTACACCATGGTTCCGCTCGTCATCGTCTCGGTGCTGTTCTACTTCACCGCGCGTGACGAGTCCGATCTCATGAGCCTCAACAAGAAGCCCGACCTCACGGTCAACGTGGTCGGCTTCCAGTGGAGCTGGTGCTTCAACCACATCGAGGACGTCCCGGGCTCCACCGGCGACGCCAAGACCTCCAAGGAACTGGCCGGCATCCCGGACCGGTTCATCGAGGACTTCCCGGCCGACGCCGGCGGTGTCTACGACTGCGGTACCCCCGGTACGGAGAACCCGCAGACCGGCAACCCCGGCCCGACCCTCTGGCTCCCCAAGGGCAAGACGGTCCGCTTCGTCCTGACCTCGCGTGACGTCATCCACTCCTTCTGGGTGGTGCCGTTCCTCATGAAGCAGGACGTGATTCCGGGCCACACCAACGCCTTCGAGGTGACCCCCAACAAGGAGGGGACCTTCCTGGGCAAGTGCGCCGAACTGTGCGGCGTGGACCACTCCCGGATGCTGTTCAACGTCAAGGTCGTCTCCCCGGAGCGCTACGAGCAGCACCTCCAGGACCTCGCGAAGAAGGGGCAGACCGGTTACGTTCCCGCGGGCATCGCTCAGACGAGCCACGAGAAGAACCGGGAGACGAACAACCTGTGAGCATCCTCAACGAACCCCAGGGTGCCTCGGCAGCGGAGGACTCGTACGAGAACGAGCTGCCGGCACGGCGCAAGCAGCCCGGCAACGTGGTCATCAAGTGGTTGACGACCACGGACCACAAGACCATCGGCACGCTGTATCTGGTGACGTCGTTCGCGTTCTTCGTGATCGGCGGCGTCATGGCGCTCTTCATGCGCGCCGAGCTGGCTCGACCCGGTCTGCAGATCATGTCGAACGAGCAGTTCAACCAGGCGTTCACGATGCACGGCACGATCATGCTGCTGATGTTCGCGACGCCGCTGTTCGCGGGCTTCACGAACTGGATCATGCCGCTGCAGATCGGCGCGCCCGACGTGGCGTTCCCCCGGCTGAACATGTTCGCCTACTGGCTGTACCTGTTCGGCTCGACCATCGCGGTGGGCGGGTTCCTGACCCCGCAGGGCGCGGCCGACTTCGGCTGGTTCGCCTACTCGCCGCTGTCCGACGCGGTGCACTCGCCCGGCATCGGCGGTGACCTGTGGATCATGGGTCTGGCCTTCTCCGGCTTCGGCACCATCCTCGGCTCGGTCAACTTCATCACCACGATCATCTGCATGCGCGCGCCGGGCATGACCATGTTCCGCATGCCGATCTTCACCTGGAACGTGCTGCTGACCGCGGTGCTGGTCCTGCTGGCCTTCCCGGTGCTGGCCGCGGCCCTGTTCGCGCTGGAGGCCGACCGCAAGTTCGGTGCCCACATCTTCGACGCGTCCAACGGCGGAGCCTTGTTGTGGCAACACCTGTTCTGGTTCTTCGGGCATCCAGAGGTGTACATCATCGCGCTGCCGTTCTTCGGCATCGTCAGTGAGATCATCCCGGTCTTCTCCCGCAAGCCGATGTTCGGCTACATGGGTCTGATCGGCGCGACGATCGCGATCGCGGGCCTGTCGGTGACGGTGTGGGCCCACCACATGTACGTCACGGGCGGCGTGCTATTGCCGTTCTTCTCCTTCATGACCTTCCTGATCGCGGTCCCGACCGGTGTGAAGTTCTTCAACTGGCTGGGCACCATGTGGAAGGGCTCGTTGTCCTTCGAGACACCGATGCTCTGGTCCGTCGGCTTCCTGATCACCTTCCTCTTCGGTGGTCTGACCGGCGTCATCCTCGCCTCGCCGCCGCTGGACTTCCACGTCTCGGACTCGTACTTCGTGGTGGCGCACTTCCACTACGTGGTCTTCGGCACCGTGGTGTTCGCGATGTTCGCCGGCTTCCACTTCTGGTGGCCGAAGTTCACCGGCAAGATGCTGGACGAGCGCCTGGGCAAGATCACCTTCTGGACGCTGTTCGTCGGCTTCCACGGCACGTTCCTGGTCCAGCACTGGCTGGGCGCCGAGGGCATGCCGCGCCGCTACGCCGACTACCTGGCAGCCGACGGCTTCACCGCCCTGAACACGATCTCGTCGATCAGCTCGTTCCTGCTCGGTATGTCGATACTGCCGTTCTTCTACAACATCTGGAAGACCGCCAAGTACGGCAAGAAGATCGAGGTGGACGACCCGTGGGGCTACGGCCGTTCGCTGGAGTGGGCGACCTCCTGCCCGCCGCCGCGGCACAACTTCCTCACGCTGCCGCGCATCCGCAGTGAATCGCCCGCCTTCGACCTCCACCACCCCGAGATCTCCGCGATCGACCAGCTGGAGAACGTCGGCCACGGTGAGAAGGCCCTCGCCGGCGGCAAGGAGGCCGGGAAGTGAAGATCCAGGGCAAGCTCTTCATCTGGCTGAGCGTCTTCATCCTCGCCGTGGCGGTCGTCTACGGCTACTGGTCCAAGGAGCCGGCCGGCACCACGGCGCTCTTCCTGGCCTTCGGCCTGGCCATCATGATCGGCTTCTACCTCGCCTTCACGGCGCGGCGGGTCGACGTCGGTGCGCAGGACAACCTGGAGGCGGACGTCGCGGACGACGCCGGCGAGGTCGGCTTCTTCAGCCCGCACAGCTGGCAGCCGCTGGCGCTCGGTTTCGGCGGCGCGCTCGCCTTCCTGAGCATCGCCGTCGGCTGGTGGATCATGTACTTCTCGGCACCGGTGATCCTGGTCGGCCTGTTCGGCTGGGTCTTCGAGTACTACCGCGGTGAGAACCGCACCCAGTAGCACGCGGACCCAGTAGCACGCGTCGAGCACGAAGGGGCCCGGACACTCCGTCAGGAGCGTCCGGGCCCCTTCGTCTGGCCGTACGGCCTCTCACCCTTCCGGCTTACCCACCGCGCCGCCGTTGACGTCTCTCCCTAGCGTGAGGCCATGAGCAACACGGCACACTTCCAGGCGCGGGGGCGTACGGTCGTCGGCTGCACCCTGCTGGTGATCGCCCTCGGCGCGAGCGGCACCGCCTGCCTCGGCGACGACGACAACCCGCTGTCCGCCACGCCCTACGACGCGGCCGGCCAGATCTCCTTCAACGGCCCCACGGACGCCGGGAAGAAGGCCGACCCGGACAAACCCCTGGAGGTGGTCGCCGAGGGCGCCGACGGGCGCATCACGGACGTCACAGCCGTGGACGCGACCGGACGCCACGTCGCGGGCGAGCTGTCCGCCGACGGCGCCCGCTGGCACAGCACCTCGCCGCTGGCGGCCAACGCCAGCTACACGGTGCGGGTCAGCACCGAGGACGGCGACGGCGCGCCCGGCCGCAAGGTGCTCACCTTCGAGACCGGCAAGCCCGGTGCGAAGAAGACCCTGGACGTCACCTTCGGGCCCAAGGCGGGCGCGTACGGCGTCGGTCAGCCCGTCACGGCCGAGCTGAGCCAGCCGGTCAAGGACCCGGCCCAGCGGGCCATAGTGGAGCGCGCCCTGAAGGTCGACTCCACCCCCGCGGTGCGGGGCGCCTGGTACTGGGTGGACGACAAGAAGCTCCACTACCGGCCCCAGGAGTACTGGCCCGCCCACGCCACCATCGAGGTCCGCAGCACCCTGGACGGCATCAAGATCGGCGACCGGATGTGGGGCGGCAAGGCCAAGCCCCTGAAGATCACCACGGACGACCGCGTGGTGGCCGTCACCGACGCCGCCGCGCACACGCTGACGGTCTTCAAGGACGGCGAGGCGATCCGGGAGATCCCGGTCACCACCGGCAAGCCCGGCTTCGAGACCCGCAACGGCGTCAAGGTCGTGCTCGGCAAGGAATCCTTCGTACGCATGCGCAGCAGCACCGTCGGCATCGCCGAGGGCTCCTCGGAGTCGTACGACCTGCCGGTCTACTGGGCCACCCGGGTGACCTGGAGCGGCGAGTACGTGCACGCCGCCCCCTGGTCCGTCGGCTCCCAGGGCATCGCCAACGTCAGCCACGGCTGCGTCGGCATGAGCACCGACAGCGCGGAGTGGTTCTTCAAGAACGTCCAGGAGGGCGACCTCGTCGAGGTCGTCAACTCCGGCGGCGAAACGATGGAACCCTTCGGCAACGGCTTCGGCGACTGGAACATGGACTGGACCAAGTGGCGCACCGGCAGCGCCCTGACGGGCACCGGCAACGCGTCAAACAGCCAGGACACGGCACGTCTACGCCCGACGGTTGTGTGAGGCTCCCAGGGGCGCGGGGAACTGCGCGACAAGCCACGACGGCGCGGCACTCGCCATGAAACCCGTACCCCCGAGCTCCAAGGCGCCCCTAGACCCCCTGCAGCCTCTTCTCCCGCAGCAGCGCGGCCAGCGCCCCCGCGAACTCCACCGGCTCCACCGGCAACGTCACCGCCGCCTCCGCCCGGCTCCAGGTCGCCAGCCACGCGTCCTGCGGCCGCGCGATGAGCAGCAGCACCGGCGGGCACTGGAAGACCTCGTCCTTGATCTGGCGGCACATGCCCATGCCGCCCATGGGCACGGCCTCGCCGTCCAGCACGCAGACGTCGATCCCGCCCCGGTCCAGCTCCTTGAGCACGGCGGCCGGGGTGGCGCACTCCACGAACTCGACCACGGGCACGTCCGGAGCCGGCCGGCGGCCGGTCGCGAGCCGCACCTGTTCGCGGGTGTTGGAGTCGTCGCTGTAGACCAGCACCGTGGCGGTCGCCTGCATGCTTCCTCCGATACGCGGTGAGACCGGTGAAGGCTGTCGTAGCCCGTTGGGGCGGATGCTACTCCCTCGAACGTCCCGTCAGCACTGGTTCGGACAGGGCTTCGACGGGCCGTTCGATGGGCCATCCGGGCCGTACAAGCAGGGGGAACACACCGAACGGCACCCCCCGGGGTGAGGGCGGGATAAGCGACCGACATAATGTCGGTCGTGGCGACAGCAACGACAGTAGAAACCGGGCACGCGCACCCGTCGGTCAACCGGCCGAACCTCACCAGCGTCGGAACCATCATCTGGTTGAGTTCCGAGCTGATGTTCTTCGCGGCCCTCTTCGCGATGTACTTCACCCTGCGATCGGTGACCGGCCCGGACTTCTGGTCCGAGAAGGCCGACGCGCTGAACATCCCGTTCTCCGCGACGAACACCACGATCCTGGTGCTCTCCTCCCTCACCTGCCAGCTCGGCGTGTTCGCGGCCGAGCGCGGTGACGTGAAGAAGCTCCGGATGTGGTTCATCGTCACCTTCGTGATGGGTGCGATCTTCATCGGCGGTCAGGTGTTCGAGTACACCGAGCTGGTCAAGCACGACGGCATCTCGCTGTCGTCCGACCCGTACGGCTCGGCGTTCTACCTGACCACCGGCTTCCACGGACTGCACGTGACGGGCGGACTGATCGCCTTCCTGTTTGTCCTCGGCCGCACCTACGCGGCCCGGAGGTTCACCCACGAGCAGGCGACCGCCGCCATCGTCGTGTCCTACTACTGGCACTTCGTCGATGTGGTCTGGATCGGCCTGTTCGCCACGATCTACCTGATCAAGTAGTCGCGGCGCGCACCCGCGCAACACCAGAAGCATCGACAGCATCGACGCAGAAGATCCTGACACCGGGGTAATCCGTGAAAAAGCTCTCCGCACGACGACGCCATCCGCTGGCGGCCCTCGTCGTCCTACTCCTCGCGCTGGCATGCACAGGGGGGCTGTACGCCGCGTTCGCACCCGCGAGCAAGGCGCAGGCCGATGAATCCGCCCAGTCCCTCGCCATCGACGAGGGCAAGAAGCTCTACGCCGTCGGCTGTGCCAGTTGCCACGGCACCGGAGGGCAGGGCACCAGCGACGGTCCGAGCCTGGTCGGCGTGGGCGCCGCGGCCGTCGACTTCCAGGTGGGCACCGGCCGCATGCCGGCCCAGCAGCCCGGCGCGCAGGTCCCGAAGAAGAAGGTCATCTACTCCCAGGCGGAGATCGACCAGCTCGCGGCCTACATCGCGTCGCTGGGTGCCGGTCCGGCGATCCCCTCGGAGGAGAAGTACGGCCCCGAGGGCGCGGACATCGCCAAGGGTGGTGAGCTGTTCCGCACCAACTGCGCGCAGTGCCACAACTTCACCGGCAAGGGCGGCGCCCTGACGCACGGCAAGTACGCGCCGAGCCTCGAGGGTGTCGACCCGAAGCACATCTACGAGGCCATGCAGACCGGCCCGCAGAACATGCCCTCCTTCCCCGACACCACGCTGTCGGAGCAGAACAAGAAGGACATCATCGCCTACCTGGACGCGGTCAACGGTGACGACACCGAGAGCCCCGGTGGTCTCAGCCTCGGCGGACTCGGCCCGGTCAGTGAGGGCCTGTTCGCCTGGGTGTTCGGACTGGGCGCGCTGATCGCCGTCGCCGTCTGGGTCGCCGCTCGGACCGCAAAGGCCAAGAAGTCATGAGTAGCCAAGACATTCCAGAAGAGAACCTGCCGGCAGAGCAGGACCGCCCGCACGGCGCGGCCGCCCGGCCCGCGGACGAGACCAACCCGTTCGCCGACCCGGGTCTGCCGCCCCACGAACCGCGGGTCCAGGACGTCGACGAGCGGGCCGCCAAGCGGTCCGAGCGCACGGTCGCCCTGCTGTTCACGCTGTCGATGCTGGCCACCGTCGCCTTCATCGCCGCCTTCGTGGCGATCGACGTCGACAAGTCGGTCTACATCTTCCCGCTCGGTCACATCAGTGCGCTGAACTTCGCGCTCGGCATGACGCTCGGCGTCGCGCTGTTCGCCATCGGCGCCGGCGCGGTCCACTGGGCCCGCACCCTGATGTCCGACGAGGAGGTCGCCGACGAGCGCCACCCGATCGCGGCGTCCCCCGAGGTCCGTGCCAAGGTCCACGCGGACTTCAAGCAGGGCGCCAAGGAGTCCGTGATCGGGCGCCGCAAGCTGATCCGCAACACGATGCTGGGCGCGCTCACCCTGGTGCCGCTCTCCGGCGTCGTCCTGCTGCGCGACCTCGGTCCGCTGCCCGGGACCAAGCTCCGCCACACCCTGTGGTCCAAGGGCAAGCTCCTCGTCAACATGAACACCAACGAGCCGCTGCGTCCCTCCGACGTCGCGGTGGGCTCGCTCACCTTCGCCATGCCCGAGGGCCTGGAGGAGCACGACGAGGACTTCCAGAACGAGATCGCCAAGGCCGCCCTGATGATCATCCGGCTGGAGCCGGACTCCATCAAGGACAAGCGCGAGCTCGAGTGGTCGCACGAGGGCATCGTGGCGTACTCGAAGATCTGCACCCACGTCGGTTGCCCGATCTCCCTGTACGAGCAGCAGACGCACCACGCGCTCTGCCCCTGCCACCAGTCCACCTTCGACCTTGCCGACGGTGCCCGGGTCATCTTCGGTCCCGCCGGTCACGCCCTGCCGCAGCTGCGCATCGGCGTGAACGACGAGGGTTACCTCGAAGCGCTCGGCGACTTCGAGGAGCCCGTCGGTCCTGCTTACTGGGAGCGCGGATGAGTACTGCAGCAAACGAACCGTCCCGCTCGCGCGGGAAGGCACCGGCCGGCGAGCGCGTCGCCGACTGGGCCGACGGCCGGCTGGGGATCTACTCCCTGGCCAAGGCCAACATGCGCAAGATCTTCCCCGACCACTGGTCGTTCATGCTGGGTGAGGTCTGCCTCTACAGCTTCATCATCATCATCCTCACGGGTGTGTACCTGACGCTGTTCTTCCACCCGTCGATGGCCGAGGTCGAGTACCACGGCTCGTACGTGCCGCTGCAGGGCCAGCTGATGAGTGAGGCCTACGCCTCCACGCTGGACATCAGCTTCGACGTCCGCGGCGGTCTGCTGATCCGGCAGATCCACCACTGGGCCGCGCTGATCTTCCTGGCCGGCATGTTCGTGCACATGATGCGCGTCTTCTTCACCGGCGCGTTCCGCAAGCCGCGCGAGGTCAACTGGCTGTTCGGCTTCCTGCTGCTCGTCCTCGGCATGTTCACCGGCTTCACCGGTTACTCGCTCCCGGACGACCTGCTCTCGGGCACCGGTATCCGCTTCATGGAGGGCGCGATCCTGTCCGTGCCGATCGTCGGCACGTACATCTCGTTCTTCCTGTTCGGCGGCGAGTTCCCCGGCCACGACTTCGTGTCCCGGTTCTACTCGATCCACATCCTGCTGCTGCCGGGCATCATGCTCGGGCTGCTGGTGGGCCACCTGATCCTGGTCTTCTACCACAAGCACACGCAGTTCGCGGGTCCCGGCAAGACCAACAAGAACGTCGTCGGCATGCCGCTGCTGCCGGTGTACACGGCGAAGGCCGGAGGCTTCTTCTTCCTGGTCTTCGGTGTGATCTCCATCGTGTCGGCCATCGCCACGATCAACCCGATCTGGGCCATCGGGCCCTACCGGCCCGACCAGGTCTCCACCGGCGCCCAGCCGGACTGGTACATGGGCTTCTCCGAGGGCCTGATCCGGGTGATGCCAGGCTGGGAGATCAACGCCTGGGGCCACACACTCGTCCTGGGCGTACTGATCCCGTTGATGATCTTCCCGCTGGTCCTGGCGGCGATCGCGGTCTATCCGTTCATCGAGTCCTGGGTCACCGGCGACAAGCGCGAGCACCACATCCTGGACCGCCCGCGCAACGCCCCGACCCGTACCGCCTTCGGTGTCGCCTGGCTGACCGTGTACTTCGTGCTGCTCATCGGTGGCGGCAACGACCTGTGGGCCACGCACTTCCACCTGTCGATCAACGCGATCACCTGGTTCGTCCGCATCGCGTTCTTCGTCGGACCGGTCGTCGCCTTCATCGCCACCAAGCGGATCTGCCTGGGCCTCCAGCGCCGGGACAAGGACAAGGTGCTGCACGGTCGCGAGTCCGGCATCATCAAGCGCCTGCCGCACGGTGAGTTCATCGAGGTGCACGAGCCGCTCAGCCAGGAGCAGCTGCACACGCTCACGGCGCACGAGCAGTACGCGCCGGCCGAGATCGGCCCGACGGTCGACGAGAACGGCGTCGAGCGCAAGGTGAGCGGCACGCAGAAGCTCCGTGCCAAGCTCAGCGAGTCGTACTACGGCGAGGAGTCGCAGATTCCGAAGCCGACCGTCGAGGAGTACAAGGAGATCACGAGCGGCCACGGCCACCACTGACCCTCCGGCGTCGCCACACCACGGTCGAAGGGCCCCGTTCCGTTCTGCGGACGGGGCCCTTCGCCGTGTCCGGGGCTGGATAGGGTGGGAGCACGATTCCCGTCGACGATCCCCGTCGACGACACACACGATTCAGGAGCGGCTATGAGCGCTGTGACCCCCGCTGGAGGCGACACCGCGGCGGACCGCTCCTGGCCCGCCCTGCTGAACGGACTGCTGGACGGCCGCGACCTGAGCGCGGACGACACCGCCTGGGCGCTGGACGTGATCATGCGCGGCGAGGCGACCGACGTGCAGATCGCCGGGTTCGCGGTGGGCCTGCGGTTCAAGGGGGAGACGGTCGAGGAGATCTCCGGGCTGGTCCGCACCATGTACGAACACGCCAACGTGATCGAGGTGCCGGGGAAGACCGTCGACATCGTCGGCACCGGCGGCGACGGCGCCAAGACGGTCAACATCTCCACCATGTCGGCGATCGTCCTGGCCGGCACGGGGGCGAAGGTCGTCAAGCACGGCAACCGGGCCGCCTCCTCGGCGTCCGGGGCCTCCGACGTCCTGGAGAAGCTCGGGGTCAACCTGGAGCTGACGCCGCAGCGGGTGGCGGAGGTCGCCGAGGAAGCCGGTATCACCTTCTGCTTCGCCGTGAAGTTCCACCCGGCGCTGCGCCACGTGGCGACGGCCCGCGGCCAGCTCGGCATCCGTACGGTGTTCAACTTCCTGGGTCCGCTGACCAACCCCGCCCGGGTGAAGGCCCAGGCGGTCGGGGTCGCCCACGCCCGGATGGCGCCGATCGTCGCCGGTGTCTTCGCCGAGCGCGGCCACTCGTCCCTGGTCTTCCGCGGCGACGACGGACTCGACGAGCTGACCACCACCTCCACCTCCCGGGTCTGGGTGGTGCGCGAGGGCCGGGTGACCGAGGAGACCTTCGACCCGCGGGACGTCGGCATCGAGCTGGTGGCGGTCGAGGCGCTGCGCGGGGCCGACGCCTCCTACAACGCCGACGTCGCCCGCCGCCTGCTGGCCGGCGAGAAGGGCCCGGTGCGGGACGCGGTCCTGCTGAACTCGGCGGCGGCCCTGGAGGCCCTGGAGCCCGGCGAGGGGGCCCTGGCCGGGCGGCTGCGGGCCGGGATGGACCGGGCGGCCGAGGCGATCGACTCCGGTGCGGCCCGGCGGGTGCTGGAGCGCTGGGTGGCCGTCAGCAACGCCTGAACGGCGATACGGCGATACGGCGATACATGTGACGTGCGTCCCGCGATCCGGACCCGGGTTGCGGGACGCCGATCATTTCCCATAGGTTTTCCGACAGGTCATGAGTGACAGTCATGAGGCCCCGGCCGACTGTCCGGCAACCCTCCGTCCGTGGCGGGGTGCCCCGGGTGAAGACCAGGTCGTGGACAGCAAGGTCCACGGCAAGCGCGGACCCCTCGCGGAACCAGGGGTCCTGGGTCGTCCGAGGGAGTCTCCCGTGAACCAGCGAATGCGATAGGGCCGCAGAGCCCCGCCTCCGCACCCCCCTTTCCTCTCTTTCACAGCGCCGCGCCGTGCGCTGGTCCTCACGGGAGTCCGCCATGTCCGTACCCACCGCTGTCGCCACCCCGCTGCCCGTCCTCGGCCGGGACGTCACCGTTCCGCTCGTCACCGGCGGTCAGGTCACCTACGCCGCGCTCGACTACGCCGCCAGCGCGCCCGCGCTCCAGCGGGTCTGGGACGACGTGGCCGCCTACGCCCCGTACTACGGCAGCGTCCACCGGGGCGCCGGGTACCTCTCGCAGCTGTCGACCGACCTGTTCGAGAACGCCCGCGGGACCGTCGCCGGGTTCCTCGGCTGCCGGGACGACGACCAGGTGGTCTTCACCCGGTCCACCACCGACTCCCTGAACCTGCTCGCCGCCGCGCTGCCCGCCCACTGCCGGGTCTTCGTCTTCGAGACCGAGCACCACGCCTCGCTGCTGCCCTGGCGCGACGCCGACGTCACCTACCTGGACGCCCCGCGCACTCCCGCCGAGGCCGTCGAGACCCTGGAGCGCGCTCTCGCCGCCCGCGAGCCGTACGGGCCCGCCCTGGTCTGCGTCACCGGCGCCTCCAACGTCACCGGCGAGCTGTGGCCGGTGCGGGAACTGGCCGCCGCCGCGCACGCCCACGGCGCCCGGATCGTCCTGGACGCCGCCCAGCTCGCCCCGCACCACCCGGTGAGCGTGCGCGACCTGGACGTGGACTGGGTCGCCTTCTCCGGGCACAAGCTGTACGCGCCCTTCGGCTCCGGCGTGCTGGCCGGCCGCGCCGACTGGCTGCGCGAGGCGGAGCCGTACCTGGCCGGCGGCGGCGCCAGCCGCAGCGTCTCCCGGCGCGCGGACGGCGGCGTGGACGTGCGGTGGCACGACAGCGCCGCCCGGCACGAGGCTGGGTCGCCCAACGTCATCGGCGCCTACGCGATCGCCTCCGCCTGCAAGGCGCTCACCGAGGCCGGGTTCGACTCGCTGGTCGCCCGCGAGGAGTACCTGATCCAAAAGGTGCGCGAGGGCCTCGCCGGGGTGCCCGAGGTGCGTGTCCTCTCCCTCTTCGGCGACGAGGCGCCGCGCGTCGGGGTGCTCTCCTTCGTCGTCGAGGGCTGGAACAGCTCGCACTTCGCCGCCGCGCTCTCCGCCGAGTACGGCATCGGCGTGCGCGACGGCCTGTTCTGCGCCCACCCGCTGGTGCGCACCCTGCTCGGCAGTGACCCGCAGACGCAGGGCGAGTGCGGCGCGCCCGAGGCGGCGCCCGGCGAGAAGTCCCTCAACGCCATCCGCGTCAGCTTCGGCGCGGGCACCCCGGACGAGCACGTGGAGCGGTTCGTGAGCGCCGTCCGGCAGCTGGTGAGCGACGGCGCCCGCTGGAACTACCGCACCGAGGACGGCCGCTGCGTGCCCGACCCGACGTCCGGCGACCCGGCGTCCGGCGACACGGCGCCGGTGACCGGCGCCGCCGCCTGAGTAGACCCGGCCGGCAACCGGGCCCCCAGCAGCACCATCCGCAGCGCCCGTTCCGTGGCGTCCGTGAGGAGTTCGGAGGCGCGCAGCAACGCGTCCGCCAGGGCCATCGGCGCCGGCATGATCCCGTGGCAGGCGTCCACCCCGGGCACGTCGTGCGCGCCCTCGCCGAGCGTGCCCGCCAGGGCGAGGACGGGCCTGCCGGAGAGCTTGGCGCGGCGGGCCACCTCGGCCGGGACCTTGCCGCGCGGCGTCTGGTGGTCCAGGGCGCCCTCGGCGGTGAGCACCAGGTCGGCCCGGGCGAGGCGGGCGTCCAGGTCGAGGTGGCCCAGGAGCACGTCGAAGCGGGGCAGCAGCCGGGCCCCGACGGCGGCGAGTCCCGCGCCGAGACCGCCGGAGGCGCCGGTGCCGGACCCCGTCCGCAGGTCGGTGCCGACGACGCCGAGGTCGCGGGTGAGCACGCGCGCCCAGTTCTCCAGCCCGGCCGACAACTCCTCGACCTGCGCGGGCGTCGCCCCCTTCTGCGGGCCGAACACCCGGGCCACGCCCCGCTCGCCGCACAGCACGTTGTACGGGTTGCAGGCGACGAGCAGCTCGGTGTCCTTCAGCCGGGCGTCGAGACCGGACGGGTCGACGCGGACGAGGCGGTTCAGCTCCCGGCCGCCGGGGCCGAGTTCGAAGCCGTCCGCGTCCAGCAGCCGGGCCCCGAGCGCCTGGAGCGCGCCCGCGCCCCCGTCGGACGTCCCCGAGTCGCCGCAGCCGACCAGCACGCGCCGCACCCCGGTGCCGAGAGCGGCGCGGATCAGCTCGCCGACGCCGTACGTGGTGGTGGCGCCGGGGTCGCGCAGGGCGCGGGGGACCAGGGACAGGCCCGCGACGGCCGCCATCTCCACCACCGCCGTGTCCCCGGTGCCGAGCAGCGCGAAGTGGGTGCCGACCCGGTCGCCGACGGGGCCGGTGGCGGCCAGCGCCACCAGGCGCCCGCCGGTCGCCGACGCCAGCGCGACGGCGGTGCCCTCGCCGCCGTCCACGAGTGGGATCCGGTCGATCTCGGCGTCCGGCAGCACCCGGCGGACGCCCGCCGCGATGGCGTCGGCGGCGGCCCGGGCGGACAGGGACTCCTTGAATCCGCTGGGGGCCACGACCACGCGGTTCAGCACGGGGGACGGAGAAGACATGGGGGGCTCCTTCAGCGGGTCACGGGCACGCCGAGCAGCGGCCAGACCGCGGCGGCGAAGAACAGCACGAGCAGGGCGGTCAGCGGCGCCAGTACGGCGGACAGCCGCAGCAGGTCGCGCGGGGTGTAGGTGGGGACGCCGGGTACGTCGGAGAAGAGCGTGACCGGCTTGGCGGAGGCCGGGAGCGTGTGGCAGAACCCGGCCGCCGCCGTCGAGGCGAGCGCGGCGGCGACCGGGTTGACCCCGGCGCCGACGGCCGCGGCGATCACCAGCGGGACCAGCACGGAGGAGCGGGCGGAACGGGACTGCAGGACCAGGTGGGCCGCCGTGCTCACCGCGACCACCACGCCGAGGAAGACGGCCGGGGCGACGTCCGCGGGCAGGCCCGACACCAGCCACTTCGCCGCACCGGAGTCGGCCAGCGCGACGCCCATCGCCATCGTCGCCGCCATGAACAGCAGCAGCGACCACGGCACCGTCCTCAGCGCGTCCTTGAGCCGTACGGTGCCCAGCGCGGGGGAGGACGCGACGACCGCGCCGATCAGCGCCACCACGGCGGGGGAGACCCGGTGCAGGGGCTCGCTGCACCACAGGGCCACCACCGTGGCCAGCAGCAGCGCGCAGCGCTTCTCGGCCTGCGTCCAGGGGCCGGTGACCGGGCTCTCGCTGTGCCGCTGTATCTCCTCGGCGGTGATGCGGACGGACCCGGCGCGGTCCGTGCGGCGCGTGGTCGTCAGCAGGACCGTCTCGGCGGCGAGGTGGGAGGAGGCGACCGCCAGCGGCAGGCCGAGCAGCAGCCACTGGGTGAACCCGATCCGGTCCCCGGTCGCCTCCCACAGCACCGACACCGTGATCAGATGCGCACCGGCACCGATCAAAGTCGCCACCGCCGACAGCAGGATCACGGTCGGGAACAGCAGCGCAAGCATCACGACCAGTCGTTTCCGGTCGGCGAGCGCCTTGGCGAGGGCGAGGAACACCGGCAGCGCCAGCGCCGCCCGGCCCGAGGTGGCCGGCACCGCGAAGGCCGTGACGACCAGCGCGGCCGTCGTCAGGTGCACCAGCTGGCGCACCGTGCGCGCCCCGCCCACCAGGAACGCCGCCGCCCGCCCCGCGAGCCCGGTCCTGGCGACCGCGGCGGCCAGCACGAAGGCGCAGATCAGCAGCCACACCGTGTCCTCACCGAGGGTGCCGAACAGGGTGTCGCTGCTGATGACACCGGTCGCGGTCAGCGCGAGCCCGGCGCCCAGCGCGATGTACGTGTCGTCGATCGGCGTACCGATCCAGGCGCAGGTGGCCAGCGCGAACACGGCGAGGGTCAGGCGCGCGTCGCCGCCCAGGGCGGGGAAGTTGGCGGGGACCGCCAGCAGCGCGCACAGGGACAGCGCCGCGCACAGGGCCGCCGCGAGGCGGAGGTTCAACGTCACGCCCCGAGCGTCCACGGGCGCGGTGAGCCCTCAATGAGGGTCACATGAAGGAAACTTCACCGGGCCGTGCGGGACGCGGGCCTCACCAGGCCGGCAGCCGGTACCCCATCCCGCGCACGGTCTCCACCTGCTGGGCGCCGAGCTTCTTGCGCAGGGCCCGCACGTACACGTCCACGATGTTGGAGCCCGGGTCGAAGTCGTAGCCCCACACGTGCGACAGGATCTGCTCGCGGGACAGTACCTGCCCCGGGTGGCGCAGGAACAGCTCCAGGAGCACGAACTCACGGGCCGTCAGGTCCACGGTGCGCCCCTCGGCGCGGGCCCGGCGGGTGCGCAGGTCGAGGCTGAGCGGCCCCGACTTCAGCACCGTCACCTCCGGAGCCCTGGCCGCCGTCCGCAGGCGCAGCCGGACCCGGGCGAGCAGCTCCTCGAAGCGGAACGGCTTGGTCATCCAGTCGTCGGCGCCGCCCTCCAGACCGGCCACCGTGTCCCGTACCGAGTCCCGGGCGGTCAGCACGATCACCGGGGTCGTCACCCGGGCCTCGCGCAGCTCGCGCAGGACCGTGAAGCCGTCCCGGCCGGGCAGTCCGATGTCCAGGACGACGAGGTCGAAACCGCCGGTGAGGGCGTACTCGTAGGCGGCGTCGCCGTCGGCGACCGCGGTGGTGGTGAAGCCGTTGGCGCGCAGGCCCTTCTGGACGAAGGAGGCGATGCGTTCCTCGTCCTCGACGATGAGGATGCGGTTCATGGTCGTGCCTCTTCCAGAGTGAGTACGAAGGTGGCGCCGCCGCCGGCGGTGGTGCGCAGGTCGACCCGGCCGCCGTGGCCCTCGGCGATCGCCCGCACGATGGACAGCCCGAGCCCGGCGCCCGTGCCGCGCACCCCGCGGCGGGCCGTGCCGCGGCGGAACCGCTCGAAGATCACCTCGGCGTCCTGCGGCTGGACGCCGGGTCCCGAGTCGGCGACGTACAGCTCGATCCGCGAGCCGTCGGCGCGGGACCCTATGCGGACCCGCTGACCGGCCGTGGTGTGCTGCACGGCGTTCTGCGCGAGCTGCACCATGGCCTGGGTGATGCGCTGCGGGTCGAGAAGGACCTCCCGGTCGGCGACCCCGTCCAGCACCCACTCCCGCTCGCCCAGGGTGCGGGCCTTGACGTAGACGTCGGCGGTGAGTTCGGCGAGCTGCACCGGCTCGGGGGTGACGAAGTCGGGGCGTTCGGCCTTGGCCAGCAGCAGCAGGTCCTCGACGATGCGGCTCATCCGGTCCAGCTCGTCGGTGACGAGGCGGACGGTCTCCTCGCGCTCGGCCGGATCGTCGCCCATCAGCTCCAGGTGGCCGCGCACGATGGTGATCGGGGTGCGCAGCTCGTGGCCCGCGTCGTCGACGAACCTGCGCTGGGTGGCGAAGGCGCGCTCCAGCCGGTCCAGCATGGCGTTGAAGGTCTCGGCGAGGGCCGCCACGTCGTCGTGGCCGTGCACCGGGATGCGCCGGGTCAGATCCTGCTCGGTGAGCTGGGCGGCGGTGGTGCGCACCAGCCGCACCGGTTTCAGGATGCGGCCCGCCACCACCCAGGCGATGCCGGTGGTCATCAGCAGGGCGACGCCGGAGATGGCGAGCAGGACGCGGAACACCTCGTCCGCGCGCGCCTGTTCACGCCCCGGGTGGAAGGCGACCACGAAGGCGGCCGCCGGTTCGCCGCCGTAGCGGGCCACGGTGACCTTGGCCCAGCGGATCTCGCCCTCGGGCCGGTCCAGGGTGCCGGTGGAGTCGGGGGAGGCGTAGATGCGGCGCCGGGCGTCGGCGTCCTCGTGCAGGGGCCGGTCGACCGGGATCTCGCGCTGCTGGATGATCTGCGTGGGCCGGCTGCCCGCCTCGCCGACCAGGCCGACCAGTTCCTCGTCCAGGTCGGCGTACTGCCGCTCCAGGAACACCCGCAGCAGCCGACCCGGGTCGGTGAACGGACGGCCCGTCTCCGGATCGAAGCCCTGCTCCTCGAAGTTGGCGAACTCGCCCGCCTCCTGCGCGAGCAGGCCGTTGATCCGCTGGTCGGTGTCGCGCAGCAGGATCGAGCGGGTGGTCGCCGCCACCGAGGCCAGCGCGACCGCCATCACGAGCAGCAGCCACAGCAGGATGCGGACCCGGGCCGAGACCCGGCGGCGCTCGCGCTCACCCGTCGCCGGGTCCGTCGTCGGTGTCCCCGCCCCGGTCGTCGTCATCGTCGTCATCCGAAGGGCCGTCGGTGACCGGCGGCCGCGTCACCACCTGGTCGCTGGGCGTCGGCTCGGGCGAGGAGGAGGTCGGCGCCGGGGTGGGGGAGCCGCTCTCCAGCTCCACCTTGGCCGGGACCTTGGGCTCCTGCGGGCTGTCGGTCAGGGCGAAACTGGTCGCGGCGATGCCGAGGGGGATGAGGACGACGGCCGCGAGGGCCGCCATTCGGCGGGAGAAGACCATGGGGTGGATTCTGCGCGGTGGATCCGGCGGGCCGGATGAGTCCTGGATGAAGAAGCCTTCATGTGTCCGTCGTCGGATCGCTGCGGGTTCGCCGTGGCTGGTCGCGCAGTTCCCCGCGCCCCTTGGGGGCGCGCCCCCTCGGGGCGCTTCTCGCTCGGGGCGATCAGTTGTCGAGGCCGATCGCGAACGCCGCCTCCAGGTCGTGCTGGGAGTACGTGCGGAAGGCCACGTGGGTGTCGGTGCCCTCCACGCCCGGGATCTTGCTGATCCGGCCGGGGATGACGTCGGCCAGGTCCTCGTGCCGGCTCACCCGCACCATGGCGATCAGGTCGTAGGTGCCGGTGACGGAGAAGACCTCGCTGACGCTCTCCAGCGCGGCGATCTGCTCCGCGATCTCGGGAATGCGGTCCACGCTGGTCTTGATGAGGACGATCGCGCTGATCACGGCTGGTTCTCTCCCTCGGGCGCCGCCACTGGAACGCCACCAACTGTAGTCGTACGCCCGAACCGCACCCAGGCGAAGGCGAAGCCCAGGCCGAAGCCCACCAGGTGCGCCAGGTACGCCACCCCCGGACCGTCACCGGCCCGCCCCGCCGCCAGCCACTGCAGGGAAACCCAGAACGGCAGCACGACCCAGGCCGGGAAGCGCAGCGGCAGGAAGAAGAGGAAGGGCAGCAGGCTGGTCACGCGGGCCCGCGGGAAGAGGAACAGGAACGCGCCGAGGACCGCGGAGATCGCCCCCGAGGCGCCGACCAGGGACTCCTGGGAGTGGGCGTTGGCGCCCGCGTAGCCCACCAGGGCCAGGTAGCCGCAGCCGAGGTAGAACAGGGCGAACTGGAGTCGGCCCATCCGCTCCTCGGTCATGGCGCCGAAGACGTAGAGGAAGAGCATGTTGCCCAGCAGGTGCACCCAGCTGCCGTGGACGAACAGAGCCGTGGCCGGGGTGAGCGCCGACCCGGGGGAGTCCTCGAACAGTTCTGCGGGGATCACGCCCCAGCGCCGGAAGTAGGCGCGCTGCGCCGCCAGCACCTCCTCCCCGGTGCCGTACACCGGATTCAGGCCCGCGGCCGGGCTGATCAGGAACAGCAGACAGCACAGTGTGATCAGCGTGTACGTCACGGGCGCCGTCCGGCGCCGGGCCGGGCGGGCCCGGCGGGCCGGGGCGAGCCTCCCGGCCGCCGCGACCGTTCTGCGGACCGCCTTGCTCCAGTTGCGGATCATGGACACAGAGCATGACGTAACGGGCGCGAGGGCTCATAGCGCCTCGCCGCCGTGGACACGCGGGCGTCGGGTACCCGCCAGGCCGTAGGGTTACGTGCCACACGTACCGGGGGAGCCCGGCGCGTCACCGACACTGGAAGAGAGCGAACAGCCACGATGACGGTTCCCCTGCCGACCGACACGACGCGGTGGCGCTGCACCCTCTGCGGCAACCTCACCCGCTTCGACGTGACCCGGGCCTCGAAGGTCGTCGAGTACGTCCACCTCGACCTGGCCGGTGAGCCGACGGTCGAGGAGCGCGAGGTGCTCAGTGAGACCGTCGAGTCGGTGCGGTGCCGCTGGTGCAACGCCGTGGACCAGGTGGAACTCGTGGACAGGCCGGGTGCCGCCTCCTGAGGGAAGCGGCCCCGCACCAGGCGATTCCGGCCCGGGATCGCCCTGAGACATTGGGGTGACGGATGGTGGAGACACACGGCGGGGGGCCGGGCGACGGCGCCGCTGAGGTGCTCGACCGCCCGCTGCCCGACGGCGTGCGCCGCCGGGTCGTGCAGATCGTGTCCGACGGCTTCGGCTCGCTCACCCTCGGCGAGCTGCCCGCACAGCTGAGGCAGTACGCCAGGTTCGCCCCGAACCGCCGGGTCAAGTTCGCCGGCAACGCCATGGCCGCCGCGGTGGAGACCGACCCGCTCTTCCGCCAGCGCATCGGCGAGAAGTTCCGCGACGCCCAGCCCGAGCTGGCTCACGCGCTGGACGCCGGGTCCGCGCTGCCGGCCGCCGACCCGCTGGACGTGGCCGCCGCGGCCTACGTACTGCGCCCGCACGGCTGGGTGAAGCTGGTCACCGCCGCCGGTGAGGAGGCGCAGCGCGCGGACGCCGAGCGCGCCGACGAGGAGAGCCGCGCGGAGCTGGAGCGGCTGCACGAGGAGCTGTCCCGGGCCCGGGAGCACACCAGGACCGAGATCGAGCGGCTGCGCGGCGAGCTGGACGCGGCGAAGCGGGAGACCGAGTCGCTGCACCGCAAGCTGCGCTCCGCCCTCAGCGACGTCAAGCGCGGCGAGGCGGCCCTGCGCAAGGTCCAGGCCGAGCTGGACGCCGTACGGGCCGAGGGGCAGACCCAGGTGTCCGCGGCCGAGAGCGAGACCCGGCGGCTCAAGGCCCGCCTGGGAGAGGCCGAGGCGGCCCTGGAGGCCACCCGCAAGGCCGCCCGCGAGGGGCGCAGCGTCGAGGACATGCGCGTACGGCTGCTCCTTGACACCCTCCTCGACGCCACCCAGGGGCTGCGCCGCGAGCTGGCGCTGCCCCCGGTGTCCGTGCGGCCCGCCGAGACCGTGGACGCGGTCGAGCCCGGCCGGATGACGCCGAAGGACATCGCCAACCGGGCCCTGTCCGAGAACGACCCGGCGATCCTCGACCAGTTGCTGGCACTGCCCCAGGCGCACCTGGTCGTCGACGGCTACAACGTCACCAAGACCGGCTATCCGCAGATGCCCCTGGAGAAGCAGCGGCTGCGGCTGCTCGGCCAGCTCTCCCAGCTCGCCGCGCAGACCGGCGCCGAGATGACCTGTGTCTTCGACGGGGCCGAACTCGTCGCGCCGGTGCTGCTCGCGCCGCCGCGCGGGGTGCGGGTGCTGTTCTCCAAGCCGGGTGTCACCGCCGACGAGCTGATCCGCCAGCTGGTGCGGGCCGAGCCGCCGGGCCGGCCGGTCATCGTCGTCTCCACCGACCGCGAGGTCGCCGACGGCGTGGCGCGCGCGGGCGCACGCCCGGTGGCGTCCGTGGTGCTCCTCAAGCGGCTTTCCTAGCCCCTCCTTCACTTCCGTACCAACCGCAACGTAGGCGCCCTATGCCCGAATTGACGGAACCGTCACGCAACGTAGTGTCAGGAAGGCGTCACTGCAGGTGAGTTGTGGCGGAAAACGCGGTGCGTAACCGTGATTTTTCGGCGGAGGATTTGAACTGATCACGAGTGGGTCACTAGGGTCACCCTTCGAACCCTCGAACGGGTGATCCCTCTCAAGAAGGAGCTCGTCTCCGTGGCGTCCCACCGTCGTCCCAAGCAGCCGAGCCGCACGCGCGTGACCGTGCTCACCACCGCTGCCGCCGCCGCTGTCGCTCTCAGCTCCCAGGCCGCCAACGCCGCCCCGAGCGAGAAGCCGAGCAAGGACGAGGTCAAGGCCAAGGTCGACAAGCTCTACGAGGAGGCCGAGCAGGCCACCGAGAAGTACAACGGCGCCAAGGAGAAGCAGGAGAAGCTCCAGAAGGAGATCTCCACCATCCAGGACAACGTCGCCCGCGGCCAGGAGGAGCTCAACGAGCTGCGCGACGGCCTCGGTTCGATGGCCAGCGCCCAGTACCGCTCCGGCGGCATCGACCCCTCCCTCCAGCTCTTCCTGTCCGCCGACCCGGACAACTACCTGGACAAGGCCTCCACCCTCGACCAGCTCAGCGGCCAGCAGGTCGAGGCGCTGAAGAAGATCCAGGTCAAGCAGCGCGACCTCGCGCAGCAGCGCTCCGAGGCCTCCGAGAAGCTCAAGGACCTCTCCGCCACCCGCACCGAGCTGGGCAAGAAGAAGAAGGAAGTCCAGGGCAAGCTCTCCTCCGCGCAGAAGCTGCTCAACACGCTCACCGCGCAGGAGAAGGCCGCCCTCCAGGAGGAGCAGCAGCGCTCCAACCGCGCCAGCGAGCGCCAGGTCCTCACCGGCGGCAAGTCCACCCCCGCCTCCGGCCGCGCGGGGGCCGCCTTCGCCGCCGCCCAGGGCAAGATAGGCACGCCCTACGTCTACGGTGCCACCGGCCCGTCCTCCTTCGACTGCTCGGGCCTGACCTCCTGGGCGTACGCGCAGGCCGGCGTCGGCATCCCGCGCACCTCCCAGGCGCAGGCCAACTACGGCACGCGCATCTCCTCGTCGAGCCAGCTGCAGGTCGGCGACCTCGTCTTCTTCTTCAGCGACCTGCACCACGTCGGCCTCTACGCCGGCAACGGCCAGGTCCTGCACGCGCCGCGCACCGGCACGAACGTCCGCTACGAGTCGATGAGCACCATCGGCGGTCCGTTCATGTTCGGCGTACGGGTCTGACCCTGCCCCGCGTCCGGGGCCGACCCGGACGACCCGCGCCACCCGAAGCCGTCCCCGCCGTGCCGCCCGTTCGGGCGAATCACGTCCGGGCCCTGTGACCCCTCGCCCCGCCGGTGACCTGCGTCAGCGGCGGGGCGTCGTGTTGCGCGGCGCCCGAGGTCGTTGGCCGGTGCCCCGCCGGGGGGTTACTGTCTGCCGCGTTTCCCGTCCGCCAGCGGAAGGAGTGCGGCTTCCCGTGGGGTCCCATCGCCGCCTTGCACCATCCGGGTTCGACCGTGGCTCCACCGCCGCCGTCGGCCTGCTCTCCGTGGCCGCCGCACTGCTGGGCGCCGTACCGGCCACCGCCGCGCCCGCGGCCCCGGCCGCCCCGCAGGACGACCGGCGGGCGGAGGTGGACCGGCTGCACACCGAGGCGGAGCAGGCGACCGAGGCCTACAACAAGGCCGACGCGCGCACCGACGCGCTGCGCGAGGAGGTCGCCACCGCGCAGGAGTCCATCGCCCGGCAGCAGGAACGCGTCAACACCATGCGGGACGCGCTCGGTTCGCTGGCCGGCGCGCAGTACCGCTCCGGCGGCATCGACCCGTCGCTGGCGCTGCTGCTCTCCGCCGAACCGGACGACTACCTCGACCGGGCCTCCGTGCTCGACCGGATCACCACCCGCCAGGCGGGTGAGCTGAGGGAACTCCAGCAGGCGATGCGCGACCTCGCCCAGGACCGTGCCGAGGCGGCCGGCAAACTCACCGAGCTGGAGCGGGGCCGCAAGGCCGTGGCCGCCCACAAGAAGACCGTGGAGCGCAAGTTGGCCAAGGCCCGCGCGCTGCTCGCCGCCCTGCCGGACGACGAACGCACCGCCTACCAGCGCGGCTCCCGCTCCGGCCGCGAGGACCTGACCGCCCTCGCCGGCGGTGCCGCTCCCGCCTCCGGCCGGGCCGGGGCCGCCTTCGCCGCCGCCCGCTCCGCCCTCGGCAAGCCCTACGTCTGGGGCGCCAACGGACCCTCCGGCTTCGACTGCTCGGGCCTGACCCAGTGGGCCTACGCGCAGGCCGGGGTGGGCATCCCGCGCACCTCCCAGGCACAGACCGGCGCCGGACGGCACGTGTCCCTGGCCGAGGCCCGCCCCGGCGACCTGGTCGCCTACCGCGACGACGCCAGCCACATCGGCATGTACGCCGGCAACGGCCAGGTGATCCACGCGCCCTACCCCGGCGCGCCGGTGCGCTACGACCCGGTCGCCATGATGCCGATCTCGTCGATCACCAGGGTGTGACCCCACGGCCCCTTCGGCCCGCCGTGTCCGCCGGGTCCGCTGCGACTGCCGGGTCCGGCGGGTCCGCCGGGTCCGCCGCGACTGCCGGGTCCGCCAGGTCCGCCGGGTCCGCTGCGTCCGCCGCGACTGCCGGGTCCGCCAGGTCCGCCGGGTCCGCTGCGTCCGCCGCGTCCGCCGGGTCCGCCTGGTCCGGTGGGTCCGCCGCGACTGCCGGGTCCGCTGCGTCCGCTGCGTCCGCCTGGTCCGGTGGGTCCGCCGCGACTGCCGGGCCCGCCGGGTCCGCTGCGTCCGCCGCGTCCGCCGCGTCCGCCGCGTCCGCCGCGTCCGCTGCGTCCGCTGCGTCCGCTGCGTCCGCCGCGTCCGCCGGGCCCGCCGCGTCCGCCGGGTCCGCCGAGCCCGCATCGCCCGGTGCCTTCCGTGGCCCGGCGCCCGTACGATCGGGAAGGTGGCTGGTCGAAGGCGGGTGTCGGGGTTCTCGGTGGTGGCGCTGTGCCTGCTGCTGGTCGCGCTCGTGGGCTGCGGCGGCCGGACCGCGGCCGATCCGTCCTCGACCGACGTCCAGCGGGTGCTCGACCGGCGGGCGGCGGCCGTCCTCGCCCACGACGCGGCCGCCTACGCGCGCACCGGCACCGGCACCGGCTTCGGCAACCTGAGCGCGATCCCGCTCGCCGCCTGGTCCTACCGGGTGCGGGACGTGGAGCGCAGCGGCGACACCGCCACCGCCGACGTCGAGCTGCGCTACCGCGTCGAGGGCTACGACCGGGGCCCCGTCTCCGCGGGCCGCACCGTGCGGCTGAGCCGGGACGGCACGGCCGGGACCTGGACCGTCGACTCCGACCGCCCCGCCAAGGAGTCCGGCCAGCAGCCCTGGGACCAGGGCGCGGTCCGGGTCGTGCGCGGCACGCACAGCCTCGTCCTCGGCGTGGGGCAGTCCACCACCGCCCTGCGCCGCTTCGCCGACCTGGCCGACCGCGCGGTGCCGGCCGTCTCGGACGCCTGGGACGGCGACTGGTCCCGCCGCGTGGTCGTGGTCGTCCCCAGGTCGGTGGAGGGCATGGCGGGCCTGCTCGGTTCCCCGGCCTCGTCCTACCGGGGCATCGCCGCGGTCACCACCGGGGAGACGGGCGGCCGGGAACACGCCCCCGCGGACCGGATCATCGTCAACCCCGACGCGTACGGCCTGCTGGGCAGCCTGGGCAGGCAGGTCGTGCTCACCCACGAGACGACCCACGTCGCCACCCGCGCCGACACCACCTCCGCCACCCCGCTGTGGCTCTCCGAGGGCTACGCCGACTGGGTCGGCTACCGCGGCAGCGGCCGCACCGCCGCCCAGGCCGCCCCCGAACTGGCCGACGCGGTCGCCGAGGGCCGGGTGCCCGCGCGGCTGCCGACCGACGAGGACTTCGGCTTCACCGCCGACGCGGAGGCACTGGCCCGCGCCTACGAGGGCGGCTGGCTGGCCTGCCGGATGATCGCCGAGCAGTGGGGCGAGGACCGGCTGGACGCGTTCTACCGCTCCGTGGGCACCCACGACGACCGCGCCGGCGCGGTGGAGGCCGCGCTGCACGAGGTCCTCGGAACGACACCGGACGACTTCACGGCCCGCTGGCGAGCGTACCTGCGGACCCGGCTCGGATGATCGGCTGAGCCGCGTGGGCTCTCCGCCGGCGGGCTTCAGGGCGCCCCGGTGGGTGTGTCCGCGGGCGTGGCTCGGGTGAGGGGGGCGGGCCGTTCGGCCGGGACCTCGGTCCCGTGGCGCACCGTGCCCCGCCACAGCGCGCGGGCGGCGAGGAGGGTGGCGGCCACCAGCAGGCCGTTGCGGACGAACAGGAGCGTGATGCCGAAGGGGGTGCTCGCCACCACGTCCGCGAACAGGAGCGGGAACTCCAGCGCCGTCAGCGGGGTCGCCGCCAGCACCAGGGCGACCGGCACCCGCATCCGGCTCGCCCGGAAGCACCGGCAGACCGCACCGAGGCCCACCAGCCACACCAGGTACTGCGGGCTGATCACCCGGCTGGTCACCGTGAACATCAGCACCGCCACGAAGGCCGCGTCCGCCGCCGTGTGCGCCGCGAACCGGTGGGACGCCGACCGCGAGGCCCGCACCCGCCACAGCAGCAGCCAGCCGAATGCCACCGCGCTCAGCCCCAGCGAGACCGTGCCCACGGTGTCCACGTGCGGGCCCAGGAACTCCATCGAGCCGTAGTTCAGCAGCACCCCGCCCTCCCAGCCGAAGTGCCGCGCGACGTGGAAGACCAGCGAGCCCAGCGACTCCACCTCGATGCCCCGCTCACGCTGGAACGTCAGGAACGCGAACGCCCCGGGCATCGACACGGCGAACAGCGCGGCCAGCCCGGCCCCGCTCACCGCGGCGGCGACCCACGGCCCGCGCCCCCGCATCCCGACGAGCACCAGCGCCGGCCACACCTTCAGCAGCGCCCCGACCGCCGCCAGGGCCCCCGCCACGCGCGGATGCCGCCCGGCGGCGAGCAGCGCGGCCACCGCGACGGCCGTGACCATCACGTCGTAGCGGGCGTACACCGTGGGACCGAGCAGCGGTACGCCCGCCACCCACACCCACGCCCCGCGCGGCGACCGCCCCGTCCCCCGGCCGGCCTGCCACAGCAGCGCCAGGACCGCGGCGTCCGTGACACACGCGAGGACGAAGAAGGCCGTCGCGTACTCCAGGAAGGGCAGCAGGCCGGGGGAGAGGACCGCGAAGGCCGCCGCCGGCGGATACTGCCAGGTGACGTCGTCCAGCGGAAACGTTCCGGTGCGCAGCACGTCGGCCCAGTCCCGGTAGATGACGGACACGTCGCCGGTGACGTCCGGACCGGGGAAGACCAGCACCTTCAGCACGAACAGCAGCAGCACCAGCCGGGTGGCGCCCCAGACCGTCGGCAGCCACACCCGTGACCGCCCCGCGTCCCTCGTCTCCACGCGCTCCCTGCCCGTCCGTGACCGCCCGTGACCGTCCGTACCTGCCTGTCCCCGCCTCGTACCCGCTGGTCCCCCGGTGCGGCCATGATGACCCGGACCCCTGTGGGCGTGCCACAGGAGGCGGCCGGGCCAGGCTCCCGGCAGCCGGTTCGGTAGGGTCGGCGGCGTGCGCAAGACCTTGATCGTGACCAACGACTTCCCGCCCCGCCCGGGCGGCATCCAGGCCTTCCTGCACAACATGGCGCTGCGCCTGGACCCCGAGCGGCTGGTCGTCTACGCCTCCACCTGGAAGCGCGGCCGCGAGGGCGTCGAGGCCACCGCCGCCTTCGACGCCGAGCAGCCCTTCACCGTCGTACGGGACCGCACCACGATGCTGCTGCCGACGCCGGGCGCCACCCGGCGGGCGGTGGGGCTGCTGCGCGAGCACGGCTGCACGTCGGTGTGGTTCGGGGCGGCCGCGCCCCTAGGCCTGATGGCCCCGGCCCTGCGCAAGGCGGGCGCCGAGCGCCTCGTCGCCACCACCCACGGCCACGAGGCGGGCTGGGCCCGGCTTCCCGCCGCCCGGCAACTGCTGCGCCGGATCGGGGAGTCGACGGACACGATCACCTACCTCGGCGAGTACACGCGCTCCCGGATCGCGGGCGCGCTCACCCCCGAGGCCGCCGCCCGGATGGTGCAACTGCCGCCCGGCGTCGACGAGAAGACCTTCCACCCGGCCGGCGGCGGCGACGAGGTGCGCGCCCGCCTCGGCCTCACCGACCGCCCCGTCGTGGTCTGCGTCTCCCGCCTGGTCCCGCGCAAGGGCCAGGACACCCTGATCCGCGCGATGCCGCGCATCCTCGCCGCCGAGCCGGACGCCGTCCTGCTGATCGTCGGCGGCGGCCCCTACGAGAAGGACCTGCGCCGCCTCGCCGAGGAGACCGGCGTCGCCGCCGCCGTCCACTTCACCGGCGCCGTGCCCTGGTCCGAACTGCCCGCGCACTACGGCGCCGGGGACGTCTTCGCCATGCCCTGCCGCACCCGCCGGGGCGGCCTCGACGTGGAGGGCCTCGGCATCGTCTACCTGGAGGCCTCCGCGACCGGCCTGCCCGTCGTCGCCGGCGACTCGGGCGGCGCCCCCGACGCGGTACTCGACGGCGAGACGGGCTGGGTGGTCCGCGGCGAGGACCCGAACGAGTCGGCCGACCGCATCACCACCCTCCTCGCCGACCCAGAACTCCGCCGCAGGATGGGCGAACGGGGCAGGACCTGGGTCGAGGAGAAATGGCGCTGGGACCTACTGGCAGAGCGCCTGAAGGCTTTGCTATAACGCGGGGCGCCTTGTCGGCACGGGGGAGTCGGACTGACCTCAGGGGCGCGGGGAACTGCGCGACCAGCCCCGACGGACGGAAAGCCGCCAACGAACCGTACCCGGCACCCCCATGGGCGCCCTACTTGGCGTAAATCGCCTCGATCTCGTCCGCGTAATCCTTCGCCACAACATTCCGCTTCAGCTTCAACGACGGAGTCAAATGCCCCGACTCCTCGGTGAACTGCGCCCCCAGCACCCTAAACTTCCGCACCGACTCCGCCTTGGACACCGCCGCGTTCCCGTCGTCGACCGCGTCCTGGATCGCCGCGAGCAGTTCCGGATCCTCCCGCAGCGACACCGCCGTCGAGCCGGCCGGCTTCCCGTGCTCCGCGCACCAGCGCCCCAGGAACTCCTCGTCGATGGTGACCAGCGCGCCCACGAAGGGCCGCCCGTCGCCGACCACCATGCACTCCGCGACCAGCGCGTGCGCGCGGATGCGGTCCTCCATGACGGCCGGGGCGACGTTCTTGCCGCCGGCGGTGACGATGATCTCCTTCTTGCGGCCGGTGATCCGCAGGTAGCCGTCCTCGTCCAGGGTGCCGATGTCGCCGGTGTGGAACCAGCCGTCGGCCAGCGCCTCCGCGGTCGCGCCCGGGTTGTTCCAGTACTCCTTGAACAGGTGCTCGCCGTGCAGCAGCACCTCGCCGTCGTCCGCGATGCGCACCACCGAGCCGGGCAGCGGCTGGCCGACCGTGCCGATCTTCTGCCGGTCCCAGGGGTTGAAGGCGGTGGCCGCGCAGGACTCGGTCAGGCCGTAGCCCTCCAGCACCGTGAAGCCGATGCCGCGGAAGAAGTGCCCGAGCCGCTCGCCGAGCGGGGCGCCGCCGGAGATGGCGTACTCGCCGCGCCCGCCGAGGACCGTGCGGAGCTTGCTGTAGACGAGCTTGTCGAAGACCTTGTGCTTGATCTTCAGGCCGACGGACGGGCCCGACGGCGTGTCCAGGGCCGTGCTGTACGCGATCGCGGTGTCGGCGGCCTTGTCGAAGATCTTGCCCTTGCCGTCCGCCTGGGCCTTGGCGCGCGCCGAGTTGTACACCTTCTCGAAGACGCGCGGCACGCCGAGGATCAGCGTGGGCCGGAAGGCGGCCAGCTCGTCGGTGAGGTTCTTGATGTCCGGGACGTTGCCCAGCTTGATCGGCGCGATCATCGGCGCGACCTGGACCAGGCGGCCGAAGACGTGGGCGAGCGGCAGGAAGAGGAGGACCGAGCACTCACCGGTGCGGAAGAGCGGGCGCAGCCGTTCCACCACGTTGCCGCACTCCGCGAAGAAGCTGCGGTGGGTGAGCACGCAGCCCTTGGGGCGGCCCGTGGTGCCCGAGGTGTAGACGATGGTCGCGGGGTCGTCGGCCTTCGCGATCGAGCCGCGCTCCTCGACGGTGCGGTCCGTGACGTCCTGGCCCACCCGCCCCAGCTCCTCCACGGCGTCGGCGTCGATCTGCCAGACGTTCTTGAGGGCCGGCAGTTGCTCGCGCACCGACTCGACCGCGGCGGCGTGCCCGGCCGACTCCACCACGCACGCCGTGGCACCCGAGTCGCCGAGGATCCACTGCACCTGCTCTGCCGAGCTGGTCTCGTACACCGGCACGGTGATCGCGCCCGCGCTCCAGATCGCGAAGTCCAGCAGCGTCCACTCGTAGCGCGTGCGGGACATCAGGCCGACCCGGTCGCCCGGCTGGACACCGGAGGCGATGAGCCCCTTGGCGGCGGAGTGCACCTCGGCGAGGAAGGCGCGCGCGGTGACGTCCTGCCAGACGCCTCCCACCTTGCGGGCGATGACGGCGACGTCGGGATGCTGCGCGGCGTTTCTGCGGACGATGTCGGTCAGGTTTCCGTCCGCGGGGACCTCGTACAAGGCCGGAAGGCTGAACTCGCGCAAGACTGCTGCTCCTCATAGGGCGCCGGCGCCACGACGTTGTGTGATGCGACGGTGCGGTCCAAGGCTCGGGCTGTGGCTCCGGAGGACTCATGTGGGATTCACATGTTGAAATCCAGAGCACGACTGGACTGCCCGGACGTTACCCGCCGGTATGCGTTCTCCGACAGGGGGTCCCCGCGAGATGTTCGCTGCGTCACACGGATGGGGTTTGCTTTGCGCACAGTAGTCGACGGATCAACGGACCAGCCAGTAACCGCAGGTCCGACCGCCACTGTTCACATCACGCGCGCGCTGCTTACGCTTGATCGCCATGGCACCCACACCGCCCCGTAACACGAGCACGCGCGTCCACGTGGTCAGCGACGTCCATGGCAACGCCCGCGACCTGGCCCGGGCCGGCGACGGCGCCGACGCCCTGATCTGCCTCGGGGACCTGGTCCTCTTCCTCGACTACGCCGACCACTCGCGCGGCATCTTCCCCGACCTGTTCGGCGTCGCGAACGCGGACCGCATCGTCGCGCTGCGCACCGCCCGCCGTTTCGACGAGGCGCGGGAGTTCGGCAGGCGGCTGTGGGCGGAGGCCGGCGGGGAGCCGCGCGAGCTGATCGAGCGGGCGGTGCGCAAGCAGTACGCCGAGCTGTTCGCCGCCTTCCCCACCCCGACGTACGCCACCTACGGCAACGTCGACGTGCCCCCGCTGTGGTCCGAGTACGCCGGGCCCGGCACCACCGTGCTCGACGGGGAGCGGGTGGAGATCGGCGGCCGCGTCTTCGGCTTCGTCGGCGGCGGCCTGCGGACCCCGATGAACACGCCGTACGAGATCGGTGACGAGGAGTACGCCGCGAAGATCGAGGCCGTCGGCGAGGTGGACGTGCTGTGCACCCACATCCCGCCGGACGTGCCGGAACTGGTCTACGACACGGTGGCCCGGCGCTTCGAGCGGGGCAGCCGCGCGCTGCTGGACGCGATCCGCCGCACCCGGCCCCGCTACGCCCTGTTCGGACACGTCCACCAGCCGCTGGCCCGGCGGATGCGCGTCGGGGCGACCGAGTGCGTGAACGTCGGCCACTTCGCGTCGAGTGGGCGGCCGTGGGCGCTGGAGTGGTGACCGGGTGCGGTTCGGCCGCGCAGGTGGGTGGTGGCATGCGGCCTCCCCGTGCGCGATAGCCTTCACGCGGCACACACGTGCGCGCGACGGGCGCACGACGACCTCAGTAGCGGCCCGCATCCGGAGGAGCCACGGCGATGGCGGAACACACCAGCTCGAGCATCACCATCGAGGCGGCTCCGGCCGACGTCATGGCGGTGATCTCCGACTTCGAGCGCTATCCGGACTGGACCGGCGAGGTGAAGGAGGCGCAGGTCCTCGCGACCGACGAGCAGGGGCGCGCCGAGCAGGTCCGGCTCGTCATGGACGCCGGGGCGATCAAGGACGACCAGACGCTGGGGTACACCTGGACCGGTGAGCACGAGGTGTCCTGGACGCTGGTGAAGTCCCAGATGCTGCGCTCCCTCGACGGCTCCTACCTGCTCCGCCCGGCGGGCACGGGCACGGAGGTCACCTACCGGCTGACGGTGGACGTCAAGATCCCGATGCTCGGCATGATCAAGCGCAAGGCGGAAAAGGTCATCATCGACCGAGCCCTGGCAGGCCTGAAGAAGCGGGTCGAGTCGGGAAAGTAGCGCAACTGCGGACATCCGCCGCCGACGCCGCCGTAGCTGCGGGCAGTCGTGCCGCTGGGGCGGCACGGGTGGGCGCAGCGGCACCCCGCACCGCCGGGCTGCGAACTCCCCCGCCGGCACCGGCACCCCGCACCGCCGGGCAGCGCACCCACCACCGCACACCCGCACCCGGCGCCGCCAAGGCACCGGTACCGTTCACCCCCATGCGCACCCTCCTGATCACGGGCCCCGGCGGCACCGGCCGTACCACCGTCGCCGCCGCCACCGCGCTCACCGCAGCCCGGCAGGGCACCCGCACCCTCCTCCTCGGCACCGACCGCGACGACACCCTCGGCGCCGCACTCGGCGTGCGCACCGGCCCGGCCCCGACCCCCGTCGAACCCGGCCTCACCGCCTGGCGCCCCGACGCCGCCCAGGGCTTCCGGGACGCCCTCGCCGCCCTCCAGGACCGCGCCGCCTCCGCGCTCGACCTCCTCGGCGCCTCCCGCCTCGACCCCGAGGAACTCACCCCGCTGCCCGGGGCCGACGACCTCGCCCTGCTGCGTGCCCTGCGCGAGGCCGCCCTCGCCGAGGCGCACGACCTCCTCGTCGTCGACCTGCCGCCCGCCCCGCGCGCCCTCGCCCTGCTCGCCGCGCCCGAGGAACTGCGCCGCGGCCTGCGCCGCCTGCTCCCGCCCGAGCGGCAGGCCGCCCGCGCCCTGCGCCCGGTCCTCGGCCGGCTCGCCGGCGTCCCCATGCCCACCGAGGCGCTGTACAAGACCACCGCCCGCTGGGACCTGGAACTCGCCGCCGCCGAGTCCGTCCTGGCCGACCGGAACACCGTCGTACGGCTGGTCGCCGAGCCCGGACCGGCCGGAGCCGACGCCGTCCGCACCACCGCCCTCGGCCTGGCCCTGCGCGGACTGCGCACCGACCTGCTGGTCGCCAACCGCGTGCTGCCCGAGGACACCCCGGCGGACAGCTGGCTCAGCGGCCCCCTCGCCCAGCAGCGCAAGACCCTGGAGGAGTGGCGGGGCGCGTACGACGTCCGCGCCGTCGCCCATCTCGGCCACGACCCGCGCGGCACGGACGACCTCGCGGCCCTCGCCGTGCCGGGCGTCAACCCGGACGCCTCCCCGGTCGAGTGGCCCGTCACCGACCGGCTGGCCGAGGACGGCGTGCTGGTCTGGCACATCCCGCTGCCCGGCGCCGTACGCGAGGAGCTCGACCTGGTCCGCCGCGGCGACGAACTGGTCGTCGCCGCCGGGCCGTTCCGCCGCACCGTCCCGCTGCCGTCGGCGCTGCGCCGCTGCACCGTCGACGGGGCCGCCCTGCGCGAGGGCACGCTCGCCGTCCGGTTCGCGCCCGACCCGGAACTGTGGCCGCGGGGGCGATGACCCGCGGGGCCCCCGGAACACGGGCCCGTTCGGGTAACGTCGTAAGGACGAACCGTAGTCAGGAGTCCGTCATGAGCGAAGAGCTCCCCCCGTCCGAGGCCCCCCGCCCCGACGAGGCCGACGCGGTCGACGAGACGCGAGCGACCGACGAGACGCGCGGGGCGGCAGCGGAGCCGCGTGCGAGCGACACCGACGCCTGGGCGACCGCGTGCGCCGAGGACCTGGAGGCCGAGAAGGCCCGCCGCCGGGCCGCGTACGGGCCGCCGCCCGGCTCGGCCGCCGAGGAGCTGCGCCGGCTCGTCGACACCGTCGCGGACAAGCTGTCCGGTCTCCAGTCCCCCCTGCTCGGCCAGGTCGCCGGACCCGCCGCCCAGCAGTTGGTCCGGCAGGTCGTCCAGCAGGCCAAGGCCGCCGTCGAACCGGTCATCGAGCGCAACCCGGACCTGTTCGACCACCTCGCCGCCGCCGGTGGTGAACTGCTCGCCGCCTACCGCTCCGCCGTCCAGAACCAGGAACGCCGCTGGACCACCGGGGACACCGCGCCGGGGGACCCGAGCGACCCCCGTGACCTGGACGAACGCGGCACCGACGGCCGCGACGAGGACGACGGGGGCACCGGCCCGGGGCAGCGCATCGACCTGGACTGAGCCCCGCCTCGGGTACGGTTGCCCTTAGCGGGGCTCGACCGAACTGAGGGATTCATGGGACTCACCATCGGCGTCGACATCGGCGGCACGAAGATCGCGGCCGGCGTGGTCGACGAGGAAGGCAACATCCTCTCGACCCACAAGGTGCCGACCCCCACCACACCCGAGGCCATCGTGGACGCCATCGCCTCCGCGGTGGAGGGCGCACGCGTGGGGCACGAGATCGTCGGCGTCGGAATCGGTGCCGCCGGATACGTCAACCGCCAGCGCTCCACGGTCTACTTCGCGCCCAACATCGACTGGCGCCAGGAGCCGCTCAAGGAGAAGGTCGAGGCCCGCGTCGGCCTCCCGGTCGTGGTGGAGAACGACGCCAACGCCGCGGCCTGGGGCGAGTACAAGTTCGGCGGCGGCAAGGGCCACCGCAACGTCATCTGCATCACCCTCGGCACCGGCCTCGGCGGCGGCATCATCATCGGCAACAAGCTGCGCCGCGGTCACTTCGGCGTCGCCGCCGAGTTCGGCCACATCCGCATGGTGCCCGACGGCCTGCTGTGCGGCTGCGGCTCGCAGGGCTGCTGGGAGCAGTACGCGTCGGGACGGGCGCTGGTGAGGTACGCCAAGCAGCGCGCCAACGCCACCCCCGAGCGCGCCGAGGTGCTGCTCGCGCTCGGCGACGGCACCCCCGACGGCATCGAGGGCAAGCACATCTCGGTCGCCGCCCGCCAGGGCTGCCCGGTCGCCGTCGACTCCTACCGGGAGCTGGCCCGCTGGGCCGGTGCCGGTCTCGCCGACCTGGCCTCGCTCTTCGACCCGTCCGCCTTCATCGTCGGCGGCGGCCTCTCGGACGAGGGCGACCTGGTCCTCGACCCGATCCGCAAGTCCTACAAGCGCTGGCTGGTCGGCGGCAACTGGCGCCCGGTCGCCGACGTCGTCGCCGCCCAGCTCGGCAACAAGGCCGGCCTGGTCGGCGCGGCCGACCTGGCCCGGGAGCCCGACCCGATCATGTAAGCAACGCTCACTGCACGCGCCAAGGGGCGCGGGGAACTGCGCGACCAGCCACATCCGACCGGCAGTCGCCCACGAACCCCGCGCCCCGACCCATGAGGCGCCTGATCATGCGGTCCCGTAAATTGACGGCATGGCAACATCCCTCCCCGCGCTGCCCAACTCCCGCACCGAACCCGACGGTTCCGCGGTCATCCGCGTCCTGAGCTACAACATCCGCTCGCTGCGCGACGACACCGACGCCCTCGCCCGCGTCATCAAGGCCTGCGCGCCCGACCTCGTCCTCCTCCAGGAGGCCCCCCGCTTCTTCCGCTGGCGCAAGAAGATCACCCGCCTGGCGCGTGCCGCCGACCTGGTCCTGCTCTCCGGCGGCGCCACCGCCGCCGGCCCCGCGCTGCTCTGCTCCCTGCGGGCCACCGTGGAACGCACCGAGGACGTGCTGCTCCCGCTCACCCCCGGCCGGCACCGCCGGGGCCTGGCCACCGCCGTGGTCCGGTTCGGCGGCGCCCGTATCGGCGTACTCAGCTCCCACCTGTCGCTGCAGCCGGACGAGCGCCACGAGCAGGCGGGGATGCTCCTCGACCGGCTGGCCGGCCTCGGCGTGCCGCACGCCGTGGCGGGCGGCGACCTGAACGAACGCCCCGGCGGCCGCACCTTCCGGCGGCTCGGCGAGGTGCTGCGCGACTGCTGGACCGCCGCGCCCTGGGGCGGCGAGTACACCTTCCCCGCCACCGCCCCGGACCGCCGTATCGACGCGGTCTTCGTCACCGAGGGCATCGAGGTGCTGGGCTGCGGGGTGCCGTCGGGACTGGCCGGGGTGGCCGAGGACGACCTGAGGGCGGCCACGGACCACCTTCCGGTCCTGACCGCCCTCCGCGTACCCGCGACCGCCTGACCCCGGGGCCCGGCCGGCCACAGGGCCTAGACCACCGCGCCCCGCCCCGGATCGTCGTCGTCCTCGTCGCCCGTCCGCATCCGCACGACCAGCGTGGCGAAGCCGCCGAGGAAACCGCCGATGCACAGGGTCGTCAGCCACCAGGTCATGTCCCAGCCGAGCACCACCGCCAGCAGGAGCAGCACCGGGCCGCCGAGCACGCCCAGCCAGGCGAACTTCGAGGTGGGGTCGGTCTCGGGCAGCGGCGGCGGCTCGGGCGGCACGAAGTGGCCCTCGTCGTCCGTGTCGAAGTCGTCGTCGGACGGCTCGGCGGGCGTGTGGTCGCGGGGGCCGATGCCGGGGGCGAACGCGACGGAACTCCCCAGCGGCCGGTCCGAGGAGGGCCGGTCCGCCGAGGGCTTCTCGTCGTTCACCTCGGGCTCCAGCAGCGCCAGGTCCTCGACCGACTTGAACGGCTTGGCGCCCGGCGGGTCCGGGGGCTCCTCCCCGTACCCGGCGACGATCGAGGCCCAGGCCGCGTCCTCGTCGAAAGGCGCGTCCTGTGCCTCGGGCCCGCCGTCCGCCGCGCGCTCCCGTCCCTCGCGGTGCTCCCGCTCCAGGTCCCGCTCCTCGCGCTCCTCGCGGTCCTCGCGGTCGGAGTCGTGCTCAGCCACCTGCGGTCGTCCCTTCCTTGCCGAGACCGGGCTCCGGTTCCCCGATGGAACCGGGCGCGAGCCGGCCGATGAACGCGACGCTCTGAGCGAAGATCCGGTCCGCATCGTGGTCCAACGTCGCCACGTGGTAGCTCTGTTCCAGCAGGATCTCCGTCACGTCCGTCGACGACACCCGGCCCAGGATCCGCGCCGAGTCGGCCGGCGGCACCACATGGTCCCGCGGGCTGCGCAGCAACAGCAGCGGCTGGGTCACCTGCGGCAGGTCGCCGTCGGCGAGACGGAAGAAGGCGCGCAGCGAGTGCGCCGAGTGCAGCGGCACCCGGTCGTACCCCAGCTCCGCGCTGTGCGGCTTGGCGATGTCGCTGGCGATGCCCTTCGTCGCGGGCACCAGGTGGCGCAGGACCGGAAGGGCGTGCTGGGCGACGCCGTGCATCCTGTTCGCCGGGTTGACGACGACGACGCCCGACACCGCGTCCCCGTGCTTGGCGGCCAGCCGCAGCGCCAGCGCGCCGCCCATGGACAGACCGGCCACGAAGACGCGCTCGCAGCGCTCGCGCAGGGCGCGCAGCTCGCGGTCCACCTCCGCGTACCAGTCCTGCCAGCCGGTGACCTGCATGTCCTGCCAGCGCGTGCCGTGCCCGGGCAGCAGCGGCAGCGCCACGGTCAGGCCGCGTGCGGCAAGGTACCGCGCCCAGGGGCGCAGCGACTGCGGGGAACCGGTGAAACCGTGACAGAGGAGGACGCCGACCGCACCGCCCTCGTGGCGGAACGGCTCGGCTCCGGGCAGGACCGACACGTCTCGGTCTCCTGTCGTCAGGGGTACTCGCGGGTCTTTCACCGTACGCGACCGCACGGACACCGACCAGGGCCGTCGGGGCCATTGACGGTCTCCCGGGATAAGGTCTGACCCACGGACACGGGAGGCACTCGGTTGTTGTACGGCACGATGAAGGTCACCATCGGAGGGTCGCTGAAGCTCGCCTTCCGGCCCTGGGTGGAGGGCCTGGAGCACATCCCGGCCGACGGCCCCGCCATTCTGGCGAGCAACCACCTGTCGTTCTCCGACTCGTTCTTCCTGCCGGCCGTCCTCGACCGCAAGGTGACCTTCATCGCCAAGGCCGAGTACTTCAACACCCCCGGGATCAAGGGCCGGCTCACCGCCGCGTTCTTCAAGGGCGTGGGCCAGCTCCCGGTGGACCGCTCCGGCGCGCGCGGCGCGGGGGAGGCCGCCATCAAGAGCGGCATAGAGGTCCTGGAGCGCGGCGAGCTGTTCGGGATCTACCCCGAGGGCACCCGCTCCCCGGACGGCCGCCTCTACCGCGGCAAGCCGGGCGGGCTGGCGCGCGTGGCCCTCGCCGCCGGCGCGCCCGTCGTCCCGGTCGCCATGATCGACACCGAGAAGATCCAGCCGCCCGGCCAGGTGATGCCGAAGCTGATGCGGCCCGGCATCCGCATCGGCAAGCCGCTGGACTTCTCCCGCTACCAGGGCATGGAGCACGACCGTTTCGTGCTCCGCGCGGTGACCGACGAGGTCATGTACGAGATCATGAAGCTCTCCGGCCAGGAGTACGTCGACATGTACGCGACCGCCATGAAGCGGCAGCTCGCGGAGGCGGCGAAGGCGGAGAAGGCGGCCAAGGGCGACAAGGCGGCCAAGGGTGACAAGGCCGCCAAGGACGACAAGGCGGCGAAGGCCGCCAAGGACCGGGCCGGCACGTAGTCCGGGCGGCACCGGACACGGGGCCCGGGGAGGGGGGACATGGCCAGGCGCGAGAGAGTCATGAGGATGTCGGTCGAGCAGCCGCTGTGGCGCGCGCTCGCCGGCTACCGCGTGCTCACCATGCTGTACGCGATCGGCTTCTTCGCCACCGCCTACTCCGGCTTCGCCCGCCCCTGGCTCGCCGTCGCCTACTACGCGGTCCTCTTCGTGTGGACCCTGGCCACCCTCCCCAAGGTCGCGAACGCGGCGAGCTGCACCAAGCGGTTCCTCACCGCCGACCTCACCATCGCGCTGGCCGGCATCCTGCTCACGCCCTTCGCCGACGCCCACCAGCGCGTCGCGGACGGCGGGCCGACCCTGCCGTCGATATGGACCGCCGGGTCCGTGCTGGCCTTCGCCATCAAGGGCGGCTGGCGCTGGGCCGCCGTCGCCTCCACCCTCGTCGCCGTCGCCAACCTGGTCGAACGCGGCACGCCGGCCCGCGACACCGTGCACAACGTCATCCTCGTCTGGGTCGCCTCCATCGCGATCGGCTACGTCGTCGAGGTCGCCCGCGCCTCCGAGCGCACCCTCGCCCGCGCCCTGGAGATCGAGGCCGCGACCAGGGAACGCGAGCGGCTGGCCCGGGACATCCACGACAGCGTCCTCCAGGTGCTGGCGATGGTGCAGCGCCGGGGCGCCGTCATCGGCGGCGAGGCGGCCGAGCTGGGCCGCCTCGCCGGTGAGCAGGAGGTGGCCCTGCGCACCCTGGTCTCCGGCGGCCTGGTGCCCGTGTCCCGGGTGTCCGAGGACGCCGCCGACGGCGCGCTCGTACGGGTGGTCGAGGAGCGGGAGGGGACGGACCCGGACGGTCCCGTCGACCTGCGCGCCCTGCTCGCCCCGTACGCCGGCTCCCTGGTGAACCTCGCCGAGCCGGGCGCCCCGGTCCTCCTGGCCCCGGGTGCCGCGCGGGAACTGGCCGCCGCCGTGGGCGCCGCGCTGGACAATGTCCGCGAGCACGTCGGCGAGCGGGCCCGCGCCTGGATCCTGGTCGAGGACGAACCGGACGAGGTGATCGTCACCGTCCGCGACGAGGGGCCGGGCATCCCGCCGGGGCGGCTCGCCGAGGCCGAGGGCGAGGGGCGGCTCGGCGTGGCCCTGTCGATCCGCGGGCGGCTGCGCGACCTCGGCGGCACGGCCGAGCTGATCTCGGTGCCCGGACAGGGCACGGAGGTCGAACTGAAGGCACCGAAGAAGAACGCCGGTACCACCGCGCGGGGGAAGGCAGCGGACCATGACTGAACGACACGGCCCCCAACGACACGACGCGGAACGACACGACGCGGAACGACACGGCCCCGAACGACACGACGCCGAGCGGCGGGACCCCGACCGCCAGGACCCGATCAAGGTCATGGTGGTCGACGACCACCCGATGTGGCGCGACGCGGTCGCCCGGGACCTCGCCGAGTCCGGCTTCGACGTGGTCGCCACCGCGAGCGACGGCGACCAGGCGGTGCGCCGCGCCCGGGCCGCCGCCCCCGACGTCCTCGTGCTCGACCTCAACCTGCCCGGCAGACCCGGCGTCCAGGTCTGCAAGGAGGTCGTCGGCGCCGACCCGAGGCTGCGCGTGCTCGTGCTCTCGGCGAGCGGGGAGCACGCCGACGTACTGGAGGCGGTCAAGTCCGGCGCGACCGGATACCTGCTGAAGTCCGCCTCCACCGAGGAGCTGAGGGACGCGGTGCGCCGCACGGCCGCGGGCGACCCGGTCTTCACCCCGGGGCTCGCCGGGCTGGTCCTCGGCGAGTACCGCCGCCTGGCCTCCGAACCGGCCCCCGCCGCGGGCACCGACGACCCCGGCGCGCCCCGGCTCACCGACCGGGAGACCGAGGTGCTGCGCCTGGTCGCCAAGGGCCTGAGCTACAAGCAGATCGCCGAACGCCTCGTCATCTCCCACCGCACCGTGCAGAACCACGTCCAGAACACCCTCGGCAAGCTCCAGCTGCACAACCGGGTGGAGCTGGTGCGGTACGCGATCGAACGGGGTCTGGACGACGCCTGACCCACGCGGGACAGTGGCCTCAACCACCCACCCTGGCAAAGGGGTTGTGCGATGAAGGTCGGAGTACTGACCGGAGGCGGCGACTGCCCCGGGCTCAACGCCGTCATCCGGGCCGTCGTCCGCAAGGGCGTCCAGGAGTACGGCTACGAATTCACCGGCTTCCGGGACGGCTGGCGCGGCCCCCTGGAGGGCGACACCGTCCCGCTCGACATCCCGGCCGTCCGCGGCATCCTGCCCCGCGGCGGCACCGTCCTCGGCTCCTCGCGCACCAACCCGCTCCAGCAGCCCGACGGCATCCGGCGCATCAAGGACAACCTCGCCGCACTCGGCGTCGAGGCCCTCATCACCATCGGCGGCGAGGACACCCTCGGCGTCGCCACCCGCCTCGCCGACGAGTACGGCGTGCCCTGCGTCGGCGTCCCCAAGACCATCGACAACGACCTGTCCGCCACCGACTACACCTTCGGTTTCGACACCGCCGTCGGCATCGCCACCGAGGCCATCGACCGGCTGCACACCACCGCCGAGTCCCACATGCGCGTCCTGGTCGTCGAGGTCATGGGCCGGCACGCGGGCTGGATCGCGCTGCACTCGGGCCTGGCCGGCGGCGCCAACGTCATCCTCATCCCCGAGCAGCGCTTCGACGTCGAGCAGGTGTGCACCTGGGTGACCTCCCGCTTCCGGGCCTCCTACGCCCCGATCGTGGTCGTCGCCGAGGGCGCGATGCCGCGCGACGGCGACATGGTGCTCAAGGACGAGTCGCTGGACTCCTACGGGCACGTCCGGCTGTCCGGCGTCGGCGAGTGGCTGGCCAAGCAGATCGAGAAACGCACCGGCAACGAGGCCCGCACCACCGTCCTCGGCCACGTCCAGCGCGGCGGCACACCCAGCTCCTTCGACCGCTGGCTCGCCACCCGCTTCGGACTGCACGCCGTCGACTGCGTGCACGACGGGGACTTCGGCAAGATGGTCGCCCTGCGCGGCACGGACATCGTCCGGGTCCCCATCGCCGAGGCCACGGCCCGCCTGAAGACGGTCGACCCGGCGCTGTACGAGGAGGTCGGCGTGTTCTTCGGCTGACGTCCGGCGGAGCGGCCCGCTGACCGGCGACGGTGGGCTCCGGCCCGTATATTCGGCCCGGAGCCCACCACGACGGGAGCGGTCATGGAGATCCTTGCCTTCGGCGTCCAGGCCGACGAGAAGCCCCTGATCGAGCGGGCCTTCCGCGACCACGAGGACGATGTCCGCTGCCTGGACGTCTTCCTCAACGAGGACACCGCCCCCATCGCGGCCGGCCACGAGATCGTCTCCACGTCCGTCAACGCCGACCTCGGCGCGGCCGTCCTGGAGATCCTCGCGGCCGGCGGCACCCGGATGGTGGCCCAGCGCTCCACCGGCTTCAACAACGTCGACCTGGACACCGCCGACCGGCTCGGCATGACCGTCGCCCGGGTGTCGTACTACTCGCCCCACTCGGTCGCCGAGTTCGCCTGGGCCCTCGCCATGGCCGTCAACCGGCGGATCGTGCGCGCCTCCATCCGCACCCGCGACTTCGACTTCCGGCTCGACGGACTGATGGGCCGGGACCTGCACGGCCGCACCGCCGGCGTGCTCGGCACCGGCAAGATCGGCGAGGGCTTCGCCCGGATCGCCCACGGCTTCGGCATGCGGCTGCTCGGCTGGGACGTCGCCGAGAACCCGGCCTGCGCCGAACTGGGCATGCGCTACGTCCCGAAGGACGAGCTGCTGGCCCGCTCCGACCTGATCACCCTGCACGTCCCGCTGATGGCCGAGACCCGGCACCTGATCGACGCGACCGCCCTGAAGGCGATGCGCGACGACGCCATCCTGATCAACTCCAGCCGCGGCGGCCTGATCGACACCGCGGCCCTCGTCGGCGAACTGCGCGCGGGCCGCTTCGCGGGCGTCGGCCTGGACGTGTACGAGGCGGAGGCGGGCCTGTTCTTCCTCGACAAGTCCCTGGAGGCCGTCGAGGACGACACCCTGGCCCGCCTCGTCACCTTCCCGAACGTCCTGGTCACCTCGCACCAGGCCTACTACACCGAGGACGCCGTCGGCCAGATCGTCGGCACGACGGTGCGCAACGTCCTCGACTACCGGGAGGGCCGCCGCTCGGAGAACGTGCTCGTACCGCGCAGCTGACCGGCCAGCTCCCGCACGATCGCGGTGCCGTTCAGGGTCAGCACCGACTCGGGGTGGAACTGGACGCCCGCGAAGCCGCCGCCCCGCAGTGCGTGCACCTCGCCGGCCGCCGAGCGGCTCACCTCGATGCCGTGGGCGGCCAGCTCCCGAGCCGTCCCGTCGTCGCAGCGCGCGGTGAAGCTGTTGTAGAAGCCGACCGTCTCCGGCCGCCCGAACAGATCGATCCCGGTCTGCGCACCCTGGTACGGCACCTCCTTGCGGACGATGTCCAGCCCCAGCTCCGCCGCGATCAGCTCGTGCCCGAGGCAGACGCCGAGGACGCCGTGCCGGTTCGCCCCGAGCAGCTCGGCGGTCAGGGACCGCAGGAAGCGCATCTTCGGGTCGGCCGGGTCCGAGGGGTCACCGGGACCCGGCCCCAGCACCACCGGGCCGCCCTCGTGCCCCAGCACCGCCTCGCGCAGCCCCGGCTCGTCGTACCGCCGTACGCTCACCGCGAGCCCCGAGGAGCGCAGCACGTGCGCGAGCATCGCCGTGAAGGTGTCCTCCGCGTCGACGACCAGCGCGTGCCCGGACAGCTCGGCCGACGGCTCCCGCATCCGCAGCCAGAACGGGGCCAGCGACGCGCGGCGCCCGTCCAGCGCGGCCCGCACCCGGGGGTCGTCGGCCAGCCGGGGACGCCCGGCCTCCGTACGCGGCCGGGACGGGCGTACGCCCAGCGCCGCCAGTACGCCGGCCGCCTTGGCGTGGGTCTCCGCGACCTCGCCCGCCGGGTCCGAGCCGCGCACCAGCGTGGCGCCGACCGGTACCCGCAGCCGCCCGTCGGCGTCGATGTCGGCGGTACGGATCAGGATGGGGGAGTCGAGGGTCTGGGGACCGGCCGCCCCGCCCGGCCCGTCACCCGGGTCCCGGCCGAGCAGCGCGAGCGCGCCCGCGTAGTAGCCCCGCCCGCCGGTCTCGTGCCGCTCGATGACCCGGCAGGCGTTCTGCACCGGCGAGCCGGTGACCGTCGCCGCGAACATGGTCTCCCGCAGCACCTCCCGCGCGTCCAGGGACGACTTCCCGCGCAGCTCGTACTCGGTGTGCGCGAGGTGCGCCATCTCCTTGAGCCGCGGGCCGACGACCACCCCGCCCATGTCGCCGACGGTGCACATCATCTTCAGTTCCTCGTCGACGACCATCGACAGCTCCTCGATCTCCTTGCCGTCGGCGAGGAAGTCGAGCAGGTGCTCGGGCGTCGGCCCCTCGGCGGGGTAGCGGTACGTGCCGCTGATCGGGTTCATGACGACCGTGCCCCCGGACATCCGCACATGCACCTCCGGGCTGGCCCCGACCAGCGTGCGGTCCCCGGTGTGCACGACGAACGTCCAGTACGCGCCCCGCTCGCCCTCCAGCAGCCGCCGGAACAGGGCCAGCGCGTCGGCCCGCCCGAACCCGGGGATCCGCCCCTGGTACGTCCGCCGGATCACGAAGTTGGCGCCCTCGCCGCGCCCGATCTCCTCGTCGAGCACCAGGCCGACGATCCGCGCGTACTCCTCGTCGCCGACGTCGAAGCCGCCGCCCTCGACGCGGACCTCGTGCGCGGGCAGCCGCGCCAGCGCCTCGGCGAGCGGGATGTCGTAGCGCTCCTCGGGGGTGAGCATCAGCAGCGGGGTGCCGTCGTCGCGGACGTCGAAGCCGCGCTCGCGGATCTGCCGGAAGGGGACGAGCGCCAGCCCCTCGTCGGGCAGGTCGGCGAGTCTGCCGTGCTCCGTGACCGGGCCGAGCAGCAGTTCCACGAGGCCGTGATCGTGGCCGGGCGCGCGGCGGCGCAGCAGGGCGAAGGGGCGGGTGTCGGTCAGGAGGCGGTCGAGCGGTGTCATGGGTCCGTGTCCTTCTCGGTTCGTCGGTGAGGAGGAACGGACCCGGGCTCGAAAACACCGAAGGCCGCCCCTCGGGCGGCCTTCGCGAGTCTGGAGTCGCGCGCAGTCAGTGGGCCGCCGGGTGAGCGGTCCACCACCAGTTCCGGGTCGTGTGCGCGAACATACGGCGCAGCGTACCCCACCCCGGCTCACCGTCCACAGGGCGTTACGCCTGTCTCACTCCCTGGGCATGCGGCGGGAGCGTCCTTCCGACCCCGTAGTGTTGACGCCGTGACCGTGAACGCTAAGACCAGCCCGAGCGCTGGCAACACCTGGCGAGACCTGCCCGCGGCGCAGCAGCCCGAGTACCCCGACACCGAGGCTCTGCGCGCAGTGATCGCGGACCTCGAGTCGTATCCGCCGCTCGTCTTCGCGGGCGAGTGCGACCAGCTGCGCGCCCGGATGGCGGCCGTCGCCAAGGGAGAGGCGTTCCTCCTCCAGGGTGGCGACTGCGCCGAGGCCTTCGACGCGGTGTCCGCGGATCACATCCGCAACAAACTCAAGACCCTCCTCCAGATGGGCGCCGTCCTCACCTACGCCGCGTCCGTGCCGGTGGTGAAGGTCGGCCGGATCGCCGGGCAGTACTCCAAGCCCCGCTCCAAGCCGACCGAGACCCGCGACGGCGTGACGCTGCCGACCTACCGCGGCGACTCCGTCAACGGCTTCGACTTCACCGAGGCGGCCCGGATCCCGGACCCCGAGCGGCTCAAGCGCATGTACCACGCCTCGGCGTCCACGCTGAACCTGGTGCGCGCCTTCACCACCGGCGGCTACGCCGACCTGCGCCAGGTGCACGCCTGGAACCAGGACTTCGTGAAGTCCTCCCCCTCCGGCCAGCGCTACGAGCAGCTCGCCCGGGAGATCGACAACGCGCTGAACTTCATGCGGGCCTGCGGGACGGACCCGGCCGAGTTCCAGACCGTCGAGTTCTTCTCCTCGCACGAGGCGCTGCTGCTGGACTACGAGTCGGCCCTCACCCGCGTCGACTCGCGCACCGGGCAGCTGTACGACGTCTCCGGCCACATGGTGTGGATCGGCGAGCGCACCCGGCAGCTGGACCACGCGCACATCGAGTTCGCCTCGCGGATCCGCAACCCGATCGGCATCAAGCTCGGCCCGAGCACCACGGCCGAGGAGGCGCTGCAGTACATCGAGCGGCTGGACCCGGAGCGCGAGCCCGGGCGGCTGACCTTCATCGTCCGGATGGGCGCGGACAAGATCCGCGACAAGCTCCCGGAGCTGGTGGAGAAGGTCACCGCCTCCGGCGCCACCGTCGCCTGGATCACCGACCCGATGCACGGCAACACCTACGAGGCGGCCTCCGGTCACAAGACCCGCCGCTTCGACGACGTGCTCGACGAGGTCAAAGGCTTCTTCGAGGTGCACAAGTCGCTCGGCACCCACCCGGGCGGCATCCACATGGAGCTGACCGGCGACGACGTCACCGAGTGCGTGGGCGGCGGCGACGAGATCTTCGTCGACGACCTGCACCAGCGCTACGAGACGGCCTGCGACCCGCGGCTCAACCGCAGCCAGTCGCTCGACCTGGCGTTCCTGGTGGCGGAGATGTACCGGGACCAGTGACGGTCCGCCCCCGGGCGGGCGGGTGAAATGGGGCGCGGGTCACACGGGATCCGCGCCCCTCCCACTTTTGCCGGCCTTGCGCGATGGGTAAGGTTAGGTTTGCCTCACCGATCAGTCGGGCCCTCCGGTCGTCGGTACGGCACGACCTTGTACCCCGCCCGGGAGGTGAACCGCGTGTTCGTCTGCAGCTGCTTCGGTGTCACCGAGGAACAGGTGAAGAGCCACGCGGAGGCCGGCGCGTGCACGCCCCGGCAGATCGCCTCCGCCTGCAAGGCGGGCACCGACTGCGGCGGCTGCGTACGCCGCATCCAGGCCCTGCTCGGACGCGGCGCCTGCCCCCGCCGGCAGCTGGCCGACCAGGGCGCCCCGGTCCTCGCGGAGCTTCCCGAGGCGGCCTAGCCCCGTACTTCCGGCCCTTAGGGCCTGTCTGACAATTCCCGTCTGCCGCGCGACGCCATGCACGCCCTCTCGCCGCACCGGCCCCAGACCCGAGTACGGCCAGTACGCGGGTCTGGGGCCGGCGCACCGAGAGCACGCACCTGACGCCGCGCGGCCGCCCTTCGGGCGACGGCGCGAATTGTCAGACAGGCCCTAGAGGGAGCCCGGTCCCGACGGGTCCGGCTGGGTCTGCTCGATGACCGTCGACAGGTACAGCGACTCGCCCAGCTTCTCGATCAGGTCGAGCTGGGTCTCCAGGTAGTCGATGTGGTGCTCCTCGTCGGCGAGGATCGCCTCGAAGACGTTGGCCGACGTGATGTCGTGCTTGGCCCGCATCACCTCGATGCCCCGGCGCAGCCGGTCGATCGCCTCCAGCTCGATCTCCCGGTCGGCCTGGAACATCTCGGTCACGCTCTGGCCGACCCGCACGTGGAAGAGCCGCTGGTAGTTCGGCAGGCCGTCCAGGAGCAGGATGCGGTCGGTGAGCACCTCGGCGTGGCGCATCTCGTCGAAGGACTCCGCGCGGGTGTACTTCGCGAGCTTGGTCCAGCCCTTGTGGTCCTGCAGCTTCGCGTGCAGGAAGTACTGGTTGATGGCCGTGAGCTCGGCGGTCAGCTGCTCATTGAGGAACTCGATGACTTCCGGGTCGCCCTGCATCGCTTGACGCTCCTTCGAACGGGAACAGGCGTATTGGGCGGCATGATTGCACCGGCATCGAAGATCGTCCAGTAAGTCTTGACTTAGTAAGTAAGTACAGGCTTAGTCGGTTTAGTGAGTGTTGTGGGCTTTTGCTCGAATGTAAGTGGGGTGGGTCAGGGGCATCGGTCCGGGTCTGTCAGGATGGAGGCATGGGTCAGCCGGTGGAACACGGATCGGGAGAAGACGGTTCGCAAGGAGCGTCACGGTTCGAGCTCCCGCCCGGGCAGCGGCTGCAGCGCGGCTGGCCCGTCACGCACTACGGACCGGTTCCCAAGTTCCGCCCCGAGCGCTGGGAGTTCCGGGTCTTCGGCGCCACCACCGACGACGAGAAGCACGGCTGGACCCACGACGAGTTCGGCGCCCTGCCCTACACCACGGTCGTCGCCGACCTGCACTGCGTCACGAAGTTCAGCATGCTCGGTGCCGAGTGGGGCGGCGTCCCGGCCACCACGATCCTGTCGCTGGCCCCGCCCGCGCCCGCCGTCACCCACGTGATGGTGTGGGCCGAGTACGGCTTCAGCTCCAACCTCAGGCTGTCCGACTTCGCCGCCGAGCGCACGCTCTTCGCCACCCACAAGGACGGCGAGCTGCTCACCGCCGAGCACGGCTTCCCGCTGCGGCTGGTCGTGCCGCACCTGTACGCCTGGAAGGGCCCCAAATGGGTGCGCGGCATCGAGTACATGACCGCCGACCGGCGCGGCTTCTGGGAGGAGCGCGGCTACCACAACATCGGCGACCCCTGGCGGGAGCAGCGCTACTCCTACCAGGAGGAGCCGGGGGACGGCCCCGAGCCGTGACCCGCCGTACGGCCCCCGCGGGTCAGCCGTCGCGCAGCTTCTTCAGCCGGGCCACGTCCGCCGCGTGCCCCTCCTTGCCGCCGGGCGTCTCGATGACCAGCGGCACGCCCTCGGTCGCCGGGTGCGTCATCAGCGCGCGGAACGGGTCCTCGCCGATGTGACCGGCGCCGATGTTCTCGTGCCGGTCCTTGTGCGCGCCGGCCACGTCCTTGGAGTCGTTGGCGTGGATCAGCCGCAGCCGGCCCTCGCCGACGGTGTCCACCAGCAGGTCGAGGGTCCGGTGCATGCCGGAAGGGCCCCTCAGGTCGTGGCCGGCCGCGAAGATGTGGCAGGTGTCCAGGCACACGCCCAGCTTCGGATGGGCGTCCAGCGCCTCGAAGTACGGCCCGAAGTCCCAGGTCCGCGAGCACAGCGAGGCGCCCTGCCCCGCCGTCGACTCCAGCAGCAGGTACGGGTCGTCGTCGTGGGTCAGCTCGTCGAGCAGCGGCAGCAGGTGCTCGCGCACCTGCTTCAGCGCCACCGGCCTCTCCCGTCCGCCGGTCGCGCTCCCGGTGTGCACCACCACGCCGAGCGCCCCGATGGCCCGCCCGCGCCGCAGCGAGTGCCGCAGCGACTCGACCGACCGCTCCACGGTGGCCTCGGTGTGCGAGCCGAAGTTGATCAGGTACGGCGCGTGCACGTACGCCGGGACCGATCCGGCCGCGCAGGCCTCGCGGAAGGCCTCGTCCTGCTTCGGGTTGCCGGCCGGGGTGGCCCAGCCGCGCGGGTTGGCGACGAAGACCTGCACGGTCTCCGCCTTCAGCTCACGGGCGTAGGACAGGCCGACGGAGTGCAGCCCGCCGGCCACGGGGACGTGGCCGCCGACGGGGTTGCGCGGCAGGGGGGAGGGGGATGCGGTGCTCATGTCGGCACCAAGGATGCCAGGACGTGTGGACGGACCCCGGATCAGGGTACGACTGCACCAGCGCACCAGCGCACCAGCGCACCGGCGCTGCCGAGCCAGGGGAGGGTGCACATGGGGGACGTCGTCAGCTTCGCGCTGCCGGACGGCGGCCGGGTCCTGGTCGAACCGGTCGACGAGGACGTCTACGGACTGCAGGAGATCTCGGTCAACGGGAGCACGGTCGTGCGGCGGGCCCAGGAGGGCCTCGGCGACGCCCTCGACGGCATCCGGCGCATGGCCGCCGAGGCGCACACCCGCATGACGTCCCTCGACGTCGCCCCGAAACGGCTGGAACTGGAGTTCGGGGTGAAGCTGAGCGGGGAAGCCGGTGCCGTCGTGGCCAAAGCGACGGGAGAGGCCCACCTGATCGTGCGTGCCGTGTGGGAAAGCTAGGCAGCGCCATGCCCGGGGGACCGGGTGTCCGGATCCGGCCGCGGGGGAGTGAGGCCCTCTCCCGCACCGCACCCGGATCCGCCTACCATGCACTGGCGGCGGTGTGCCGCGGCGCGGGGCCGGATGCCAGACGTCCCGGACGCAGGAGGGGGCCGAGGCGTGGAAGAGACCACGGGGGTCGAGTGCGCACTGCCCGACATCGCCGAATGCACCGTCGACGAACTGCGCGCGCTTCCCGGTTCCGTACTCGCGGTGGCCCTGGAGCGGCTGCAGACGGAGGCCGCTCAGTCCCATGACGACGAATACACCAGCTGGCAGGCGAGTGCCTGACCGACCCGCGGTCGACGTCGCGGCACTCCTGGACGAGGGCTGGCGGCCGGTCCCGCTGCGCCAGTTCGTCCTCAAGACCCGCAGCCGGTGCAACCTGGCCTGCGACTACTGCATCATCTACGAGCACGGCGACCGCACCTGGCGGCGCCAGCCCCGCGCCATGAGCCCCGCGACCCTGCGCCGCACGGCCGAGCGGATCGCGGAGCACGCGCGGGACCACGGGCTGCGGCGGGTCCGGATCGTGCTGCACGGCGGCGAACCCCTGCTGGCCGGGCCCCAGGGCGTCGCCGAGGCCGTGCGCACCGTCCGCGACACCGTCCAGGAGACCGGCACCGAGGCCGAGTTCACCGTCCAGACCAACGGCACCCTCCTCGACACCCGCATGCTGGACACGCTGGCCGAGCACCGGGTGCGGGTCGGCGTCAGCGTGGACGGCGACCGGCAGGCGCACGACGCCCACCGCCGCACCCGCGGCGGACGGGGCTCCTACGACGACGTGCTGGCGGGACTGCGGCTGCTCGCCGGCTCCTATCCGCAGCTCTACGCCGGGCTGCTGTGCACCGTGGACGCGGCCGGGGACCCGGTCGCCGTCTACGAGTCGCTGCTGGCGACCAGGCCCCCGCTGATCGACTTCCTGCTGCCGCACGGCCACTGGGGCGCCCCGCCACCCGCACCGGCCGGGGCGTACGGGCGCTGGCTGGCCGCCGTCTTCGACCGCTGGGCCGGCGCGCCGCGCAAGGAGACCTCCGTGCGGATCCTCGACGAGCTGCTGCACACGGTGCTCGGCGGGCACAGCAGGCTCGACTGGGTCGGCGTCACCAGCAGCGTCTCCGTGTTCGTCGAGGCCGACGGCTCCCTCCACCAGAACGACACGCTGCGCACCGGGCCCGACGGCTCCTCCGAGAGCGGCCTGGACGTCTTCCGGAACTCCTTCGACGAGGTCCTGCTGCACCCGGGGTTCGCCGCCCGGCAGGCCGGGGAGCGCGCCCTGTCCGAGCAGTGCCTGCGCTGTCCGGAGCTGTCCGTGTGCGGCGGCGGCGAGTACGGGCACCGCTACCGGCCCGGCTCCGGCTACCGCGCGCCCACCGTGTACTGCGCCGACCTGCTCCTGCTCATCGGGCACATCAGACGCCGGATCGCCCGCACCGCGGCGCCGACGTGATCGGCCCCTGCGTCCTGCCGGACGACGTCTTCGACGCCCTCGCCGCGGGGGAGGGCGGCCGGTCCGCGGTGCTCCTGCTGCTCCGCGCCCGGCGCAGCCGCAACCTCCTGCTGCTGCGCCGCGCGCTGGACGGACCGTGCGGCGCGGCCGCCGAAGCGGCCGCGGACCTGCTGGCGGGCGTCGAACGCGTCGACCCCGAGGCGGCCCGGTCAGTGGTCGACGGCCCCGCCTTCGGCACCTGGGCGGCCCGCACCCTGCGCGACTGCCCGGCGCACCGCGGGGGCGGATGCGCCGGCCGGGACCTCGCCGCCCTCGCGGTCCTCGCCGCGGTCCGCGCGGCCCACCCGGCCCGGATCACCGTGCCGGTGCGCGAGGGACGGCTGGCCCTGCCCGGCCTCGGCACGGTCACCGGGCTCGGCGAGGCGCGCGAGGCCCTGGTCGTCGTCGAGGCGGCGGGTCCCGAGGGAGCCCCGGGCACCTCGGCCGGAGGCCGCCGGGTACGCGTCCTGACCGCGGCCGGGGTACGCGTCCTGCCGCGCGACCCGTCCCGGCCCGGACACGGCTGGCAGCCCGTCGCCGTGCTCGACGCCCGGCACCGGGGGCTGACGCTCCGGCTGCCGCTGGAGACCGCCGCACCGGAGCTGCCCGCGCTGGAGACGGCCAGCGCCGGTCCCGCGGCCTGGCGGGAACTCCTGCGGCAGGCCTGGGAACTGCTCGTCGAGAACCATCCGCGCCGGGCCGAGGAACTCGCCGCCGGGCTGAACGGCATCGTGCCCCTGCCCGCCCCGGCGCGCGGCGTGGCCTCGGCCACCTCACGGCACGCCTTCGGCACCGTGCTCACCTCCTGGCCGGCCGACCCCGAGCGGCTGGCGCTGACCCTGCTGCACGAGTTCCAGCACAGCAAACTCAGCGCCCTGAGCGACCTGGTCACCCTGTACGAGCCCGGCGGCGGCCCCCGGCTGTACGCGCCCTGGCGGCCCGACCCGCGGCCCCCCGGCGGACTGCTCCAAGGCATCTACGCCCACCTCGGCGACCTGGCGTTCTGGCAGGACCGCAGCGGCAGCCGGCACGGGCCCGCACAGGCCGACGCGGCCTGGCGCCTGGCACAGACCCGGGCCCACGTCGAGCGCGGCCTGACGGAGGTGGCGGCCCACGTCCGCCTCACCGCCCTCGGCACCCGCTTCCTCGACCGGCTCGCCAGGACCGTGCGGGACGGGGACGGGGACGGGGACGGGGACGGGGACGGAGGCCGGGGCGGGGGCGCGGGCGGTGGTGAGCGGCTCGCGCGGGCCGTCGCCCGGGTACAGGCGGGCGACGAGGCCGTCTGGCGGCTGCGCTGGGCTGCCGCCGACGACGCCGGGACCGGCCGGCTGGCCGCGCTGTGGCGGTCCGGCCGCCCGGCCGGAGCGCTGCCCGCGGCGGACGTACGGGCGGCCACCGGCGCGGTGGCCGGGCCCGGGCCGGAGTTCGGACGGTGGGCGGCACGGCAGCGGGGCGCCGAACGGGCCCGTCCGGCCCGGGAGGCCGCGGACGTGGTGCTCGCCGCGCCGCACCGTACGCAGGGGTGGGCGGAACTCGCCGCCGCGGCCGCCGAGGAGGGGCGGCCCGGCGCGGACGTCCTGCGCACCCGCACCGAACTCGTCCACGCCCTCCTCCTGCGGCTCACCGCACAACGGACGGCGCCACCGCCCGGCACGGACCCGCCCCGCACACCCGACCCGCTGTCCCTGGCGGCCTGGCTGACGGACGGTGCGGCCGAGGCCGGTCAGAAGACCGGGGTCTCGATGTCGCAGAACGCGCGCTCGCCCCTGGCGAAGACCTCGGCGACCGGGTAGTCCCGTCCCAGGGTCCGGGCGAAACGGGCCAGGACGTCGTCGAGGAGCGCCTCGGCCTCCTCGCCCCGGCCCAGCGCGCGCAGGTCGTGCGCCAGGTTGCCGCCGCAGACCAGGGTCACCGGGTGATCCGGCCCGACGGTGGCCCGCAGCGCCTCCAGGTGCCGGCCGTCGGCCTGGGCCGCCTCCTCGTGGCGGCCCGCCGAGTGCAGGTCGTTGGCGAGGTTGACGCCGCAGCGCAGCGTGCAGTTGTGCTCGGGACCGAAACGGGCCGCCAGCTTCTCGTACGCCGTGAGGTTCACGGACAGCGCCCGCTCGTGCTCGCCCAGCGCGCTGAGGACCAGGGCGTGGTTGGTCTCGGTCATCGGCAGGTACGGGTGGTCCGCGCCGAACAGCTGCTCGTAGCCGGCCACGGTCTGCGCGGCCAGCCGCTCCGCGTCCTCCAGCTCGCCCCGCAGCAGCAGGTCGATGGCGTAGTTGCCCACCGCCGCCAGCGTGTTGAGGTCGCCCTCGCCGTACCGGGCCCGGTAGCGCTCCACCGTCCGCGAGGACCGGTCGTACGCCTCCTCGTAGGCGCCCATCGCACGCAGCGAGACCGCGAGGTTCTTCGCCACGTCCAGGGTGGACGGGTGCTCGCGGCCCTGCCGGTCCCGCAGCTTCGGGTACAGCGCCCGCAGCGACTCGGTGGAGCCCCGGTAGTCGCCCAGCTCCCGCTGGTCGCGGGCGTAGTTGGCCGCCACCACCAGGGTGACCGGGTCGTCGGGGCCGAAGATGCGCACCCGCCGCTGGTAGGTGTCCGCGTCCAGCTCCAGCGCCTCCTGGAAACGGCCGAGCAGCCGCAGGTCCAGCGCGTGGTTGGCGGCCGACATCAGCGCCAGCGGGTAGTCCCGGCCGAAGCTCCGCGTCAGCCGCTCCAGGGTGTCGGCGTCCCGCCCCGTGGCCTGCTCGAAGTCGCCCAGCACCCGCAGGTCCGCCGCGTTGCTGTTGGCGATGGCCAGCGTCTCCTCGTGGTCCTCGCCGAACACCCGCCGGGCCCGCACCAGCAGCTGGGCGTTCAGCTCCCGGGCCTCGTCGAAACGGCCGAAGTTGCGGATCAGCGTGGCGTAGGAGCGGGTCGTCCGCATCGTCTGCGGGTGGTCGTCGCCCAGCCGCTGCTGCCACTCCTTGCGGGCGAATTCGGCCAGTTCCGTGCCGCCGGTGTAGTCGCCGTGCAGGTACAGGTAGCGGATCTCGTTGATGACCAGGTCCCGCACCTCCCGGTGGTCGCACTCGACGGCCCGGGTGGGCCGGATGTGCGGCCGCAGCTCGGAGTAGCGGCGCCAGTTGTCGTTGTCCTCCGGCTCCTGCGGGTCGGCGGCGGCCAGCAGCACATGGGTCAGGTGGTAGGTGTCCTCCTGCTCCTGCTCCGACATCTGGTTGAAGAGCACCGCCTGCACCAGCCGGTGCATCTGGAGGCTGTTGCTGCGGTGGTCGATCCGGGCGAGGGCGAGCCGGCCGATCTCCCGGGTGGCCAGGCCCAGTTCGACGGGATCGCGCAGCGCCTCGGCGAGCGGCGAGGGCAGCGGGGCGAACGCGGCGCTGCGCAGCATGGCCCAGCTGATCGGCTCCGGCGCCATGCAGGAGCACAGCCGCAGCAGTTGCACGGCCGCCGGACTGCGCCGCTCCAGGCGCTCCATCGCCAGGTTCCAGGTCGCCACCACGGAGTGCGGGTACCCCGAGGGCACGGAGGTGTCCAGCAGCCGGTCCGCGTGCTCGCGCAGCAGCTCCAGGTACTCGTCGACCGACATCGCCGTCTCCGCGTGCCAGGCACCGGCCTGCTCCACCGCGAGCGGCAGGTCGCCCAGCGCCTCCGCGAGGCGGGAGGCGTCCTGCGCGGGCATGCCGGGCACCCGGCGCTGCAGGAAGCGCACCGACTCCTCGCGGGAGAAGACGTCCACCGAGACGGGGTGCGCGTGACCGGCCCAGCTCTGGTTGCGGGAGGTGATCAGGATGTGTCCCTCGCCGGAGGGGAAGTACTCCTCCAGATCCTCGGGCCGGTCGGCGTTGTCGAAGACCAAGAGATACCTGCGGTAGGGAGAGCCCCGGCGCAGCGCGTCGAGGACGAGCGGAAGCGCCTCGTCACCGCTGGGCCCGGCCTCCAGGCCCAGGTGCGGTGCGAGCGCGGCGATGGCGGAGCGGACCAGGGCCGGGTCCTCGGCGTTGATCCACCAGATCAGCTGGTACTGGGACTGGTAGCGGTAGATGTACTCCACGGCCAGCTGGGTCTTGCCCACGCCGCCGAGGCCGAAGAAGGCCTGCGGCACGATGGCCGCGCGACGGTCGGCCAGCCGGTCGTGCAACTGGGTGATCAGCTCGCTGCGCCCGGTGAAGTTGTGGTTGCGCGGCGGGATGCGCCGGCCCCACACCTGCGGCACCGTCTCCTCGAACCGCATCGGACGGGTGAGCGTCGGAAGTGCGCCCGTCGGCACCGGCGCGGTCTTCGGGGGGCCGTTGACGCCGACCGGGTGAGAGGCGGACTCGGCCACGGATGGATCCCTTCCCGCTGTGTGCCGTGACTGTTCCCCCGTCGGCCCGGACGTCCCCCCGGTCCGGGTGCCGGGTCCGGCCGGACGGGGGCGGCCGGCGCCCGTTTCGATGGCTCCGCTGGCGGATGTGGTGTCAGTCACACCGTCATCGTATGGCGACTTTGCGTCACCATCTCCCCCGGGCCGGTGCTGCCGGGAGATGAGGTCCCGCAGCTCGCGCGCGCGGGCCGCGAAGCCGCCGCCCAGGGCGTCGGCGACCGCCGCGTCGACCTTGGCGAAGGGCAGGCTCTCGACGCTGATCCGGGAGGGCAGCCCGCGCGAGGGATCGGTCAGCGTGGCGTCGAAGCGGTACGGCGCCGAGGAGTGCTCCGCCAGATAGCCCGACACGGCCGTCAGGACCCGGCGGCTCTCCTGCCGGTGCAGCGAACCCAGCAGCAGCGACCGCACGGTCTCGGGAAAGTCGAACTCGGTCTGTTCGGCCGGACGGGGCTGCGCCGGCACCGGGTGCAGCAGGCCGGACAGGAAGACCTCCGCCAGATGCGAGGGGGTCGTGCGCGGCGCCATGACCTGCTGCACCAGGCGCATCACCGGCAGGAACAGCGGCGCGGCGGCGAGATACCCGGCCAGTTCGAACGCCTGGGGCGAGGCCTCCGCGCGGAACGCCAGCACCTTGTCGAGGGGCGACAGCCGCTCGTCGCGCACCGCGGGCCCCGGACCGCCCGGCCCCGGACCCTGCCCATGCCCCGGCCCCTTGCCCTGCCCCTGCCCCGGCTCCGGGCGCGGGACGGCGTCGGCCCGTACCGCATACCCCTGGAACGGCGAGGACTCCGGGCGCGCGACCAGCCGCGCCCACATCTGCAGGGCCGCCGGGGCGAGTTCGACCACGGGCACCAGCAGTCCCGGCCGGCCGGCGTCCGCGCGCAGGTCCGCGTTGGGGATGCCGGGCCGGGAGGCCTTGAGCGCGACCGGGAGCGGCCGCAGCGCCGTGCGGTGCCACAGCCGCCGGTCGAGCGGCTGCACCAGCGCCGTCGGGCCGCCGCGCGCCCAGCGGGCCAGCAGCCGGTGCACCGCGCCCGAGCCCCACCCGGGGCCGATCGCGTCGCTGAGGACCAGCACCGCGCCGCGCGGGGAGTGGTGCAGCCGCCGGTCCGCACCCGGCGCGGAGCGCGGGGCGCCGCCGTCCGGCCACGGCGGCGGCGTGGTGCGCACCGTCACGGAGCCGCCCGGCAGGTGCTCCAGCCAGCGCACGGCGATGGAGCGGAAGGCGCCCACCCGGCGCAGCACCGCGCGCAGTTCGGCCACCGCGCCGTCCCACAGCACCATCGACTCGCCGGTGTCCACCACGAGGACCAAGTCCAGCCAGGGTTCCTCCGCCGGGACCAGCACCGGCTCCCAGACGTCGGTCTCGGCCGCCCGGTCGGCCGTCGCCTCCTCGTCCAGCCGGTGCCGGACGCTGGACGCGGCCCGCCGCCGCAACGGCCGCAGGGCCTTGGCCAGCTCCGCCGTCCGGGCCAGCGGCCGCACACCCGGGGAGCGCACCGGAAGCGCCGGTACGGGGGAGCCCGTACGGCCGTCCGGCGCGCCGCCGCTCCGCACGTGCAGGCGGGGCTCCGCGGCGCCCGGCGCGGAGCCTTCGGACCAGGTGTCGCCCGGCGCCGGGCCGGGCGGGTCCGCCGGGTCCCGGACACCCGGCCGGCGGCGCGGCGAGCCCGGTTCCAGCTGGCCCGCGATCCCGGACAGCCGGGGAGTGCCCAGCGTCGGCCGGGCGGGCTCCGGGTCCTGGGGCGCGTGCGCCAGCCGCGCCGCGAGCCACAGGACCTCGGCGATCTCCCGGGCGTCCGGAGCGGGGCGCTCCGGAGGTTCGTACGGCATCAGGGCCCCGTCTCCAGGTGCCGCCACAGGGTGCGCAGCAGGTCCTGCCACTGCTCCGGGTCCTCGTCGGCGCCGGCCCGCGCCAGCTGGATGGCGCTCAGCAACTGGTCCACGGCGACGCTCCCGTTGCTCTGCTCCGCGAGGAACGCCTCCACCAGGGGCGCCGCCTCCTCCAGCGCGTCGGCGCCCAGGTGCGCGGCGACGATCGCCGCCAGCCGGTCGGGACCCGGCTGCCCGATGTCGTAGCGCAGGCAGCGCCTGGCGAAGGCGGCGGGGAACTCCCGTTCCTCGTTGGAGGTGATGACCACGAACGGGAAGGCCCAGCACTCCACCTCGCCGTCCGTCACCGGTGCGCTCTGCCCGTCCGCCGTCCGCACCGGGACGGTGCGCTGCTCCGGCGGCAGCCGCAGCAGCTCCTCGACGGTGAAGCGGCCCTCCTCGAACACGGTGAGCAGGTCGTTGGGCAGATCGATGTCGCTCTTGTCGAGTTCGTCGACGAGCAGGACCCGCGGCCGGCGGCGGGGCAGCAGCGCCGTGCCCAGCGGACCCAGCCGCAGGAAGCGGCCGATGTCGCCGGTGCCGTCCCCGGTCTCCAGCCCGGCTCGGCGCAGATTGGCCTCGTGCAGCCGGCCGATGGCGTCGTAGGCGTACAGGCCGTCTCGCAGCGTGGTGCGCGAGGTCACCGGCCAGTGCAGGACGGGGCCGAGGCCCAGCTCGTAGGCGACCGCGTGCGCGAGGGTGGACTTGCCGGTGCCGGGGCGCCCGGTCAGCAGCAGCGGGCGGCGCAGCAGCAGGGCCGCGTTGACCGCGTCGACCAGGCCGTGGTCCACCTGGAAGACCCGCCCGCGCCGGGTGTCGGCGGGCTGCGGTGGCACGGGCTCGTCCTGCGGCGGCATGCCCTGTTGCAGCGGGCGCCAGCTCGGCGGATCGGGCAGCCGTTCGATGCCGTTGTGCGGGACACCGTCACCGCGATAGATCCACCACGCCGGCGGCTGCGGGGCTGCGGACTCGGTCACGACGAGGCACCTCCGGAAGCGGGAGCTGGTGGGGTCAGGGGCGTGTGCGGGGGCAGCCGGTCGAACGGGTCCCACAGGAAGCCCAGGCGCAGACCGCCCCCGACCCGCGGCCGGGCCGCACCGGGCCGGGACGACCACTCCCCGCGGCGGGCCCGCAGCACCTCCCCGGGCAGCGTGCGCGCCCCGGCGGCCCGCAACCGGTCCGGCAGGTCGGCGGCGACGGACGGCCCGTCCTGCTCGTCGTGCGCCCAGACCAGGGCCGGCACCCCCGCGTCCAGCGACGCGTCGAACTCGGCGTCGGGGGCCCGCCTGCGCGGCACCCGCGGCGGGAACCCGAGGACCAGGGCCAGCGGGCCGTCGTCCGCGTACAGGGCGGAGAACAGGGCCTCGTAGGACGAACCGTCCTGGTTCCGGGCGGGGACCACGGCGACCACGCCCTCTCCGGAGAGTGCGGACAATGCCTTCATCCTGTCCCACTTCCGGGACCAGTTATGCCCCCAGTCGACCCATTCCGACGCGTTCTGGCGCTCGAGGCTGCGCACGGCGACGGGGTGTACGACCCCCAGACGCACCTCCGCGCCGCTCGGGGTCGTGATCGGCAGGCCGTCGACCGGCCGTCCCAGCAGCTCGCGGGGCAGGACGAACTCCACGAACAGATCGGGGGAGTCGAGGGCCTTCTCCCGGCGCATCCGGATGATCTCGTCCACCACGAGCCGCTCGATCCGCCCCAGCCGCATGGCCTCGGTGTACTGCTGTACGGCCTCCCGCGGGGCGCCCTCGTGCTGCCGGAAGACGTCGAGCAGGTAGTGCCGGCCCGGCGACGCGGGAGTGACCCGGAAGGTGGCGTACGTCCACCGGGTGCCCGCTCCGCCGGGGCGCACCCGGCGCTCGAGCAGCGGACCGGGATCGACCGCCGGCGTGCAGTGCCCCGCCCGCCCGCGCACCCAGCGGGCCAGCTCCTGCCCGCGGGGGCCGGGGACCCGCCGGGACAGCGCGGCGACGAAGGTCAGCAGCGGCGGCACCGGCCGGCCCGCCTGGGCGATGTGCCGCAGGTCGTGCACGATGCCGAGGATGTCCTCGGGGGAGCCCTGCCAGGGGCGGCGCACCGGCCCGAGCGCGTCGTCGCGCAGCGCCACCAGACCGGGCATCGCCAGCCGGCCGTCGAGCAGCAGCCGGTAGAGGTCGTCCATGGCCTCGTCGTCGAACGGGCCGTCGTCCGGGTCCGGCGGCCCCGGCGCGGGCAGCGGCGAGACACGGTCGCCGGACAGCGCCAGCGCCGCCCGTAACGGAGGCCAGTCGCGGGCCAGCCGCTCCAGCGGGATCATCCAGGTCACGCCCGCCTCGGGCGACCTGTCGCGCAGTACGGCGAGCCCGGCGACCCGGGAGGTCACGGCGTCCCGGACCCCGCAGCCGCTGTAGCCGCGGGCCACCCTGCGGCCGGTGTCCGGCGCGTCGTTCAGCTGGATCAGCGCCGACTGTGGGCCGCCCCGCCCGGCCATCAGGCAGTCCGCCCACACCCCGTGCGGCTGGCCCTGCGGATAGCCGTACACCTGCATGGGCCGCTTGGCGGCGTAGCCGCCGGTGGAGAGATGGGCGTGCGAGGTGGGGAACCGGCCGCCCGCCTGTCCCAGGTCGCCGTGCAGGGTGAGCACCGAGACGTCCTCGTGGTGGCTCCCACCGGTGTAGCGGTGCCCGCCGCCGGGGGAGCCGGTCAGCTTCAGTCCGCTGCTGAGGGTCACCGTGACGGTGGCGTGCGGGTCGTCCTCCAAGCGTCCGCCCATGGCCGACGTCACGACGTGGGCGCAGGTCAGCACGTAGCGGGGCGGGACGATGACCCCGCCGCCGACCGGGTTGCCGGCCGGACCGAGGATGCTCACCTGCCAGTCGTCGGTGACGGCCGTCCGTACGACCGGTTCCGCCGTCAAGACGCCCTCCCCCCGTCCGCCACCGCAGGCCCCGACCGTCTGCGGAGCCGCCATAGTAGCGGTCCGCGGCGGGGGAAGCAGAGGGGGCAACAGCCCTTTGCGGACGGCCGGTTGACCATGGGTTCGGCCCCGCTGGGCCGCCGGGTCAGCGGATCGTGATGGTGACCGTCGACCCCTCGGGAGCCGTGTCCCCGCCGTCCACGGACTGCTTCTTCACGGTGTCGCCGAACAGCCCGAGCAGACCGCGGTCCTCGTCCACCTCGAAGCCCGCGTCCTCGAGCTTCTCCTTGGCGTCGTCCACGCTGTCCCCGACCACGTCCGGGACCTCGATCATCCGGGGCCCCTTGGACACCGTGAGGGTCACCGTGTCCCCCTCGGCGGCCCGGCCGCCCGGCTCCGGCGTCTGCCGGGCCACCTGGCCGCTGTCGTACTCCGAGTTCACCCGCTCGTCGGCGACCTTCACCTTCAGGCCGGCGCCCTCCAGCTCGGCCCGCGCCTCGTCCAGGCCGTCGCCGGTGACGTCCGGGACGTCGATGGGGCTGCCCTTGCTGACGACCAGGGCGACCGCGGAGCCCGCGCGCACCGTGGTGCCCGACCCGGGCTTGGTGGAGATCACGAAGCCCCTGGCCACCTCGCCGCTGAACGCCCGGGTCACCATGCCCGGCTCCAGCCCCTCGTCCTCCAGCAGGGTGCGGGCCTTGTCCAGCTTGTAGCCCGTGACGTCCGGCAGCTTCACGGTGTCGGGGCCGTCGGAGACCGTCAGGGACACGGAGTCGTTCTTCCGGATGCGGTCGCCCACCCCGGGGTCGGTGCTGATGACCTTGCCGCGCTCCACGGTGTCGCTGTAGGCGTGCCGCACCTTGCCGACGTCGAGACCGGCGTCGTCCAGCCGGTCCCGGGCCTGCGCCTCGGTCTTGGACAGCAGCGGCGGCACCTTGGTGAACTGGCCGGAGTTGATGTACCAGACGCCCGTGCCGATCCCGAGCACCAGCAGGACGGCCACGACGATCGTCAGCGGCCCGCGGCGCAGCCGCAGCCGCCGGGACGGGAAGGGGGCCGGCGGGGGAGCCGCGAGCCGGCTGGTGCGGTTGACCCCGTCGGAGGCGAAGCGGCCGTCCGCGCCGGCGGACTCGTCGTCCTCGTTGACGGGCAGCGGCCGGGGCATCGTCAGCGCGCGCGGGACCACGCTCGTGCGGTCCTCGGCGTTGTCGTGCTCCGCGGCGAGCGCCTGCGGCGGCACCGCGTCCAGCTGGGCCGCGCTCAGCGCCTCACGCGCCTCGCGGGCCCGCGCGAGCAGCGCCACGGCGTCGTGCGGCCGGATCTCCGGGTTGCGCGCGGTGGCCGCGGCCACCAGCTCGTCCAGCTCGTACGCCATCTCCGGCACGGCGGCCGACGGCGGCGGCACGTCCTCGTGGAGGTGCTTGTAGAGCACCGCCGCGGGGGAGTCCCCGTCGTGCGGCTTGGCGCCGGTCAGCATCTCGTACAGCACGACACCGCACGCGTACACGTCGACCCTGGGGTCGGCGGTGCCGTGCTCGATCTGCTCGGGCGCCAGGTAGGAGACGGTGCCGAGGACGGCGCCGGTGGTGCTGGTCACGGTGTCCACGGCCCGGACCAGGCCGAAGTCGGCGACCTTGACCCGGCCGTCGTCACCTATCAGCACGTTCTCCGGCTTCATGTCCCGGTGCACGAACCCCGCCCGGTGCGCGGCGCCGAGCGCGGCGAGGACCGGCTCCAGGATGTCCAGCGCCGCCCGCGGCCTGAGCGCCCCGCGCTCGCGCAGCACGTCCCGCAGGGTGCAGCCCGCGATGTACTCCATCGCCAGGTAGACGTACGCCCCCTCGGCCCCCTGGTCGAAGACCTGGACGACATTGGGGTGGTCGAGCCGGGCCACCGACTTGGCCTCGCGGATGAACCGCTCGACGAAGGTGGCGTCCGTCGCGAGCGCCGGGTGCATCACCTTCAGCGCGAGCACGCGGTCCAGGCGGGTGTCCACGGCCCGGTAGACCGTGGCCATCCCACCGACCGCGATCCGCGCCTCGACGCGGTACCGGCCGTCGAGCACCTGCCCGACGAGAGGGTCCTGAAGGGTCGTGTCCACGCAGGTGAGTGTACGAGCCACCACGGACACCCCGCGCCGCCGAACGGAATAGGACCGGTACTGAAGCGCACCTGTGACGCTTCCCACGCACCGTACGCCGCCGACGGCGAGGCACCACGACGGGTCGGGCCACTTCTTGGCCGACTGGAAACGGGTGGTGCGCGGGTGGGAGACAAAACCTCAGTACAGCGCAGGCTCACTGAAAGGCGGGCCGCTCCGGATCCAGCACCGCCAGGCCCTCCGCAGGAGACGACGCCTCGGCGAAGTGCCGCCGCGGAATCCGCCCCGCCCGCCGGGCCAACCGCCCCGCCTCCACCCCCGCCCGCATGGCGGAAGCCATCAGCACCGGCTCCTGCGCCCGCGTCACCGCCGAGGCCAGCATCACACCCGCGCACCCCAGCTCCATCGCCAGCGCCACGTCCGACGCCGTACCGGCCCCGGCGTCCAGGATCACCGGCACGCGCGCGTGCTCCACGATCAGCTGGAAGTTGTGCGGGTTGCGGATCCCGAGGCCGGACCCGATCGGCGAGCCCAGCGGCATGATCGCCGCGCACCCGACGTCCTCCAGCTTCCGCGCGAGCACCGGGTCGTCGTTGGTGTACGGCAGCACGGTGAACCCGTCGTCCACCAGCGTCTCCGCCGCGTCCAGCAGCTCGACCGGGTCCGGCAGCAGGGTGCGCTCGTCGGCGATGACCTCCAGCTTGACCAGGTCCGTGCCGAGCGCCTCGCGCGCGAGGCGGGCGGTGAGCACCGCCTCCCCGGCGGTGAAGCAGCCGGCCGTGTTCGGCAGCACCCGGATGCCGAGCCGCTCCAGCACGGACAGCACCGAGCCGTGCACCGAGGCGTTGACCCGCCGCATCGCGACGGTCGTCAGCTCCGTCCCGGAGGCCACCAGCGTGCGCTCCAGCACGTCCAGGCTGGGCGCCCCGCCCGTACCCATGATCAGGCGGGACGCGTACGTCGTACCGCCGAGGACGAAGGGATCGTCGGCCATGGTCAGCCTCCTTGGACGGCGGTGAGGATCTCGACACGGTCGCCGTCGGCCAGCGCGGTGGCGGACCACCGCGCCCGCGGGACGACGGTCTCGTTCAGGGCGGCGGCCACTCCGGACGGGGCCGCGGTGAGCGCGCGCACCAGCGCGTCCAGGGCGGTGCCGGGAGCCACCTCGCGCGGCTCGCCGTTGACGGAGACGGTCACGTGACTCATACGGGCTGCTCCGAGAGTTCCGAGCGGGCCGGGATTCCCGGCAGTGCGGGGGCGGCGTCGAAGCGCCGGGGCGTGAAGGGGCGGGCCTCCTCCGGCAGCTCCCCGGTGGTCAGGGCGTGTGCCATGACGTCGCCGGTGACGGGGGTGAGCAGGACGCCGTTGCGGTGGTGACCGGTGGCCAGCAGCAGGCCGTCCAGCGCGGTCGGGCCGAGCAGCGGGGCGTTGTCCGGGGAGCCGGGACGCAGACCCGCGCGGGTCTCCGTCAGCGGCAGCTCCGTGATGCCGGGCACCAGCTCGTGCGCGTCGCGCAGCAGTTCGTAGACGCCGCCCGCGGTGACCGTCGTGTCCCAGCCCAGCTCCTCGCTGGTGGCGCCGACGACCAGCTCGCCGCTCTCCCGGGGCACCAGGTAGACGTGGTTGCCGCGCACCACGGCGCGCACGGTCCGGTTCAGCAGCGGCCCCGGCGTCCGCGGCATGGCCAGCCGCAGCACCTGCCCCTTTACCGGCCGCACCGGCGGCAGCACGGCCTCCGGCACGCCCCCGAGCCGCCCGCTCAGGCTGCCCCCGGCCAGCACCACCTGCCCGGCCTCCAGGGCGGTGCCGTCGGCGCCGACGACGCCCGTGGCCCGGTCCCCGCGCCCGACGGTGAGCCGCTCGGCCCACACGCGGTGGAAGACCACGCCCGCGTCTTCGCAGGCGGCCACCAGCGCGTGGGCGAGGCGGCGGGGGTCGATCTGGTGGTCGCCGTCCACCCGGAGCCCCCCGCGCACGCCCGGCGCGAGCATCGGCTCCAGGCGTCGGCACTCGCGCCCCGACAGCCACTCGGACTCCAGGCCGGAGCGCTGCTGGAGCGCGTGCAGTTCGCGCAGGTGGGCGCGGTCGTCGGCGTCCAGCGCGACGGCGAGTGTGCCGCAGCGCCGGTGGCCGAGGTCGTGGCCGGTCAGCTCGGTCAGCTCGGCCGCGAACTCCGGGTAGCGGCGGGCCGAGGCGAGGTTCAGCGCGAGCAGCGTCTCCTCGCCGTAGTGCAGCTCCGTGACGGCGGCCAGCATCCCGGCCGCCACCTGGGCCGCCCCGCCGCCCGGCTCGGGGTCCACGAGGGCGGTGACCAGCCCGCGCCGCGCGGCCCGCCAGGCGGTGACGAGCCCGATGATCCCGCCGCCGACGACGAGCACGTCGGGCGTACGGGACGTACGAGGTGTGTGCGCAGGCGTGTGTGTTGGAGACGACATGGGCGTCCAGCCCCTCCCTTCGCCGGCATGACCCGGATCAGGTTCGTACGGTCGGAGGCCGCCAGCCTCCCTCTCAGCCCGGTGCGTCCGGGCTCCCGCGAGTGCCTTGCGTCGGCCACCCTAGCCCGCCGGGCGGCGCACTCGTAAGGGAGCCCCCGCGGCCGGGGCGCCGCCGGGCGGCCCACGGCGTACGGGCACCGACCGGCGAAACGCCGGGTGTCTATGGTGATCGGGTGAGCGAGCAGACGCGGGAACGCGAACGGGACCAACGCGAACGGGACCAACGCGAACGGGACCGACGGGGACGGCGGCCGGCGGCGGACGCGGAGCGCCGTGTGGTCGTGGTGGGCGCCGGGATGGCGGGCGTGCAGACCGCGGTCGCCCTGCGGGAACAGGGTTTCACCGGCCCGGTGACCCTGATCGGCGCGGAGCTGCACCAGCCGTACGACCGGCCCCCGCTGTCCAAGGCCGTCCTGCTCGGCACCGCCGAGGGCTCCGCCTTCGACGTCGACTTCGAGGCCCTCGGCATCACCCTGCGGCTGGGCTGCGAGGCCCTGGGCGTCCACCCCGCGGAGCACGTCCTGGACACCTCCGAGGGGCCGGTGCCCTACGACGTCCTCGTCCTGGCGACCGGCGCCGAACCGGTCCGGCTCCCCGGCGCGGAGGGCGTGCCCGGCGTGCACCTGCTGCGCACCCTGGACGACGCGGAACGGCTGCGCCCGGTGCTCGCCCGCCAGCACGACGTCGTGGTCGTCGGCGCGGGCTGGATCGGCGCCGAGTTCGCCACCGCCGCGCGCGAGGCGGGCTGCGCGGTGACCGTGGTGGAGGCCGCCGACCGGCCGCTGGCCGACGCGCTGCCCGCCGAGGTCGCCGCGCCGATGACCGCCTGGTACGCCGACGCGGGCGCCGAACTGCGCACCCGCGCGCGCGTGGAGCGCGTCGAGGCGGGCGGCCCGGGCGAGCCCGGCCGGGTCGTCCTCGACGACGGCACCCGGCTGCCCGCCGACGCGGTCGTCGTCGGCATCGGCGCCCGCCCGGCCACCGGCTGGCTCGCCGGGTCCGGCATCGCCCTCGGCGCGCACGGCGAGGTCCTGGCCGACGACCGCCTGCGCACCTGCGCGCCGGACGTCCACGCGGTCGGCGACTGCGCCTCCTTCCCCTCCGCGCGCTACGGCGAGCGGCTGCTGGTGCACCACTGGGACAACGCCCTCCAGGGCCCGCGCACGGTCGCCGCCGACATCGTCGGCACCCCGGGCGGCGAGACCCCGGCGGCCTACGACCCGGTGCCCTACTTCTGGTCCGAGCAGTTCGGCCGCTTCGTCCAGTACGCCGGTCACCACACCGCCGCCGACACCACCCTGTGGCGCGGCGACCCCGCGAGCCCGGCGTGGACGGTCTGCTGGCTGCGCGAGGGCCGGCTGATCGCCCTGCTCGCGGTGGGCCGCCCCCGCGACCTGGCACAGGGCAGGCGCCTGATCCAGGCGGGTACGCCGATGGACCCGGACCTGCTGGCCGACCCGGCGAAGCCGTTGAAGGCGGCGACGGCGGCCACGGCGTAGCCAGGTTTCCGAGTGTCAGTGCCAGGTGGCAGGCTGGAGGCGTGACCGAGATTGACGCAAAGACCGATGCTCTCGTGCCCGCCTGGCTCACCGTTCCCGACATCGCCGAGATGCTCGGCGTCGAGGTGACCCGGGTACGCCAGCTGATCAAGGAGGGCCAGCTCATCGCCGTGCGCCGCGGTGAGAACCGCGCGCTGCACATCCCCGCGGCCTTCATCGACGAGGACAAGGTCGTCAAGGGCCTGGTCGGGACCCTGACGCTGCTGCGGGACGACGGCTTCACGGCCGAGGAGATGCTGGAGTGGCTCTTCACGCCCGACCCGAGCCTGCCCGGCACCCCCGCCCAGGCGCTGAGTGAGAATCGCGGTACGGAGGTGAAGCGCCGCGCCCAGGCGCTCGCCGTCTGACCGGCATCGCCGATCCGCCACACCGCCCGGCGTGCGGGCCGCGCACGCCGGGCGCCGTGCCCGTACGCCACCATGGCGGGGCCCGTCGTGGGCCCGTGCCACCATCGCGGGGCCCGTCGCGGGCCCACGCAACCGAAGAACCGGGGGGACACCCGCATGCCCGACACCGCCCCGACCGCCGCCCGCGCCCGGCTCGCCGACGCCCGGCTCTACCTGTGCACGGACGCCCGCCGGAGCCAGGGCGACCTGCCCGAGTTCCTGGACGCCGTGCTCGCCGGCGGCGTCGACATCGTGCAGCTGCGGGACAAGGGAATGGAGGCGGCGGAGGAGCTGGAGCACCTGGCGGTCTTCGCCGACGCCTGCGCCCGCCACGGAAAGCTCCTCGCGGTCAACGACCGCGCGGACGTCGCGCACGCGGCCCGCGCCGACGTGCTGCACCTCGGCCAGGGCGACCTGCCGGTGCCCGCCGCCCGCGCCATCGTCGGCGACGACGTGCTGATCGGCCGCTCCACGCACGCCGAGTCCGAGGCCGCCGCCGCCGCGTCCCAGGAGGGCGTGGACTACTTCTGCACCGGCCCGTGCTGGCCGACCCCCACCAAGCCCGGCCGCCACGCACCCGGCCTCGACCTGGTCCGCCGCACGGCGGCGCCGGGCACCGACCGCCCCTGGTTCGCGATCGGCGGCATCGACCTGGGCAACCTGGACGAGGTGCTGGAGGCGGGCGCCCGGCGCGTGGTCGTCGTCCGCGCGATCACCGCCGCCGAGGACCCGGGCGCGGCGGCGGCCGAGTTCGCCGAGCGGCTGCGGCAGGCACCGGCCCAGGGGTAGCCGCACAGCGTCACCGACGTCGTCGCGGGCCGGCGTCTCCGGCGGGCAGGTGTCCAAAGGGTGGACAACAACTCGACAATGTGGACAAAAGTCCCGCATCCGGTTGGGTGGCCGCCGCACCCTGGCTAACCTGCCCATATGGCCCTCGGAACCGCAAGCACGAGGACGGACCGCGCCCGCACGGTGCGTGACATCCTCGCCACCGGCAAGACGACGTACTCGTTCGAGTTCTCGGCGCCGAAGACGCCCAAGGGCGAGAAGAACCTCTGGAGCGCGCTGCGGCGGGTCGAGGCCGTGGCCCCGGACTTCGTCTCCGTGACCTACGGCGCCGGCGGCTCCACGCGCGCGGGCACGGTCCGCGAGACCCAGCAGATCGTCGCCGACACCACGCTGACCCCGGTGGCCCACCTCACCGCCGTCGACCACTCCGTCGCCGAGCTGCGCAACATCATCGGCCAGTACGCCGACGCCGGGATCCGCAACATGCTGGCCGTGCGCGGCGACCCGCCCGGCGACCCGAACGCCGACTGGATCGCGCACCCCGAGGGCCTGACGTACGCGGCCGAACTGGTCAGGCTCATCAAGGAGTCGGGCGACTTCTGCGTCGGCGTCGCGGCCTTCCCCGAGATGCACCCGCGCTCCGCCGACTGGGACACGGACGTCAGGCACTTCGTCGACAAGTGCCGGGCCGGCGCCGACTACGCCGTCACCCAGATGTTCTTCCAGCCCGACTCCTACCTCCGGCTGCGCGACCGGGTCGCCGCGGCCGGCTGCGCGACCCCGGTCATCCCGGAGGTCATGCCGGTGACCAGTGTGAAGATGCTGGAGAGGTTGCCGAAGCTCAGCAACGCCTCGTTCCCGGCGGAGCTGAAAGAGCGGATCCTCACAGCCAAGGACGATCCGGCGGCTGTACGCTCGATCGGCATCGAGTTCGCCACGGAGTTCTGCGCGCGGCTGCTGGCCGAGGGAGTGCCCGGACTGCACTTCATCACGCTCAACAACTCCACGGCGACGCTGGAAATCTACGAGAACCTGGGCCTGCACCACCCACCGCGGGCCTAGACCGGCCGCACGTATTTGCGACACACTGCGTAACGGCCACTGGGAGAGGGGCGTACATGGGCTGGACGGTCCTCTACATCGCGTTCGGCGGCGTCGCGCTGTGGCTGCTCGGCGAGGTGCTGCTGCAGTACAAGGCGCGGCTGCGCTGGCGACTGCTGGCCTTCGCCGGCTTCGTCGGCGTCGTGGCCGGTGTGCTGATGTCGAACGTGCTCGTCATCGGCGTCGGTGCCGCCGCCTTCGCGGTCGGCCAGACCTACGTCACCCTGTCGTTCCGCCGCGGCTTCGAGGCCGGCTGGGCGGTCAACGCCCCGGCGAGCCTCGTCGGCAAGCGCGGGCGCCCCGAACGGGGCCGCCAGGAACCGACGTTGGAGGTCTCCGGGCTCGAACCCGCCGAGGGCGGCCAGGACCACCACGACGGCTACGACGAGCGCGCCCAGGGCCACGCCCCGGGCCAGGACGACACCGGCTCGTACGGCCACGACGACCACGACCGCGACGACGTCTTCACCCCGGCCCGCCCCGCCGACCCCGCGGCCGCGGAGACCACCGCCGTCTACGCGCCGCAGCCCATGCCGGACGACACCAACTCCTACGGCGTCTACACCGACGCCGGTTACGGCACCGGCCAGCAGCAGGCGGCCACCGCGCCGGGCGCCGACCAGGCGTACGCCTACGACTACTCCGGCTACGGCCAGCAGCAGGAGTACGGCTACGACACCGGCGCCCAGCAGCAGTACGCCGCCTACTCCGACCCGTACATCGGCACCCACACCTACGGCGGCGGAGCGTACGACACGGGCGGCTACGACACGACCGGCGGGCAGCAGCAGTACGGCCAGCAGGGCCAGGGCTACGGGCAGGACCAGTACGCCCCCGGCGGCTACGGCGGCGAGACCCCGGCCGGCGGAGTGTGGGTGCCGCAGCAGCGCAGCACCGACGACCCCTACGGCGGCGAACTCCCGCCCGAGCAGCAGCCCTACCCCTACCAGGGCGACGGCCGGGCGCAGGGTCAGGGCCAGGGCTACGACGAGCAGTACCGCTTCTGAGGAACCGGCCGCTCACTGGGAGCCGCGGAACTCCGGCCCCTCCACCACGAGTCCGGCGACCAGCGCGCCCGACATGCCCGCGTGCGGCAGCCCCCCGCCGGGGTGGGACCAGCCGCCGACGGTGAACAGGCCGTCCGTGCGCGTGCCGTTCGCCGGATGCAGCAGCCGTCCGTCGGCGCCCGCCAGTGACGGCACCGGAATCGCCCCGTCCGCCGCACCGGTGTCCGCCGCGACCTCGGCCGGGGTGCGCACCTCGTGCCACAGGAGGCGGTCGCGCAGGCCGGGCACGGCCCGCTCGGCGGCCTCCATCAGCTGCTCGGCCCAGTGGCCGAACGCCTCGGTCGTGGCCCAGTCGGACCCACCGCCCGGGGCGGGCACCGCCGCGCTGAGCGTCACCGCCTCGTGGTCCGCGTCCGGGACCAGCGCCGGGTCGTCGGGCCGCAGCACGGTGACGGTCGGCCGCGCGGCCATCCCGGGAGCGGCGCCGAACAGGCGGTCCAACTCCGCCTCGCGGTCCGCCGCGTGCACCACCGTGCGGTGCGCCGTGCCCGCCGGACGGCTGCCGCGCAGGGCCAGCAGCACCGTCAGCCGGCTCGACCCACCGCGCTGCGGCGGCACCTCGTCCCCGCCGCGCACCGGCGCTCCGCCGCACAGGCGGTCCAGCACGTCCGGCGCCACGCCGCAGACGACGAACTCGGCCTCCGCCACGGCCCCTTCGGCCAGCTCCACGCCGGCCACCCGGCCGTCCTTCTCGACGATCCCGGTGACCTCGGCCCCGAAGCGGAACTCGACCCGGCGGGCCAGACACCGCTCGTACACCGCCCGCGCCAGCTCCCGCAGACCGCCGCCGCGCACGTACCAGACCCCGAACGCGTACTCCATGTACGGCAGGACCGCGGCGTTCGCCGGGGCGGTGCGGGGATCCAGACCGTGGGCGAGCGCGTGGCTCTCCAGCAGGGCGGCGAGCCGGGCGTCGCGCAGCTCCCACGCGCCGATCTCGGCGAGCGTGCCGGCCCGGCGGGTGCGCAGCAGCCGCTTGTGCGGGACCGCCGGATAGGGCTCGCGCTCGGCCAGCACCCGCCAGTCGGGCCACAGGGGCTCCTCCAGGAGGGGACGGCGCGTGCGGTCCCAGGTCTCCCGGGCCCGCACCAGGAAGTCGCCCCAGCGCCGCCCGGCGCCCGCACCGAGCGCCGCGTCCAGGGCGGCGACGACACCCGCCCGCGAGGCGTTCGGCAGCGAGACCTCCGTGCCGTCCGCGAACACGTGCCGGGACGACGGGTCGACCTGGACCAGCTCGACGCGGGACTCCAGCGGCTCCTTGCCGGTCTTCACGAACAGATCGCGCCAGACCGCGGGCAGCGGGAGCAGGCCGGGACCGGTGTCGAAGCGGAAGCCGTCCCGCTCGACCCGGCCCAGTGCTCCGCCGTAGGTCCCGGCCCGCTCGTACACCACCACCCGGTGGCCCGCGACGGCCAGCCGGGCGGCCGCCGCCATCGCGCCCATCCCGGCGCCGATCACCGCAATCCGTGCCATGCCGTGGACTTTATCCGCCGCCGCCGACACCCCCGTGCGAGGGCTGAGCACCGGAACGGACGTCCGGGTGACCGGTCGGCCGCGCCGCGCCGTGGGGCCGGGTGCGCAGGACTGAGTAGCTGTACCTAGTGCGGCAGATGAGTACGCGCGCGGATGGGCCGCGACCTGCGTGAACGAGAGAGTGGAGACACGGAGAGGGGCACGGCTCCGGTACCGGCGGCACGGGGCGCCGGAACGGAGCCGGGCCCGCGATCCGCTCCTTCCGCCGGCTGTGGCCGGCGGGAGCGAGACACGGGGGAGCCCGGAGGGACGACCGGTGACGGGAGTCCCGACGAGGGGACGTACGGGGGAGCAGGAGAAGGCGCCGGTCCGACGGCGGCCCGCGGGGGACGCGGCCACCACGGACCGGCGTTCTTCGTGCGCCCCCGTCCGCCGGTCGGCTCCGGCAGCTCCTCCCCGGCAGCTCGGCTCCGGCCCCTCGGCTCCGGCCCCTCAGCTCCGGCCGCTCACGCGTCCCTGGAGCAGCCGGGACAGCGCGGCGTGCACGTCGTCGAGCGAGCGCTCCGGCTGGAACGCCTTCCAGTCCAGCGCCGCCACCAGGACCATGCCGACCAGCGCGGCGGCGGTCAGCGGCACGTCGATGTCCTCGCTGAACTCACCGCTCGCCATGCCTTCGCGCAGGACGTCCTCCACCACCGCCACGGCCTCCTGCCGGACCACCAGCAGCGTGGACTGCCAGGCCCGGTTGGTGCGCCACAGCTCGGCGACGTACAGCTGGGTGAAGGCCGGGTAGCGGTCGATGAAGACGAGCCCCGCGCGGATCATCGCGTCCAGGGCGTCGACCCGGCCGCGGCCCTCCCGCGCGGTCCGTTCCGCGGCCTGCCGCAGCGAGGCGGTCAGGAGGCCGACACCGTGCCGCAGCAGCTCCTCGAAGAGGACGGACTTGCTGGCGAAGTTGTAGTAGACCGTGCCCTTCGCGACCCCGGCCCGCTCGGCGATCTCGTCCACGGTGGTGGCGGAGAAGCCCTGCTCGGCGATGAGGGTGACCGCCGCCTCGTAGAGCTTCTGCCGGGTGGCCTCGCGACGGCTGCCGCTCTGCGAGGCGGTGCTGCTGCTTTCCATGGTCCCGATTCTCACAGCACCCCGCACGGCGGCGTCACCGCAGGCCCGCGCACGACCCGAACCGAACGGCCGATCGAATCGAAAGTCCAGGTCAGAACGGATTGTCAGTGCCATACCTCACGATGGGCACATACGGCACCTCCTGCCAGGACGTGCCGTCACGGAGACGACAGGAGGATCGTCATGGCCCACTCGTCCGCAGCCGCCGCCCGGCGGCGCCGCGCAGCCGGCCCTGCACCCTCACTGACCGGACCGGCGAGCGACGTGCACCCCGTGCTCCGCCGCACGACCGCCCCGCCCGCCGCCCTCGGCCTGCTCGCCCAGGCCCGGGCCGGGCTGGAGGAGGCCACCACCCTCGAAACGCCGAACGAGCGCTACGCGACGGCCCACCTCGCCGCCCTGCGCACCGCCGCCGCGGTGCTGGCCGCGCGCGGCCGCCCGGAGACCGGCCCACGGGCCAGGGCCCGCATCCGCAGCGCCTGGGAGGTTCTGCCCGAGATCGCGCCCGAGCTGTCCGACTGGAGCGCGCTGTTCGCCTCCGGCGCGCGGCGCCGGGCCCGCGCCGAGGCGGGCATCCGGGGCGCGGCGGGCAGTCGGGACGCCGACGACCTGATACGCGACGTGGCGATGTTCCTGCGCCTGGTGGAGCGGATACTGGTCCTCCAGCCCGTCCTGCCCCAGCCCCGCCCCGACACGGACCCACCGGGCCAGGGCTCCGAGCGGCCCCGCCGTTTTGACGCCGGTCACCCGGGCCGGGACCTGCCGGACACCGGCTGAGCGGGAGACGAACGGGTGCCCGGTGCGCGCGGCGCAGGCAATAGGGTGGGAGTCGCCTGAAGCCTCCCCCTCCCCGCACCGGGCGGGGGCGGCAGCCCGTTCGCTCCGCCCGTGTCCGAGGCGGTGCCGCGCCGAGGAGTCAACTGCCGTGTCGGACCCGATGCGCCCGCCCGCCTCCCACCCCCGGCCGCACACGGCCGTCTCGCGCTCCGAGCCCTCTCGTTCCCGGGCCGCCCTGCGCACCGCCGTGGTCTGGGACGTCCTCCAGGACGCGCTGGACCGCCGGGTGAAGGCCACGGGCCGGCCGACGCTCGACGTCCTCGACACCGGCGGCGGCAGCGGCAACTTCGCGGTGCCCGTCGCCGGGCTCGGCCACCGCGTCACCGTCGTGGACCCGAGCCCCAACGCCCTGTTCGCCCTGGAGCGCCGGGCCGCCGAGGCCGGTGTCGCCGACCGCGTGCGAGGTGTCCAGGGCGACGCCCGCGGCCTCTTCGACGTGGTCGAGCGCGGCGGCTACGACGCGGTGCTGTGCCACGGCGTCCTGGAGTACGTCGACGACCCCGCGGAGGGCGTCCGCAACGCGGTGGCGGCGCTGCGCGAGGACGGCGTCCTCAGCCTGCTCGCCGCGGGCCTGGGCGGGGCCGTGCTCGCGCGCGCCCTCGCCGGCCACTTCACGGAGGCCAGGCAGGCCCTGGACGACCCGGACGGCCGCTGGGGCACGGGTGACCCGGTGCCGCGCCGGTTCACCGCCGAGCAGCTCACCGGGCTGGTCGAGGCCGCCGGGCTCCGGATCGGTGCCGTGCACGGCGTACGGGTCTTCGCCGATCTCGTTCCCGGCGTGCTGGTGGACACCGAGCCCGGTGCCATGGACGCCCTGCTGAAACTGGAGGCCGCGGCGGCCGAACTCGCCGCGTTCCACTCCGTGGCCACCCAGCTCCATGTGCTCGGCGAGACGCGAGGGACCGACGGGGCCTGAGCGCCGGGTGGGGTAAGGCGCTGATCAGGGACGCGACTGCAGATGGAGTACGCCACAGGCCCCCCGAACGGGGGGCAGTCGCCGTATGATCGAGGGAGACGGCCCGGCATGACGGGTCGGCCGCTGGGGAATGGGAACTTCAGCGAGCCGGTACGGCCATGACGGAGACCGGTTGGCCAATTGGCGCAGAGGGGCGGGTTTCACGGGGGCGGTTCCCTGCCTATCCTGAAGGGACCCCCCCGGGTCGCCCCGGCGACTGCACGATGAGGAGGACCACCGTGCCGCTCTCGGAGAACGAGCAACGCATGCTCGAGCAGATGGAGCGAGCGCTGTACGCCGAAGATCCCAAGTTCGCGACAGCGCTCGAGGGAAACGGGCTGCGTACGTACACCCGGCGACGGGTCTACCAGGCGGTCGCGGGCTTCCTCGTAGGTATTGCGCTTCTCATGGCCGGTATGGTCGCCCAGCAGGTGTGGCTCAGCGTGGTGGGCTTCCTGGTCATGCTGGGGTGCGCGGTGCTCGCCGTGACCGGCTGGCGCAAGGCCCCCAAACCGGGCGAGCAGCAGCAGGCGGCCGGTGCCGGACCGCAGGCCGCGCGCCGCCAAGGACGACAGAAACGCTCGATGATGGACCGCATCGACGAGCGCTGGCAGCGCCGCAGGGACGAGCAGCAGGGCGGCCAGTAGCGCCGTCCGAGCAGCCGCTCACCAGCACATGCGCGTGAGGGGGTGACCACCGTCCGGGTGGTCACCCCCTCACGCGTACCCATGAGCGCCCGTCGGCGCCCCGAGACACCGGCCGGGGCGCCGACCCGCGTGGGGTCGGCGCCCGTTCGGCTCAGCCCTGCTGGTCCGACGTCCTGCGCCACTGGGGCCGGGCGGCCGCGGCCCGCCGTTTCAGGGCCGTCCACCGGGCCGACACCGTCCAGGTCACCCGGATGGCCGAACGCGGGGCGAACCGTGCGCGCAGCCGCGTTCCGCGGCCTGCCGTGGCCCGCAGCCCGGCGGTCGCCAGCCGCACATCCTCCGCCAGCCCCGCCGTCGGGCGCGGGTGGGGCGCGTAGAGCACCTGCTCCACGGCGTCCGCGACCCGGTGCACCGCCTGTGCGGCCGTCGGCTCGAGCCGGCCCAGCCGGACGACGCGGGCCGCCGCCTTGCGCGGGGTCTGCGACTCCTGAGGCAGGATGCCGAGGTCCCACGCGGCGTCGGTCAGCTCCTGCCACACCGCGAGGGTGTGCGGGCCGACGTCCGCCGCACCCCGGCCGTGCGCCCCGAGCCGTACCGCCCTGGCGCGCAGCCGCCACAGCATCGGTGCCAACGGGAGCAGCAGCACCACGAGCCCGGCCAGGGCCCAGGCCGGCAGCGCGTACCACTTCGGTCCGTCGTCGCCGGTGACGGGCACGGCCACCGCGGACTCGTTGGAGCAGGCGTCCAGCTTCTTGTCCTGCGGGGCGCAGGTGTCGCTCGACGAGGGCGCCGCGGACGGCTCCGCCTCCGCGCTCCGCGACGGGACGGCCGGGTCCGGCACCGAGCTGCCCGGCCGGTCCGTGATGGTGTACGACGGGGTCGAGCCACGCGTCGGCGTCGGCTCGAAGCGGGTCCAGCCCACGCCCTCGAAGTACACCTCGGGCCACGCGTGCGCGTCCCGCAGCCCCACCGACACCGAGCCGTCCGCCTGCGGGGAGCCCGGCGCGAAGCCGACCGCGACCCTGGCCGGAATGCCCAGGGAACGGGCCATCGCCGCCATGGCGAAGGAGAAGTGGACGCAGAAGCCCTCCTTGTCCTTCAGGAACCGGGCGATCGCCTCCGAGCCGCTGCCGACCTTGACCTGGGTGTCGTACTCGAAGCCGCCGTTGACCGCGAAGTACTCCTGGAGCTCGACCGCCTGCTCGTAGGGGTTCGCGGCGCCGGCGGTGACCTCGCGGGCGGTCCGGGAGACCACGTCGGGCAGCGAGTCCGGCAGCTGCGTGTACTCGCGCGTGAGGGCCGCCGACGGCGGCGGCGCCGCGGCGAGCTGCTCCGCCGTCGGCTGCACGTTCAGACTGCGTACCTCGTACTTCAGCCCGCGGGTGTTCTGGCCGTGGTCGCCGACCAGGGTCATGCCGACGGGCTCGAAGCGCCAGTTGCCCGCGACGCGCACGCCGCTGGGCGGATAGGGCATCGGCAGCCAGTCCTGCGCGTACCAGTCCGCGGCCGAGATCAGGGTCCGGGTCTCCGTGCGCCTGATGTCGGGGCCCAGGCCGGCCGGGGTGGGGAACGTGCCGTCCGGCACGGCGGTGATGCGTCGCTTGGACGGCTTCCAGGTGGTGCCGTCGAAGTCGTCCAGGGACACGATGCGCAGGTACAGGTCGGACAGGTCCTCGGAGTCCGTCTGGACGGAGAGGACCTGGCGGTCCTCGTTGACGTTCAGGCTGTCCCGCAGCGAGACCAGCGGGTTCACCGCGGAGATCGTGCCGCCGCCACCGGTGCCGGAGCCCACGCCGCCGCCGGCGCCGTCCAGCAGCCCGCCGTCCATCGCGGGCAGGGCGAGCGGCACCACCAGTGCGATGCCCAGCGCGAAGGCGCCGATGCGCCGTCCGGTGCGGACCGGGGCCAGGGCGCGCCCCTGCTCCGGCCCCGGTGGGCGCGAGGAGCCGCCGAAGACCCGGCCCCACTGCGAGAGCCGGTCGCGTCCCTCGGCCAGGAGCAGCGTCAGATAGCCGACCGCCGCGACCAGGAACCAGAGCCAGTCGGCGCCGCCCTCGGACAGCCCCGCGGCCACCGAGTAGAGGGCGAGCAGGGGCAGGCCGGCCGGGGCGGCACTGCGGAAGGTCACCGCGAGGGTGTCCACCAGCAGCCCGATCACCAGGACGCCGCCGACCAGCATCAGCCGGATGCCGTCGGACTCCAGCGGCGCCGGGATCGCGTACCGGGCGATGTCGTCGCCGCCCTGCTGGAGCAGGTCGGCGAAGCGCTGGAAGGCCTGCGGGCCGGGGACCAGCCCGGCGAGCGCCTGCTGCCGGGCGAAGACCAGGGTCAGCAGTACCAGCGTGACCAGGGCCTGCGCCGCGATGGTCAGCGGCCGGGCCAGCGGCACCCGCCGGGCCACCGCGCCCACCCCCGACTGCACCGCCAGCAGGACCGCCGCCTGGAGGATCCACGTGGCCGGTTCGACCAACGGCAACAACGCACAGGCCGCCATCAACGTGGCCGCCCAAGCACACACCGCCAACCGCGCGCGCCCGCTCATCACGCCCCCTCCGTGCCGGCCGGCGCCGCGAGGGTGGAGCGTTCGTGGTCGGCCAGGCGCCACACTTCCTCCACGGCGGCGCCCCGGGGGACCGCCACGGCGGTCCAGCCCGCCTCACGGAGCATCCGCAGCCGCTCGCCGCTCCCGGCCGACGGGCCGGGCACGTCGGCCGGCTCCCGGGCCCACGTCTCGCTGTCCAGGACGAAGGCGACGGCGCCGCCGCCCCGCTGCCGCATCTTCGCCACCACCGTGGCCTGCTCCTCGTCCAGGTCGCCGAAGAACGCCACCAGCAGCCCCTCGTTCCCGCCGCGCAGCATGTCGTACGCCCGCGACAGACTCGTGTCGTCGCAGTGGTCGATCACGGCGAGGGTGTCCATCATCAGACCGGCCGCGTCGGCCGTCCCCTGGCTCGCGCCCGCGAAGCCGTCGGCGCCTTCGCCCGGCACCGCGTCGCCGTTGCCGGTGAGCAGCCGGACGGAGAAGCCCCGCTCCAGCATGTGCACCAGCACGGACGCCGCGCCCGACACCGCCCACTCGAAGGCCGAGTCGGGGCCCGCGCCCTCGAAGGCCACGACCCGGGTGTCGAGCAGCACCGTGCAGCGGGCCCGCTGCGGCTGCTCCTCGCGGCGCACCATCAGCTCGCCGTAGCGCGCGGTGGAGCGCCAGTGCACGCGGCGCAGGTCGTCGCCGTAGCGGTACCCGCGGGGGATCACGTCGTCGTCACCGGCCAGGGCGAGCGAGCGCTGCCGCCCCTCGCCGTACCCCTTCGCCTCACCGCTCAGCCGCACCGGCGGCAGGGCCTCCACCCGCGGGATCACCGTCAGGGTGTCGTACGTCGAGAAGGAGCGGGTCAGCTCGCACAGGCCGAACGGGTCGGTCAGGCGCAGCTGCAACGGGCCCAGCGGGAAGCGGCCGCGCAGGTCGGAGCGGACCCGGTAGGACACCTCGCGGCGACCGCCCGGCTCCACCCGGTCGAGCACGAAGCGGGGACGCGGACCGAGTACGTAGGGCACCCGGTCCTGGAGCATCAGCAGACCGGTGGGCAGCCGGGAGACGTTGTCGACGCGCAGGTGCACCCTGGCCTCGCTGCCCGCGGGCACCCGCCCGGGGGAGAGCCGGCGACTGCCCGCGACCCGGTAGCGCGTGCGGTACAGCACGGCCGCGCAGACCAGGGGCAGGGCACCCAGGAGCAGCCCGACGCGCAGCAGGTCGCTCTGTCCCAGCACGTACGCGCAGACCGCGGCCGCGATACCGGCGGCCAGGAAGGAGCGCCCGCGGGTGGTCAGACCGGAAAGGGCGGTCCGGATGCCGCCGTCCTCGCCCCCGTCGGCCTCGGACCGGTCCGTCCCCCCGGCGTCCATCACAGCCTCCGCGGCGGCTGCTGACCGTACGCCGACGTGCCGCGGCCCACGCCGAAGCCGGTCTGCTGCTGGGGCTCCGCGGGCACCGCGGTGCGCTGCAGGATCTCCTGGACGACCTGCTCGGCGGTGCGGCGGCCCAGCTGGGCCTGCGCGGTCGGCAGCAGCCGGTGGGCCAGGACGGCGACCGCGAGGGCCTGCACGTCGTCCGGCAGCGCGTAGTCCCGTCCGCCCAGGGCGGCGGACGCCTTCGCCGCGCGCAGCAGGTGCAGCGTGGCCCGCGGCGAGGCGCCGAGTCTGAGGTCCGGGTGGGTGCGGGTGGCGGCGACCAGGTCCACCGCGTACCGCCGGACCGGATCCGCCACGTGGACGCCGCGGACCGCCTCGATCAGCTTCAGGATGTCGTGCGCGTGCGCCACCGGCTGGAGGTCGTCCAGCGGGCTGGCCCCGCCGTGCACGTCGAGCATCTGCAACTCGGCCTCCGGGCTCGGATAGCCGATGGAGACCCGGGCCATGAAGCGGTCCCGCTGGGCCTCCGGAAGCGGGTAGGTGCCCTCCATCTCGACCGGGTTCTGCGTCGCCACCACCATGAAGGGACTGGGCAGCTCGTAGGTCTGGCCGTCGATGGTGACCTGGCGCTCCTCCATCGACTCGAGCAGTGCCGACTGCGTCTTCGGCGACGCGCGGTTGATCTCGTCGCCGATCACCACCTGGGCGAAGATCGCGCCCGGCTTGAACTCGAAGTCCCGCCGCTGCTGGTCCCAGATCGACACCCCGGTGATGTCCGAGGGCAGCAGGTCCGGCGTGAACTGGATCCGGCGCACGGAACAGTCGATGGACCGCGCCAGCGCCTTGGCCAGCATGGTCTTGCCGACGCCCGGCACATCCTCGATCAGCAGGTGTCCCTCGGCCAGCAGCACGGTCAGCGAGAGCCGGACGACCTCGGGCTTGCCCTCGATCACGTCCTCCACCGAACCGCGGACCCGCTCGACCACGGCGGTCAGATCTTCCCCCACGCTCCCGTACGCTCGCGCGGCGGTGCCTCCACGGCTCGCCTGATCGTCATAGGTCGTCACCCGGCCCTCCTCGGCCTTTCCCCGCACTCCCTGGGAAGTGGGGGTACCCCAACTTGCCGGCCGGCCCCGCACCGCGGACCGGCCCAACCCGAATCACGGACACCGCGCGGAAAAAGTTCCGCGCGACACCACTTCCCGCATTCTTGCCGCCGTTACCGATTCGTGTCACTCGCCTGTGGACAACTGGCCGCGATATGTCGGCCCTTACGGCCTTTGCGGAGCTTGCGCGGCGCGATCGTCGGGGCGGGCCGCCGGATCAGGCGGGGTCGACCTCGCGCAGCAGACCGGTCTTCACGTCGAAGACGAAACCGCGCACGTCCTCGGTGTGCAGCAGGAACGGCGAGGTGCGCACCCGCTCGATCGACTGCCGCACGTCCTGGTCGGCGTCCCGGAACGCCTCCACCGCCCACGCGGGACGCTGGCCCACCTCCAGCTCCAGATCGTGCCGGAACTCCTCGGTGATGGTCTCCATGCCGCAGCCCGTGTGGTGGATGAGGGCCACGCTGCGGGTGCCGAGCGCCCGCTGGCTGATCGTCAGGGACCGGATCACGTCGTCGGTGACGACACCGCCCGCGTTGCGGATCGTGTGGCAGTCGCCGAGCTTCAGGCCGAGCGCGGCGTGCAGGTCCAGACGGGCGTCCATGCAGGCCACGACGGCGACGCGCTGTACGGGGCGGGCGTCCATGCCGGGGTCGGCGAACGCCGCTGAGTAGCGTTCGTTCGCCTCGACGAGCCGGTCGGTGACGGTGTGGTCGGCCACGGTGGCGGATTCGGAGGCGGCGGGTACCGATGCAGAAGTCGTCATATCCATGACGTTACTGGCCGCCCCGGCCCGTGGCCCGCTGTGAAGCGGGACAAAGAACGTCATCGAGGCTTGTTGTGAGCCAACCCACAGGGTGGCCGGATTGCGGCCGTACGAGTGAAAAGCCGTGCGATGCCGGTTTGCTGACACCGGTGTCCGCGACGCGCAGGCCGGTTGATTGACCGGGCGACACCGTGGACTAAAGTGGCGCGAAGCGGGAGGCGAGGCCTCCCTGCTGGACTGAATTCCCCGGAGACCTGGGCGACGTCCCGCCAGATCTCCCCACGTGCGCGGCGCGTACGTACGGCTCGGCCTCCTCCCGCTCCCGGCCGGCCGACGCTTTTGGCGCCGGCAGGCCTCCCCTTCAGATGCGAGCGGGAGGGGACCCGGCAGTGCGTGACGCCGCGCCGGACCTGAGAGGCCCCCGCACTTGAGCCAGAGTCGACACGTCCCGGTGATGCTCCAGCGGTGTCTGGACCTGCTGGCACCCGCCCTGACGGAGCCGGGAGCCGTGGTCGTCGACTGCACGCTGGGGCTCGGCGGGCACAGTGAGGCGCTCCTCGAACGCTTCCCCGAGGCCCGGCTCGTCGCCCTGGACCGCGACAAGGAGGCCCTGCGCCTGTCCGGCGAGCGGCTCGCCCCGTACGGCGCACGCGCCACCCTCGTGCACGCCGTCTACGACGAGCTGCCCGACGTGCTCGACCGGCTCGGCGTCCCCCGCGTCCAGGGCGTGCTGTTCGACCTCGGCGTCTCCTCCATGCAGCTCGACGAGGCCGGCCGCGGTTTCGCCTACGCCCAGGACGCCCCGCTCGACATGCGGATGGACCAGAGCACCGGCATGAGCGCCGCCGAGGTCCTCAACACCTACCCGCCCGGTGAACTCGTCCGCATCCTGCGGGCGTACGGCGAGGAGAAGCAGGCCAAGCGGATCGTGTCCGCCGTCGTGCGGGAGCGCGAGAAGGAGCCGTTCACCAACAGCGCCCGCCTGGTGGAGCTGATCCGCGCGGCGCTGCCGCAGGCCGCCAAGCGCACCGGCGGCAACCCGGCCAAGCGCACCTTCCAGGCCCTGCGCATCGAGGTCAACGGCGAGCTGTCCGTCCTGGAGCGGGCGATCCCGGCCGCCGTCGAGTCGGTCGCGGTCGGCGGGCGGATCGCCGTGCTGTCGTACCACTCGCTGGAGGACCGGCTGGTCAAACAGGTGTTCGCGGCCGGAGCCGCCAACACCGCGCCGCCCGGCCTGCCCGTCGTCCCCGAGCAGTACGCACCGCGGCTCAAGCTGCTCACCCGCGGTGCCGAACTCCCCACCGAGGAGGAGATCGCCGAGAACCGTCGCGCGGCACCGGCACGGCTGCGCGGCGCCGAGCGCATCAGGGAGTCCCTCGGGTGAAGGGGGTCCCTCGGGCGGAGCGAGCGAGGCAGGCCGGGCACCGGTGCGGACGACACCCCCTAGGGGAGGGCGTGTGAGCAGGAAACCCGAACTGAAGGGCAGGGCGGCCCGACTGGCCCGGCTCCTGCCCATCGGCGGCCCCCGGGGCCAGGCGGCCCGGGCGCCGTTCGTCCTCCTGGTCGTCGTCCTCCTCGGCGGCGGCCTCATCGGGCTCCTCGTGCTGAACTCCGCCCTGAGCGAGGGCTCCTTCCAGCTGGACGACCTCAAGCAGCGGACCAAGGAACTCACCGACGAGGAACAGGCGCTTCAGCGGGACATCGACGCCTACTCCGCCCCCCGGGCCCTCCAGCGCCGCGCCCGCGAACTGGGCATGGTGCCCGGCGGCGACCCCGCCTTCCTCGACCCCGACGGCACCGTCAAGGGCGTGCCCAGCCCCGCCCCCGCCGCGGCCGCCCCGCTCGTCCTCGCCCCCGAGGCGCTGGCCTCGACGTCCGCCGGCGAGTCCACGGTCACACCGTCCCCCTACACCGCCCCCGCCGGCCCGGCCCCCACGCCCACCACCGCGGCCCCGTCCGGCGCAGCCGCCACCCCCACCACCGCGGCGCCGCCCACCCCGACCCCGACTCCCGGCAGGTGACGGAAGTGTCCGACAGGGAACCGCGCCGCCGGGTGCCCGGACCCGCGAGGCCCGTCCGCCCCGGCGGCGGGCGCCGCCCGGGGCCCGGCGCCCGGCCCACCCGCAGGCCGGGACCGCCCCGCCCGGCGCCCCGCGCCTTCCGGCTGGGCAGCCCGCGCCCCCGGCTGCGCATGATCGGCCTCGCGCTGACCCTGGTGCTGGCCGCGTTCGTCGTACGGCTCCTCCAGGTGCAGGCCGTCGACGCCGGCACCTACTCGGCGAAGGCCGAGCAGAACCGCTACGTCGTGCACACCCTGCCCGCCGAACGCGGCGGGATCACCGACCGCAACGGCGTCACCCTCGCGAGCACCGTGGACTCCTACGACATCACCGCCGACCCCACGATGTTCACCCGCGAGCAGCTGAAGGTCGGCGACGGACCCGAGCAGGCGGCGGCGCTCCTCGCGCCGATCCTCGGCCAGGACCAGGAGCAGCTGGCCAAGGTGCTCCGCCCGAAGAACAAGGAGCTGCGCTACGTCCGCCTCGCGCGCCGGCAGACCCCCCAGGTCTGGAACCAGATCAAGGACCTGAAGACCGCGCTCACCACGAAGGCGGAGACCGACAGGTCCGCGGTCAACGTCCTCGCGGGCGTCTTCGCCGACCCCAGCAGCAAGCGGGTGTACCCGGGCGGCGACCTCGCCGCCGGCATCCTCGGCTGGGTCGGCGCCGACGGCAAGGGCGGCGGCGGCCTGGAGCGGAAGCTGGACAAGACGCTGGCCGGCGAGGACGGCAAGATCCGCTACGCGCAGTCCGGCGGGCGCCAGGTGCCCACCGCCGGTTCCACCGAGACGCCCGCCGTGCCGGGCAGCGACGTCGAGCTGACCATCGACCGCGACATCCAGTGGGCCGCGCAGCACGCCATCAGCGAGCAGGTGGAGAAGTCCAAGGCGGACGGCGGCTACGTCATCGTCCAGGACACGCAGACCGGCGAGATCCTCGCCATGGCCAACTCGCCGAGCTTCGACCCGGGCGACCTCGCCCACGCGGACCCGGACGCGCTGGGCAACGCCGCGCTCCAGGACGCCTTCGAGCCGGGCTCCACCGCCAAGGTGCTGTCCATGGCGGCCGTGCTGGAGGAGAACGTCGCCACGCCGGGCACCCACATCACCGTCCCCAACCGGCTCAAGCGCGGCGACCGGCTCTTCAAGGACGACATCGACCACCCGACCTGGTACCTCACGCTCAACGGCGTGCTCGCCAAGTCCAGCAACATCGGCACCATCATGGCCACCGGCGAACTGGGCAAGACCCAGGCCGAGGCCAACAAGGTGCTCTACTCCTACCTGCGCAAGTTCGGCCTCGGCGGCTACAGCGGGCTCGGCTTCCCCGGCGAGACCAAGGGCATCCTCGCGCCGCCCGACCAGTGGTCGACCTCGCAGCAGTACACGATCCCTTTCGGCCAGGGCGTCTCCGTGAACGCGCTCCAGGCGGCCTCCATCTACTCGACCGTCGCCAACGGCGGCGTCCGCATCGAACCCACGCTGGTCCGCGGCACCAAGGGCGCCGACGGTCGCTTCACTCCGGCCCCGGAACCCAAGAAGACCCGCGTGACCAGCGAGAAGACCGCGAAGACCCTCGCGCAGATGCTGGAGTCCGTCGTCGACGACGAGGAGGGCACCGGCACCAAGGCCCGCATCCCCGGCTACCGGGTGGCGGGCAAGACGGGCACGGCCAACCGGGTGGATCCGGCCACCGGCAAGTACCACGGCTACACCTCGTCCTTCGCCGGGTTCGCCCCCGCCGACAAGCCCCGCGTCACCGTCTACTGCGCCATCCAGAACGCCACCGAGGGCAGCTACTTCGGCGGCCAGATCTGCGGCCCCATCTACAAGCAGGTCATGGAGTTCGCCCTGAAGACCCTCCAGGTCCCGCCGACCGGGGCCGACCCCGCGAACCTCCCGGTCACCTTCAAGCCCTGAGCCGCACCGCCCCCCACCGACACCGAGCCCGTACCGAGCCAGCGCCGATTCAGTACCGAGCCACCAGGAACCACCCGTGACGACGATCACCCCCGACCCCGGGAACCAGAACAGCCCCCGCACCTCGCTTCGCCCGCAGGCGGGTACTGCCGGTACGCTCACCGCCGTGCCACACCCTGATCAGTCCCAAACCACCCAGAAGGGCCACCCCGTGACATACCCGGGACCGCCCCGGCCGGTGCGGATCTCCGCCACACCCCTCGCGGAACTCGCCGATCAGCTGGGTACCTCCGCGCCGGACGGCTCCGCCGAGGTCACGGGCATCACCCACGACTCGCGCGCCGTCCGCCCCGGCGACCTGTACGCCGCCCTCCCCGGAGCCCGCGCCCACGGCGCCGACTTCGTCACCCAGGCCGCGGGCCTCGGCGCCGCGGCCGTGCTGACCGACCCGGCCGGCGCGGAGCGCGTCGCCGCCACCGGTCTGCCGGCGCTCGTCGTCGACGACCCGCGCGCGCGGATGGGCGAGCTGGCGGCCACGATCTACGGCCACCCCGGCCGCGACCTGCTCCAGATCGGCATCACCGGCACCTCCGGCAAGACCACCACCGCCTACCTCGTCGAGGGCGGCCTGCGCACGGCGAAGTCCACCGGGCTGATCGGCACGGTCGAGATGCGCATCGGCGACGAGCGCATCAAGTCCGAGCGCACCACGCCCGAGGCCACCGACCTCCAGGCCCTGTTCGCGGTGATGCGCGAGCGCGGCACCGAGGCGGTCGCCATGGAGGTCTCCAGCCACGCCCTGGTGCTCGGCCGCGTCGACGCCTGCGTCTTCGACATCGCCGTCTTCACCAACCTCAGCCCGGAGCACATGGAGTTCCACTCCGGCATGGAGGACTACTTCCAGGCCAAGGCGCAGCTCTTCACGCCGAAGCGCAGCAAACTCGGCGTGGTCAACGTCGACGACGAGTACGGGCGCCGCCTCGCGAACGAGGCCACCGTCCCGGTCGTCACCTACTCCGCCGAGGGCCACCCGGACGCCGACTGGCGCGCCGACGAGGTCGAGGTCGGCCCGCTGGACTCGACGTTCACCGTGCTCGGGCCGAAGGGCGAGCGGATCGCCGCCAAGTCGCCGCTGGCCGGACCCTTCAACGTGGCGAACACCCTCGCCGCGATCGTCGCCCTGGCCGCCGCCGGACTCGACCCGCAGCGCGCCGCCGACGGCGTCGCCGCCGTACCGGGCGTACCGGGCCGCCTCGAGCGCGTGGACGAGGGCCAGCCCTACTTCGCGGTGGTCGACTACGCCCACAAGACCGACGCCGTCGAGTCGGTCCTGCGGGCCCTGCGCAAGGTGACGGAGGGCAAGCTGCACGCCGTGCTCGGCTGCGGCGGCGACCGGGACACCACCAAGCGGGAGCCGATGGGCGCCGCCGTGGCCCGGTTCGCCGACACCGCCGTACTGACCTCCGACAACCCCCGCTCCGAGGACCCCCTCGCGATCCTCGCCACCATGCTCCAGGGCGCGGCGTCCGTGCCCGCGCACGAGCGCGGCGAGGTGCAGGTCTTCGAGGACCGGGCCGCCGCGATCGCCGCCGCCGTCGCCCGGGCCGAGCCCGGCGACACGGTGCTGGTGGCGGGCAAGGGCCACGAGCAGGGCCAGGACATCGCCGGCGTCGTCCGTCCCTTCGACGACCGCCAGGTGCTGCGCGAAGCCATCAAGAAGACCCGGGGATGAAATCCCGAACGATCCAAGGGACGAGATCCCGAATGATCCAGCCGATCCTGATCCTGATCCAGGGGACGAACTTGTGATCACCCTCTCACTCGCCGAGATCGCAGAAGTCGTCGGCGGGCGGATGCACGACATACCGGACGCGTCCGCCGAGGTCACCGGGCCGGTCGTCCGGGACTCCCGGGAAGCCGGACCCGGCAGCCTCTTCGTCGCCTTCGTCGGCGAACGGGTGGACGGCCACGACTTCGCCGCGCAGGTCGTCGAAGCGGGAGCGGTGGCCGTCCTCGGCTCCCGGCCCGTCGGCGTGCCCGCGATCGTCGTCGACGACGTCCAGGCCGCCCTCGGCGCCCTCGCCCGGCACGTCGTGCGACGCCTCGGCACCACCCTCGTGGCCCTCACCGGGTCGGCCGGCAAGACCAGCACCAAGGACCTGATCGCCCAGGTACTGCGCCGCAAGGCGCCCACGGTCTTCACGCCCGGCTCCATGAACAACGAGGTCGGGCTGCCGCTCACCGCGCTCACCGCCACCGACGAGACGAAGTTCCTCGTCCTGGAGATGGGCGCCCGCGGCATCGGCCACATCCGGTACCTGTGCGAGCTGACCCCGCCGAGGATCGGCGCGGTCCTCAACGTCGGCTCCGCGCACATCGGCGAGTTCGGCGGCCGGGAGCAGATCGCCCAGGCCAAGGGCGAACTCGTCGAGGCCCTGCCGCCGGCCGCGGAGGGCGGCGCCGCGATCCTCAACGCGGACGACCCGCTCGTACGGGCCATGGCCTCCCGAACGAAGGCGAAGGTGATCCTTTTCGGAGAGTCCGGCGAAGCGGACGTGTCCGCCGAGAACGTGCGACTCACGGACACCGGACAGCCTTCCTTCAGCCTTCACACACCCTCCGGTGCAAGCGATGTGACCATGCGCCTGTACGGTGAGCACCACGTGTCGAACGCGCTCGCCGCGGCCGCCGTCGCCCACGAGTTGGGCATGTCCGCAGACGAGATCGCCACCGCGCTCTCCGAGGCGGGCTCCCTCTCCCGCTGGCGGATGGAGGTCACCGAGCGCCCGGACGGCGTGACGGTCGTCAACGACGCCTACAACGCGAACCCCGAGTCCATGAAGGCCGCGCTGCGTGCGCTCGTCGCCATGGGAAAGGGGCGCCGTACGTGGGCGGTGCTCGGCAAGATGGCCGAGCTCGGGGACGAGGCGCTCGCCGAGCACGACGCGGTCGGACGGCTCGCCGTCCGGCTCAACGTCAGCAAGCTCGTCGCGGTCGGGGGCAGGGAAGCCCGATGGCTGCAACTGGGCGCATATAACGAGGGTTCGTGGGGTGAGGAGTCGGTGCACGTGTCCGACGCACAGGCGGCGGTCGACCTGTTGCGCAGCGAGTTGCGCCCAGGGGACGTCGTGCTCGTGAAGGCGTCCCGTTCGGTGGGTCTGGAGAGCGTCGCCACGGCGCTGCTGGAGACCGGCGCCGAGGGTGAGGTTGCCGCCCGATGATGAAGCAGATCCTGTTCGCAGGAGTCATTGGCCTCTTCCTCACGCTGGTCGGCACCCCGCTGCTGATCAAGCTCCTGGCCCGCAAGGGCTACGGCCAGTACATCCGCGACGACGGACCGCGCGAGCACGCCAGCAAGCGCGGTACGCCGACCATGGGCGGCATCGCCTTCATCTTCGCCACGGTCGCCGCGTACTTCCTCGCCAAGGGCATCACCAGCTACCTGGACCCCGACATCGACGCGGGGCCGACCTTCTCCGGTCTGCTGGTGATCGGCCTGATGGTGGGCATGGGCCTGGTCGGCTTCCTCGACGACTACATCAAGATCGTCAAACGGCGTTCGCTGGGCCTGCGGGCCAGGGCGAAGATGATCGGCCAGCTGACCGTCGGCATCGCCTTCGCCGTGCTCGCGCTGCAGTTCGCGGACAACCGGGGCAACACCCCGGCGTCCACGAAGCTGTCGTTCATCACCGACTTCGGCTGGACCATCGGCCCGGTGCTGTTCGTCGTCTGGGCGCTGTTCATGATCCTCGCGATGTCGAACGGCGTGAACCTCACCGACGGCCTGGACGGCCTGGCCACCGGCGCCTCCGTCCTGGTCTTCGGCGCCTACACCTTCATCGGCGTCTGGCAGTTCCAGGAGTCCTGCGCCAACGCGCTGACCCTGACCAACCCGGGCGCCTGCTACGAGGTGAGAGACCCGCTCGACCTCGCGGTGGTCGCCTCCGCGCTGATGGGTTCCTGCCTCGGCTTCCTGTGGTGGAACACCTCGCCGGCCAAGATCTTCATGGGCGACACCGGTTCGCTCGCGCTCGGCGGTGTGCTCGCGGGTCTGGCGATCTGCTCGCGCACCGAACTGCTGATGGCCATCCTCGGCGGCCTGTTCGTGCTGATCACCATGTCGGTGGTCATCCAGGTCGGCTCCTTCCGCCTCACCGGCAAGCGGGTCTTCAGGATGGCGCCACTCCAGCACCACTTCGAACTCAAAGGCTGGTCCGAAGTCCTTGTCGTGGTCCGCTTCTGGATCATCCAGGGCATCTGTGTGATCGTCGGACTCGGCCTCTTCTACGCGGGATGGGCAACGGACAAGTGACCTCCTCGGTGCCTTCGGAATTCAGCGGCAAGCACGTCACCGTCGCCGGGCTCGGCGTCTCCGGCGTCCCGGCGGCCAAGGTGCTGCACGGGCTCGGCGCGCACGTCACCGTCGTCAACGACGGCGCCGACGAGCGGGCCCGGACGCAGGCGGCGGAGCTGGAGTCGCTCGGCGTCACCGTGCGCCTGGGGGACGGGGACACGCTTCCCGAGGGCACCGAGCTGATCGTCACCGCACCGGGCTGGAAGCCCACCAAGCCGCTGTTCGCGGCGGCCGGACAGGCCGGTGTCCCGGTCTGGGGCGATGTGGAACTGGCCTGGCGGCTGCGCGGCCTGGACGGCCGCAAGCCCGCGCCCTGGCTCGCCGTCACCGGCACCAACGGCAAGACCACCACCGTCCAGATGCTCGCGTCGATCCTGAAGGCGGCCGGTCTGCGCACCGCCGCCGTCGGCAACATCGGCGTCTCCCTGCTGGACGCGGTCACGGGCGAGGAGGAGTACGACGTCCTCGCCGTGGAGCTGTCCAGCTACCAGCTCCACTGGGCGCCCTCGCTGCGTGCCCACTCCGCCGTCGTGCTCAACCTCGCCCCGGACCACCTCGACTGGCACGGCTCCATGGAGGCCTACGCCGCCGACAAGGGCCGCGTCTACGAGGGCAATCGGGTCGCCTGCGTCTACAACGTGGCCGACAAGGCGACCGAGGACCTGGTCCGCGGCGCCGACGTCGAGGAGGGCTGCCGGGCGGTCGGCTTCACCCTCGGCACGCCGGGGCCCTCCCAACTCGGCGTCGTGGAGGGCCTGCTGGTCGACCGCGCCTTCGTCGAGGACCGGCAGAAGAACGCCCAGGAGCTGGCCGAGGTCTGCGACGTCAACCCGCCGGCCCCGCACAACATCGCCAACGCCCTCGCCGCCGCGGGCCTCGCCCGCGCCTTCGGCGTCTCCGCGGCCGCCGTACGCGACGGGTTGCGCGCCTTCACGCCGGACGCCCACCGCATCGCGCACGTCGCCGACGTGGACGGGGTGGCCTACGTGGACGACTCCAAGGCCACCAACACCCACGCCACCGAGGCCTCCTTGGCGGCCTACGAGTCGATCGTGTGGATCGCCGGCGGGCTGGCGAAGGGCGCGACCTTCGACGAGCTGGTCGTGGGCGCGGCGAAGCGGCTGCGCGGCGCCGTCCTCATCGGCGCCGACCGCGCCCTGATCCGCGAAGCCCTGGCGCGACACGCGCCCGAAGTACCCGTGGTCGACCTCGACCGGACCGACACTGGTGCGATGCTCCAGGCCGTCCAGGAGGCGCGGCGGCTCGCCCGGCCCGGTGACACGGTGCTGCTGGCCCCGGCCTGTGCCTCCATGGACATGTTCACCAACTACAACCAGCGCGGTGACGCGTTCGCGCAGGCCGTTCGCGAACTCGGCGCCTGACCCGGCCGCCTCCTGCCGCCGGGTGAACTCGGGAGGACGCGTGGGACGGTCCATGCCGACGTACAGCGGAGGCCGCGATGCCCGGTAGTCCCCAGAGCCGTACCGGGCGTCCGCCCGTGCAGCGGACCGTCAAGCGGCCGGCCCCACCCGGGCCGGCGCACGACAACGGCGTGCTCCGCCTCTACCACCGGCTGCGCCGCGCCTGGGACCGGCCGCTGACCGCGTACTACCTGATCTGCGGCGGCAGCGCGCTGATCACCGTGCTCGGCCTGGTGATGGTCTACTCGGCGTCGCAGATCACCGCGCTCCAGCTGTCGCTGCCCGGCTCGTACTTCTTCCGCAAGCAGGCCCTCGCCGCGCTCATCGGCGCCGGTCTCCTGGTCGCCGCGATGAAGATGCCGGTCAAGCTGCACCGGGCGCTGGCCTATCCGATCCTCGCCGGTGCCGTCTTCCTGATGATCCTGGTCCAGGTGCCCGGGATAGGAGTCGCGGTCAACGGCAACCAGAACTGGATCGCGCTGGGCGGCTCCTTCCAGATCCAGCCCAGCGAGTTCGGCAAGCTGGCCCTGGTGCTGTGGGGCGCGGACCTGCTCGCCCGCAAGCACGACAAGAAGCTGCTGACCCAGTGGAAGCACATGCTGGTGCCGCTGGTGCCGGCCGCGTTCATGCTGCTCGGGCTGATCATGATCGGCGGCGACATGGGGACCGCGATCATCCTCACGGCGATCCTGTTCGGCCTGCTCTGGCTGGCCGGCGCACCCACCCGGCTGTTCGCGGGCGTGCTCTCGGTCGCCCTGCTGCTCGGCTTCATCCTCATCAAGACCAGCGCGAACCGCATGGCCCGGCTCAACTGCCTCGGTGCCACCGACCCGGGCCCCGGCGACTCCTGCTGGCAGGCCGTGCACGGCATCTACGCCCTGGCCTCCGGCGGGCTGTTCGGTTCCGGGCTCGGCGCCAGTGTGGAGAAATGGGGCCAACTCCCCGAAGCGCACACCGACTTCATCTTCGCCGTCACCGGTGAGGAACTGGGCCTGGCGGGGACGCTGTCGGTGCTCGCCCTGTTCGCGGCTCTAGGCTATGCGGGTATCCGCGTGGCCGGACGCACGGAGGACCCCTTCGTCAGGTATGCCGCGGGAGGCGTGACCACCTGGATCACGGCCCAGGCCGTGATCAACATCGGTGCGGTCCTCGGGCTGCTGCCGATCGCCGGTGTCCCGCTCCCGCTGTTCTCCTACGGGGGCTCCGCCCTGCTGCCGACCATGTTCGCCATCGGTCTGCTGATCGCCTTCGCGCGTGACGAACCCGGTGCGCGGGCGGCGCTTGCGTTGCGGCAACCTCGCTTTGGTAGAAAGCGGGGAGCCAGGGGACCCGCGGCCAAGCGGAGCCCTGGGAGTTGGAACACGATGCGACGGCGCGCCTCGAAGGCGCGCTCGTCCGGAGAGCGGTGAATTTCGGTGCATGTCGTACTCGCCGGCGGAGGAACCGCGGGCCACATCGAGCCCGCGCTCGCCCTCGCGGACGCCCTGCGCAGGCAGGATCCGACCGTGGGGATCACGGCCCTGGGCACGGAACGCGGCCTGGAGACCCGCCTGGTGCCCGAGCGGGGTTACGAGCTGGCGCTGATCCCGGCCGTACCGCTGCCGCGCAAGCCCACCCCCGAGCTGATCACCGTCCCGGGCCGGCTGCGCGGGACGATCAAGGCGACCGAGCAGATCCTGGAGCGCACCAAGGCGGACGCGGTGGCCGGCTTCGGCGGCTACGTGGCGCTGCCCGCCTACCTCGCGGCCAAGCGGCTCGGCGTGCCGATCGTCGTGCACGAGGCCAACGCCCGCCCCGGCCTGGCCAACAAGATCGGCTCGCGCTACGCCGCACAGGTCGCCGTCTCCACTCCCGACAGCAAGCTGCGCAACTCCCGCTACATCGGCATCCCGCTGCGCCGCTCCATCGCCACCCTCGACCGGGCCGCCGCCCGTCCCGAGGCCCGCGCGATGTTCGGTCTCGACCCCAACCTGCCGACGCTGCTGGTCACCGGCGGCTCACAGGGCGCCCGCCGCCTCAACGAGGTCATCCAGCAGGTCGCGCCGTGGCTGCAGCAGGCCGGGATCCAGATCCTGCACGCGGTCGGACCCAAGAACGAACTGCCGCAGGTCCACCAGATGCCGGGAATGCCCCCGTACATCCCGGTAAGTTATCTGGACCGGATGGACCTCGCGTACGCCGCCGCCGACATGATGCTCTGCCGCGCGGGCGCGATGACCGTCGCCGAACTCTCCGCCGTCGGGCTCCCGGCCGCCTACGTCCCGCTGCCCATCGGCAACGGCGAACAGCGGCTCAACGCCCAGCCGGTGGTCAAGGCCGGCGGCGGACTGCTGGTCGACGACGCGGAACTCACGCCGGAGTGGCTCCAGCAGAACGTCCTGCCCGTGCTCGCCAACCCGCACCGGCTGTACGAGATGTCCCGCGCCGCCGCCGAGTTCGGCCGCCGGGACGCCGACGACCTCCTCGTCGGCATGGTGTACGAGGCGATCGCCGCCCGTGCGCGCCGCTAGACACGTCTGACGGAAGGCAGGGAGCGTGGCCGGACCGACCACCGCCGAGCGCGGTGCACGCCAGCAGGAGTCGTCCGGCCCGCCCCGGGCACGCCGGTTCCGCCCGCCCCGTGTTCGTACGATCATCATCCTCGCTGTCGCCCTCGTGCTCGTCGCGGGCGGCACCGTCTGGGTGCTCTACGGCTCGAACTGGACACGTCTGGAACGGGTGTCGGTCTCCGGAACGAGTGTCCTGACGCCCGAGCAGGTGCACGAGGCCGCCGACGTGCCGGTCGGGGACCCGCTGGTCTCGGTCGACATGGAGGCGGTCGAGGCCCGGCTGCGCCGGAAACTGCCCCGCATCGACGAGGTCGTCGTAGAGCGTTCCTGGCCGCACGGAATCGGACTGAAAGTGACGGAGCGTACCCCGGTTCTGATTGTGCAAAAGGGCCGAAACTTCGTGGAAGTGGACGATGAAGGCGTCCGTTTCGCCACGGTTTCCAAGGCCCCGAAAGGTGTGCCCACGCTGGAATTGGAACCGGCCCGTTCCGGCTCCGCCGCGGCGAGCCTGCGCCGCTTCGACGACGACCGCCTGGTGCGCGAGGCGGTACGGGTGGCCGGCCGGCTCCCGGACAAGGTCGCCCGGGACACACGGGTCGTCAAGGTCCGTTCCTACGACGACATCTCGCTGGAGTTGAACGGTGAGCGGACCGTGTCGTGGGGGAGCGGTGAGCAGGGTGTGCAGAAGGCCCGCGCACTCACCGCGCTCATGAAAGCGACGCCCGACGCGCGGCACTTCGACGTGAGTGTTGCCACCGCCCCGGCGTCATCCGGGAGTTGACGGGTATACGCGCAGGCCAGCACCCTGGTTGGGCAGCGCTACGGCTGATCACATAGGGTGAAAAGAAAAACGGGAGGTTCGGCGTGTTCGTTGAACGTGCGCCACTTGTCGACTTAGTGTCCTGTTCGGAAGAGTCCAAGGAACAGACACACTGGTAACCCTAAACTTCAGCGTTAGGGTTCGGGTCGGCGCTACGGACCGTCCCAATCGGCATCAGTCGTCGGGTCGCGGGGGCATCAGTGCTTCGGCGGTCGGGCGACACGTAACTCGAGGCGAGAGGCCTTCGACGTGGCAGCACCGCAGAACTACCTCGCAGTCATCAAAGTCATCGGTGTCGGCGGCGGTGGTGTCAATGCCATCAACCGGATGATCGAGGTCGGTCTCAAGGGCGTCGAGTTCATCGCCATCAACACCGACGCACAGGCGCTGTTGATGAGCGACGCCGACGTCAAGCTCGACGTCGGCCGCGAACTCACCCGCGGACTCGGCGCCGGAGCCAACCCGGCCGTCGGCCGCAAGGCCGCCGAGGACCACCGCGAGGAGATCGAGGAGGTCCTCAAGGGGGCCGACATGGTCTTCGTGACAGCCGGTGAAGGCGGCGGCACCGGCACCGGCGGCGCGCCCGTCGTGGCCAACATCGCCCGCTCGCTGGGCGCCCTCACCATCGGCGTGGTCACCCGCCCGTTCACCTTCGAGGGACGGCGCCGGGCCAACCAGGCCGAGGACGGCATCGCGGAACTCCGCGAAGAGGTCGACACCCTCATCGTCATCCCCAACGACCGGCTGCTGTCCATCTCGGACCGCCAGGTCAGCGTGCTCGACGCGTTCAAGTCCGCCGACCAGGTGCTGCTGTCCGGTGTGCAGGGCATCACCGACCTCATCACCACCCCCGGCCTGATCAACCTGGACTTCGCCGACGTGAAGTCGGTCATGTCCGAGGCGGGTTCGGCCCTCATGGGTATCGGCTCGGCCCGCGGCGACGACCGCGCGGTGGCCGCCGCCGAGATGGCGATCTCCTCGCCGCTGCTCGAGGCGTCCATCGACGGCGCCCGCGGTGTGCTGCTGTCCATCTCCGGCGGCTCCGACCTCGGCCTGTTCGAGATCAACGAGGCCGCCCAGCTGGTCAGCGAGGCCGCCCACCCCGAGGCCAACATCATCTTCGGCGCGGTCATCGACGACGCGCTCGGCGACGAGGTGCGGGTCACCGTGATCGCGGCCGGCTTCGACGGGGGCCAGCCGCCGTCCAAGCGGGACAACGTCCTCGGGTCCTCCTCGGCCAAGCGCGAGGAGCCCACCCCGGCCCGGCCGTCCGAGAGCCGCCCGTCCTTCGGCTCGCTCGGCAGCGTCAAGCCCAAGGAGGAGCCGGAGCAGGCGCCCGCGCCGGAGCCGGTCGCCGACCTGCCGGTCTCCCCGCCGCCGGTTCCGCCGTCGCGGACCTACTCGGACAGCGCGGCCGAGGAACTGGACGTGCCGGACTTCCTGAAGTGATAGGACAGCGCGACACCGTGAACGGCGCGCACTTCGGCTTCACCGACCGGTGGGGCGGAGTGAGCGCCGTTCCGTACGAGCAGCTCAATCTCGGCGGCGCGGTCGGCGACGACCCCGGCGCCGTCACGGCCAACCGGGAGCTGGCGGCCAAGTCGCTGGGCGTCGACCCGGCCCGGGTGGTCTGGATGAACCAGGTGCACGGCGCCGACGTCGCCGTGGTCGACGCGCCCTGGGGGGAGAGCCCGGTCCCGCAGGTTGACGCCGTCGTCACCGCCGAGCGCGGTCTCCCCCTCGCCGTCCTCACCGCCGACTGCGTGCCGGTCCTGCTCGCCGACCCGGTCTCCGGGGTCGCCGCCGCGGCCCACGCGGGCCGGCCCGGACTGGTCGCCGGGGTCGTCCCCGCCGCCGTACGGGCCATGGCCGAACTCGGCGCGGACCCCGCCAGGATCGTCGCCCGCACCGGGCCCGCCGTGTGCGGCCGGTGCTACGAGGTGCCCGAGGAGATGCGCGCCGAGGTGGCCGCCGTCGAGCCGGCCGCGTACGCCGAGACCGGTTGGGGCACTCCGGCCCTCGACGTGAGCGCCGGAGTGCACGCGCAGCTCGAGCGCCTCGGGGTGCACGACCGGGCGCAGTCGCCGGTGTGCACCCGGGAGTCGGCGGACCACTTCTCGTACCGACGCGACCGCACCACCGGGCGGCTCGCGGGCTATGTGTGGCTGGACTGATGGGGCATGACGGACCGTAAGCACGAACTCGCCGCGAACCTGGCGAAAGTGGAACAGCGCATCACCGACGCCTGCGCGGCCGCGGGCCGCCCGCGCCAGGACGTGACCCTCATAGTGGTCACCAAGACCTACCCGGCGGACGATGTGCGCATTCTCTCGGAACTCGGGGTGCGCCACGTCGCGGAGAACCGCGACCAGGACGCGGCGCCCAAGGCCGCCGCCTGCTCAGATCTGCCGCTTTCATGGCATTTCGTCGGACAGTTGCAGACCAACAAGGTGCGGTCCGTGGTCGGTTACGCGGATGTCGTGCAGTCCGTCGACCGGGCCCGGCTGGTCGCGGCTCTGTCGAAGGAGGCCGTACGGGCCGGACGCGAAGTGGGCTGTCTCCTCCAGGTGGCGCTCGACGCGGGGGACGGCGGGCGCGGGGAGCGCGGCGGTGTCGCGCCCGCCGGAATCGAAGAGTTGGCCGACCTGGTCGCCGGATCGGAGGGGCTGCGCCTCGACGGACTGATGACCGTGGCCCCGCTCACCGGCGAGTACGCCGGACGCCAACAGGCGGCGTTCGAGCACCTCATGGATTTGTCGACCCGCGTGCGCCGGACCCATCCGGCTGCGAACATGGTCTCCGCGGGGATGAGTGCGGACCTCGAACAGGCCGTGGCCGCCGGAGCGACACATGTACGCGTCGGCACTGCGGTACTCGGAGTCCGACCCAGGCTCGGGTAACGTCGCCAAGAAGTCGGACCACAGCAGAAAATATGGTCATTACCGCCGAAAGGCGGACGCAACGACCTCGTGGATCGCAGGCACTTGGAGTCGTCAGCAGATCCACCACAGAGCGGAGGACTCAGAGCATGGCCGGCGCGATGCGCAAGATGGCGGTCTACCTCGGCCTCGTGGAGGACGATGGGTACGACGGCCGGGGGTTCGACCCCGACGACGACTTCGAACCCGAACTGGACCCGGAACCCGAGCGGGATCACCGGCGCCACGAACCGGCGCACCAGTCGCATGGTGCGCATCAGCCCCAAAGGGACGAAGAGGTACGAGTCGTACAACCGCCCGCGCAGCGCGAGCCGATGCCCCGTTCCGCTTCGCTCGCGGCGGAATCGAGCCGTCCGGCGCGCATCGCGCCCGTGGCGTCCATCACACAAGAACGCGCAAGCCTGGAAAAGAGCGCACCGGTCATCATGCCCAAGGTCGTGTCCGAACGAGAGCCCTACCGGATCACCACGCTTCACCCCCGGACCTACAACGAGGCCCGTACCATCGGGGAACACTTCCGTGAGGGCACGCCGGTGATCATGAATCTCACTGAGATGGATGACACAGATGCGAAGCGACTTGTCGACTTTGCGGCCGGTTTGGTGTTTGGTCTTCACGGCAGTATCGAGCGGGTGACGCAGAAGGTGTTCCTGCTGTCTCCTGCTAACGTCGATGTCACGGCGGAGGACAAGGCCCGTATCGCAGAGGGCGGGTTCTTCAACCAGAGCTGAGACGCACCACCGGTACAGAGCAAGAACACGGGCCCGGGACAGGGTCCGAGAGATGGTTCAGGGGAGAGGGAAGCACAGGTCATGAGCGTGGTCCTGGATGTCGTCTACATCGCGCTGATGTGCTTCCTCATCGTGCTCATCTTCCGGTTGGTCATGGACTACGTGTTCCAGTTCGCCCGCTCGTGGCAACCCGGCAAGGCGATGGTGGTCGTTCTGGAGGCCACCTACACTGTCACCGATCCACCGTTGAAGCTTCTGCGGCGGTTCATCCCGCCGCTGCGTCTCGGGGGCGTGGCGCTCGACCTGTCCTTCTTCGTACTGATGATCATCGTCTACATCCTGATCTCGATCGTGAGCCGGCTGTGAGCGATGAGAGAGATACGGGCTTGCCGAATGCCGACGACAACGTTGAGGTGAAGAGATGCCGTTGACCCCCGAGGACGTGCGGAACAAGCAGTTCACGACCGTCCGCCTCCGAGAAGGCTATGACGAGGACGAGGTCGATGCCTTCCTCGACGAGGTCGAAGCCGAACTGACCCGACTGCTCCGCGAGAACGAGGACCTGCGCGCCAAGCTGGCCGCGGCCACGCGCGCGGCCGCGCAGAACCAGCAGAACATGCGCAAGCCTCCGGAACCTCCGCAGGATCAGCAGCACCAGCAGGGTCCGCCGCAGCACCAGCAGGGCCCGCCGCAGGGCGGTATGCCGCAGCAGGGCATGCGAGGTCCCGGCGCTCCGGTGCCCGCCGGCATATCGGGCCCGCCGCAGCAGCAGATGGGTGGCCCCATGGGTGGTCCGCCCCAGCTGCCGAGCGGTGCCCCACAGCTGCCCGCCGGCCCCGGCGGACAGGGTGGCCCGCAGGGTCCCGGCCCGATGGGTCAGGGTCCGGGGCCGATGGGCCAGGGCCCGGGTCCGATGCAGGGCCAGATGGGTCCCGGTCCGATGGGCGGCCCCATGGGCGGTCCGCAGGGTCCCGGCGGCCCCGGTGGTCCTGGTGGCCCCGGCATGCCCGGTCAGGGCGGCCCCGGTGGCGACAGCGCCGCCCGGGTTCTCTCGCTGGCCCAGCAGACCGCCGACCAGGCGATCGCCGAGGCGCGTTCCGAGGCCAACAAGATCGTCGGCGAGGCGCGTTCGCGTGCCGAGGGTCTGGAGCGGGACGCCCGTGCCAAGGCGGACGCCCTGGAGCGGGACGCGCAGGAGAAGCACCGCGTCGCGATGGGCTCCCTGGAGTCCGCCCGCGCCACGCTGGAGCGCAAGGTCGAGGACCTGCGCGGCTTCGAGCGCGAGTACCGGACGCGACTGAAGTCGTACCTGGAGTCGCAGCTGCGCCAGTTGGAGACCCAGGCGGACGACTCGCTCGCCCCGCCGCGCACGCCCGCGACCGCCTCGCTGCCGCCGTCCCCGGCGCCCTCGATGGCACCGGCCGGCGCCAGTGCCCCGTCCTACGGCGGCAACCAGTCGATGGGCGGCGGTCCCGGCCAGTCCGGTCCGTCCTACGGCGGCCAGCAGCAGATGTCGCCTGCGATGACCCAGCCGATGGCACCGGTGCGGCCGCAGGGGCCGTCGCCGATGGGGCAGGCGCCTTCGCCGATGCGCGGGTTCCTGATCGACGAGGACGACAACTGATCCGTAGTACGGCGTAGCCTTCGGCAACGTTCAGGGCGGGCCCCGGGTTTCTGACCCGGGGCCCGCCCTTGTGTGTCCCCAGCTGCGGGCAGTCGTGCCGCAGGGGCGGCACGGGTGGGCGCAGCGGCACCGGGCAAGCGCCGGTGAGCGAACCCCACCCTCGGCCCACACCGGCGGACAGCACTGGGCCCGGCAATCCTCGCGTGAGGGAGGCCGGGCCCGGTGCTTTCAGGCAGCTACTGCTTGCGCAGGCGGAACGTCAGGGACAGCCCCTCGTCCGTGAACGGGGTGCCGTACGTGTCGTCCGCCTCGCCCTGCGCGAAGTCCGTCGCCAGGACCTCGTCGGCGATCAGGCCGGAGTGGTCGGTCAGGGCGGCGATCGTCGCCGGGTCCGTGGCCGTCCAGCGCAGGGCGATCCGGTCGGCGACGTCGAGGCCGCTGTTCTTGCGGGCCTCCTGGATCAGGCGGATCGCGTCCCGGGCGAGGCCCGCGCGGCGCAGCTCCTCCGTGATCTCCAGGTCGAGCGCCACCGTCGCGCCCGAGTCGGAGGCGACCGACCAGCCCTCGCGCGGCGTCTCCGTGATGATCACCTCGTCCGGAGCGAGGGTGACCGTCTCGCCGTCGACCTCCACCGAGGCCGTGCCCTCGCGCAGCGCGAGGGACAGCGCGGCGGCGTCCGCGGCCGCGACGGCCTTCGCCACGTCCTGGACCCGCTTGCCGAACCGCTTGCCCAGCGCCCGGAAGTTGGCCTTCGCGGTCGTGTCGACCAGGGAGCCGCCGACCTCGCTCAGCGAGGCGAGGGACTCGACGTTCAGCTCCTCCGTGATCTGCGTGTGCAGCTGTGGGGAGAGCGTGCCGAAGCCCGCCACCGCGATCAGTGCCCGGCTGAGCGGCTGCCGGGTCTTGACGCCGGACTCCGCGCGCGTGGCCCGGCCCAGCTCGACCAGGCGGCGGACCAGGACCATCTGCTTCGACAGCTCCGGGTCGATCGCCGTCAGGTCGGCCTCCGGCCAGGAGGACAGGTGGACCGACTCGGGGGCACCCGGGGTGACCGGCACGACCAGGTCCTGCCAGACCCGCTCGGTGATGAACGGGGTCAGCGGGGCCATCAGCTTGGTGACCGTCTCGACGACCTCGTGCAGGGTGCGCAGCGCGGCCTTGTCGCCCTGCCAGAAGCGGCGGCGGGAGCGGCGCACGTACCAGTTGGACAGGTCGTCGACGAACGCGGACAGCAGCTTGCCGGCCCGCTGGGTGTCGTAGGAGTCCAGCGCCTGCGTCACCTGGTCGGTCAGCGCGTGCAGCTCGGAGAGCAGCCAGCGGTCCAGGACCGGGCGGTCGGCCGGGGCCGGGTCGGCCTCGCTCGGGGCCCAGCCCGTGGTGCGGGCGTACAGGGCCTGGAAGGCGACCGTGTTCCAGTAGGTGAGGAGCGTCTTGCGGACGACCTCCTGGATGGTGCCGTGACCGACCCGGCGGGCCGCCCACGGGGAGCCGCCGGCCGCCATGAACCAGCGGACCGCGTCGGCGCCGTGCTGGTCCATCAGGGGGATCGGCTGCAGGATGTTGCCCAGGTGCTTGGACATCTTGCGGCCGTCCTCGGCGAGGATGTGGCCGAGGCAGACCACGTTCTCGTAGGACGACTTGTCGAAGACCAGGGTGCCGATCGCCATCAGCGTGTAGAACCAGCCGCGGGTCTGGTCGATGGCCTCGGAGATGAACTGCGCCGGGTAGCGGCTCTCGAACAGCTCCTTGTTCTTGTACGGGTAGCCCCACTGCGCGAACGGCATCGAACCCGAGTCGTACCAGGCGTCGATGACCTCGGGCACGCGCACCGCTTCGAGGGAGCAGCCCTCGTGGGCGCAGGTGAAGGTCACGTCGTCGATGAACGGACGGTGCGGGTCCAGGGCCGACTGGTCGGTGCCGGTCAGCTCGGTCAGCTCCGCGCGGGATCCGACGACCGTGAGGTGGTCCTCCTCGCAGCGCCAGATCGGCAGCGGGGTGCCCCAGTAGCGGTTGCGGGACAGGGCCCAGTCGATGTTGTTGTTCAGCCAGTCGCCGTACCGGCCGTGCTTGACCGCGTCCGGGTACCAGTTGGTCTTCTCGTTCTCCTGGAGGAGGCGGTCCTTGATGGCGGTGGTGCGGATGTACCAGGACGGCTGCGCGTAGTAGAGCAGCGCGGTGTGGCAGCGCCAGCAGTGCGGGTAGCTGTGCTCGTACGGGATGTGCTTGAAGAGTAGGCCCCGGGCGTCCAGGTCCTCGGTGAGCTTCTCGTCGGCCTTCTTGAAGAAGACACCGCCGACGAGCGGGACGTCCTCATCGAAGGTGCCGTCCGGGCGGACCGGGTTGACCACGGGCAGGCCGTAGGAGCGGCAGACCTTGAGGTCGTCCTCACCGAAGGCGGGGGACTGGTGGACGAGGCCGGTGCCGTCCTCGGTGGTGACGTAGTCGGCGTTCACCACGTAGTGGGCGGGCTCCGGGAACTCCACCAGCTCGAAGGGACGCCGGTACGTCCAGCGCTCCATCTCGGCGCCGGTGAAGGACTGGCCGGTGGTCTCCCAGCCCTCGCCGAGGGCCTTCTCCACCAGCGGCTCGGCGACGACCAGCTTCTCCTCGCCGTCCGTGGCGACGACGTAGGTGACGTCGGGGTGCGCCGCGACCGCGGTGTTGGAGACCAGCGTCCACGGGGTCGTCGTCCAGACGACCAGCGCTGCCTCGCCGGCCAGCGGCCCTGAGGTCAGCGGGAAGCGGACGTAGACGGACGGGTCGACGACCGTCTCGTAGCCCTGGGCCAGCTCGTGGTCGGACAGGCCGGTGCCGCAGCGGGGGCACCAGGGGGCGACGCGGTGGTCCTGGACCAGCAGGCCCTTGTCGAAGATCTCCTTCAGCGACCACCAGACGGACTCGATGTACTCCGGGTCCATCGTGCGGTACGGGTCCTGGAGGTCGGCCCAGTAGCCCATGCGGGTCGTGAGCTCTTCGAAGGCGTCGGTGTGGCGGGTCACCGACTCGCGGCACTTCGCGTTGAACTCGGCGATGCCGTACGCCTCGATGTCCTGCTTGCCGGAGAAGCCCAGCTCCTTCTCCACCGCCAGCTCCACCGGCAGGCCGTGGCAGTCCCAGCCGGCCTTGCGGCCCACGTGGTAGCCGCGCATCGTGCGGAAGCGGGGGAAGACGTCCTTGAAGACGCGCGCCTCGATGTGGTGGGCGCCCGGCATGCCGTTGGCGGTGGGCGGGCCCTCGTAGAACACCCACTCGGGGCGGCCCTCGGACTGCTCCAGGCTCTTGGCGAAGATCTTCTGCTCGCGCCAGAAGTCGAGCACCGCGTGCTCGAGCGCGGGCAGGTCGACCTGGGCGGGTACCTGGCGGTACTGAGGCGTTGTCATCAGCGAGCTTCCTCCGGCGGACGTGCTGCCTTCCGTCGGAGGGACGAGAGCCGTGCTCCCGCGGTACCACCCTCCTTGGCCCGGCCGGTGCGTCGTGTGCTCCGGCGAGCCCCCTCATTGGGGTCGCGAGCCGGTTCTAGTCGCCGCGACTGTCCTGCCACGGCTTTCTTCCGGCGGCTCCGGGGTGATCTTCACGTCGCGCTCGCCCCCGGGCTCACACCGTCCCCGGGTCGCTCTGGGCTGCTGACGCCGCTACTCGTCCCCATCCATGCCTTTCGCTGCGCCCAGTGTACGGCGCCGCGCGGACAACGGCCGCCCGGTTTCGGCGTGACCCGAATGCCGCCGTCCGGGGGGCGGTCCCCGCACGGGCGGCCCGGGGGTGTTCCGGCGGATTACCGGGCGGGGAGCTGGGCACAACGCATGCATGCTCGCCGCGCGGCGCACGGTGGGCGGGCGAATCGGGCGGCGTGCCCCGTTGCCGCGGGACCGGAGTCGATTTATCGTCCCAGCACGATTCGCGCGCAAGATCACAATATGTGAAGGGGCCGCGGCCATGGTGGCGAAGAAGAAGACGACGGCCGCGAAACAGAGCGCCGCCGAGGAGAGCGCCGCCGAGCAGGACCCGGCGAAGAAGAAGGCGGCAGAGAAGACCGCGGCGAAGAAGAGCCCGGCAAAGAAGACCGCGGCCAAGAAGAGCACGGCGAAGAAGAGCACGGCGAAGAAGAGCACGGCGAAGAAGAGCACGGCGAAGAAGAGCACGGCCAAGAAAGTGGGCGCGGCCGAGGCCGCGGAGCAGACGGGAGCCACGACGGTGGTTGCGAAGAAGACTCCTGGCACGGCCACGGCGGCCAAGACCGCTGTTCCCAAGGCCCGCGGCACCGCCGCCGCGGACCCCGGCGACCTCGCGGTACGCCCCGGCGAGGAACCCTGGACCCCGCAGGAGGTCGAGGAGGCGCGCGGCGGGCTGCAGTCCGAGGCGGACCGGCTGCGCACCGAGATCGACTCCTCCGAGCGGTCGCTGCAGGGCATGATGCGGGACTCCGGCGACGGCGCGGGCGACGACGAGGCCGACACCGGCAGCAAGAACATCACGCGCGAGCACGAACTGGCGCTGGCCGCCACCGCGCGCGAGGTGCTCACCCAGACCGAGCGAGCCCTGGACCGCCTGGACGCGGGCACCTACGGCCTGTGCGAGAACTGCGGCAACCCGATCGGCAAGGCGCGGATGCAGGCCTTCCCGCGGGCCACCCTGTGCGTCGAGTGCAAGCAGAAGCAGGAGCGCCGGTACTGAGCCGCAGCCGGGACGGGAAGTGTGCCGTACCCTCGTGCTCAGTCAAGGACCTAGGCTGAGGGACTCACGTGGCAGAGGCGGAGCGCATCATCGGTACTCCGGACACCCCGGACGAGGCGGGGGAGGAGCAGGAGCAGGCTCCTGAGCGCCCTCGGGGCAAGCGGCGGGTCGCCGTGCTGTTCGCGGTCGCCCTGTTCGCGTACCTGCTCGACCTGGGCAGCAAGATGCTGGTGGTCGCCAAGCTGGAGCACCACGAGCCGATCGAGATCATCGGCGACTGGCTGCGGTTCGCCGCGATCCGCAACGCGGGCGCGGCCTTCGGCTTCGGCGAGGCGTTCACGATCATCTTCACGGTGATCGCCGCCGCCGTGATCGTCGTGATCGCCCGCCTCGCGCGCAAGCTGCGCAGCCTGCCCTGGGCGATCGCGCTCGGCCTGCTGCTCGGCGGTGCCCTCGGCAACCTCACCGACCGGATCTTCCGTGCTCCCGGGGTCTTCGAGGGCGCGGTCGTGGACTTCATCGCGCCCAAGCACTTCGCCGTCTTCAACCTCGCCGACTCCGCGATCGTGTGCGGCGGCATCCTGATCGTGATCCTCTCCTTCCGTGGCCTGGACCCGGACGGGACCGTCCACAAGGACTGACCCCGCCGGTCCGGCCGTCCACAGGGACCGGTTGTCCACAAGGACCGGTTGTCCACAGGGACCGGGCGCGCGTTCGGGAGTGTCCGGTCCGTCCGGCATACTCGACGGGTGAGCACGATTCCCGAGATCCGTACCCTGCCCGTGCCGGACGGCCTGGAGGGCGAGCGCGTCGACGCCGCCATCTCCCGCATGTTCGGCTTCTCCCGTACCAAGGCCGCGGAGCTCGCCGCGGCGGGCAAGGTGCAGGTCGACGGATCGGTGGTCGGCAAGTCCGAGCGCGTCCACGGCGGCGCCTGGCTCGAGGTCGAGATGCCGCAGGCGCCCGCGCCCGTGCAGGTGGTCGCCGAGCCCGTCGAGGGCATGGAGATCGTGCACGACGACGAGGACGTGGTGGTCATCGTCAAGCCCGTCGGCGTCGCCGCGCACCCGTCCCCGGGCTGGAGCGGGCCGACCGTCATCGGCGGGCTGGCCGCCGCCGGGTACCGCATCTCGACGTCCGGCGCCGCCGAGCGCCAGGGCATCGTGCACCGCCTCGACGTCGGCACCTCCGGCCTGATGGCGGTGGCCAAGTCGGAGCGCGCCTACACCTCGCTCAAGCGCCAGTTCAAGGAGCGCACGGTCGACAAGCGCTACCACACGCTCGTACAGGGCCACCCCGACCCGACCAGCGGCACCATCGACGCCCCCATCGGCCGCCACCCGCAGCACGACTACAAGTGGGCCGTCACCGCCGAGGGCAAGCCCTCCGTCACGCACTACGACCTCATCGAGGCCTTCCGCGCCGCCTCCCTGCTCGACGTGAAGCTGGAGACCGGCCGCACCCACCAGATCCGCGTCCACATGGCAGCCCACCGCCACCCCTGCGTCGGCGACCTGACCTACGGCGCGGACCCCACCCTCGCCAAGCGACTGCGGCTGACCCGCCAGTGGCTGCACGCCGTGCGGCTCGGCTTCGAGCACCCCGGCACCGGCGACTGGGTGGAGTACGCCAGCGACTACCCCGAGGACCTCCAGCAGGCCCTCGACCTGGTCCGCGAGGAGACCTACGGATGAGCGCCCCGAGCCCGGCCCCGGCCTACGAGGTGCGCGTCGCCGAGGACCCCGCCGACCGCGAGGCCTGCTTCGCGGTGCGCAAGGACGTCTTCGTCGCCGAGCAGCAGGTCCCCGAGGACATCGAGTACGACGCCTACGACGCCGGTGCCGTGCACGTCCTCGCGATCCGGGCGGACGGCGTGCCGCTCGGCACCGGCCGGCTGCTGCACGGCACGGCCGCCGCCGCGAAGAACGGCGACGGCGACCCGGCCGTCGGCTCCCTGGGCCGGCTCGCGGTGACCGCCGCGGCCCGCGGCCTGGGCGTCGGGGCCGCGCTGGTCCGGGCCGTCGAGGAGGCGGCCCGCGCACGAGGACTCACCGCCGTGGACCTGCACGCGCAGACCCACGCCCTGGGTTTTTACGAACGCCTGGGGTACCAGGCCTACGGACCCGAGTTCCCGGACGCCGGTATTCCGCATCGCGCGATGCGGCGAGCCCTGTAGCCGGGGCGGCGAACGGGCTGGTGAGACCGGTCGCATGGCACGCTTGAGGTCCGCCGTGTAACGCCGAGACCCCACCGGAGCGGTGACCGTGGATCAGCTGGCCCTGTTGTTCGTGCTGTTGCTCGGGGCCCTGCTGAGCGTCCCGATCGGTGCCCGGCTTGGGCTCCCGGCGCCGGTGCTGATGACGCTCCTCGGGATCGTCCTGGCGCTGCTCGACTTCGTGCCCAACGTCGACATCCCGCCCGAACTGATCCTGCCCGGTCTGCTGCCGCCGCTGCTGTACGCCGCCGTGCGGCGCACGTCCTGGCGCCAGTTCGCGGCCAACAAGCGCCCCATCTTCCTGCTGGCCGTCGCCCTGGTCTTCGTCACCATGGTCTGCGTGGCCTCGGTGGCCGCCGCGATCGTGCCGGGGCTGCCGATCGCCGCCGCCTTCGCGCTGGGCGCCCTGGTGGCGCCGCCCGACCCGGTCGCCGCGACCGCCGTCGCCGGGCAACTGGGGCTGCCGCGCCGCCTGGTGTCCATCCTGGAGGGCGAGGGGCTCTTCAACGACGTGACGGCGATCGTCCTTTACCACGTGGCCATCGCCGCGGCGGTCGGCGGCTCCTTCTCGCCGTGGCGGGCCGGGTTCGACCTCGTGCTCTCCGCCGTCGTCGCCGTCGCGATCGGGCTCGCCCTGGGCTGGGGCTCCAACAAGCTCATGAGTGTGCTGGGCGACCCGACGCTCCAGATCGGGCTGACCCTGCTGGTGCCGTTCGTGAGCTATGTCGCCGCCGACGAACTGCACGGCTCGGGCGTGCTCGCCGTGCTCACCACCGCCATGTTCCTCGCCGAGTACGCCTCGGACGCCGACGACGTGATGACCCGGCTCGGCGGCCACACCGTCTGGGACGTGGTCGACACCCTGGTCACCGGCGTGGCCTTCGGCCTGATCGGACTGGAGCTGCACAACGCCGTGCGCACCGCCTCCGGCCGGTGGACCGAACTGCTCGGCTGGGCGGCGGCGATCCTCGTCGTCGTCATTCTGGTCCGGCTGCTGTACCTGCTGCCGGCCACCTGGCTGACCCAGCGGCTGCACGCCAGACGCGACCAGGACGAGGACATCCCGACGAGCTGGCGCGAGACCGTGGTCATGTGGTGGGCCGGGATGCGCGGCGTGGCCTCGGTCGCGCTGGCCCTGGCGATCCCGCTGCGGACGGACGACGGGGCGCCCTTCCCGCACCGGGACGAGATCGTCTTCATCGCGTTCGGGGTGATCATGGGCACGCTGCTGCTGCAGGGGCTGACACTGCCCTGGCTGGTCGGCCGGCTCGGGGTCCGGGCGGACACGGAGCGGGAGCAGGAGTTCGAGCGCGACCTGGCGCTCAGGGCGGCCCGGGCGGCCAAGCAGCGGCTCAAGGAGATCGAGTCGGTGGAGGAGCTGCCGGAGGAGCTGTCCGAGCAGATGCTGCGGCGCGCCTTCGACATCGGCGTACGCATCAGCCCGGACCTCGGGGACGAGGAGCGGCGGGAGGCGCAGGAGCAGCGGGCCCGGCGGTTCAAACGCGTCCGGCGCATCCAGGGCGAGATGCTGAGCGCGGCCCGGCACGAGGTGCTGGCCGCCCGCAGCGAACCCGGCGCCGACCCGGAGATCGTCGACCGGGTCCTGCGCCACCTGGACGTCCGCAGCCTGCGCTGACCCCCGCCTGCGCTGACGCACGCCGGCGCGGGCCCGCGGGTGCGGGCCCGCGTCCGCAGGCCCGCGGTCACAGGCTCTTGGCCGGCCGGCCCGGGAAGCGGCGGGAGTCCGTCCCGGAAGGGCGGCGGGAGTCCTCGGCGGAGGAGCGCCGGGCGTGCGGGAAGCCCTCGTGGGGCGGGCGCAGGGCCGCGTCCGCCGTGTTAACCCGCGGCAGCGCGTACGGGTGCTCGTCGGCCAGCCAGCGGAGCATCCCCTCGCGGACCGTGACCCGTACCGTCCAGATGTCGTCCGCGTCCTTCGCCGTCGCCAGGGCCCGCACCTCCATGGTGGTCGGGGTGGTGTCCGTGACGGTCAGGTTGTAGTTGCGTCCGTCCCAGGCCGGGCACTCGCGCAGGATGTCGCGCAGTCGCGCGCGCATCAGGTCCGTCGGCGCCGAGTGGTCGAGGTGCCAGAACACGGTCCCGGTCATCTGCGGGGTGCCGCGCGACCAGTTCTCGAACGGCTTGGACGTGAAGTACGACACCGGCATCGTGATCCGGCGCTCGTCCCAGGTACGCACGCTCAGATACGTCAGCGTGATCTCCTCGACGGTGCCCCACTCGCCGTCCACCACGACCGTGTCGCCCATGCGTACCATGTCGCCGAAGGCGATCTGGAACCCCGCGAACAGGTTGCCCAGCGTGGACTGGGCCGCCACACCGGCGACGATGCCGATGATGCCGGCCGAGGCCAGCAGCGAGGCGCCCGCCGCCCGCATCGCCGGGAAGGTCAGCAGCATCGACGACACCGCGACCACGCCGACGACCGCCGTGACCACCCGCATGATCAGCGACACCTGGGTCCGCACCCGGCGCACCCGGGCCGGATCCCGCTCGGCGTGGGCGTGCGCGTAACGCGAGTAGGACGTCTCGACGACCGCCGCGGCGATCCGGACCACCAGCCAGGCCGCCGAGCCGATCAGCAACAGCGTCAGCGTCCGGCCGACCCCGGTCCGGTGCTCGGGGAACACCCCGGCCTCGATGTAGGACCCTCTCAGCAGGCCGGCGCAGAGCACGATCTGGTAGGGCAGGCGGGCGCGCCGCAGCAGCCCCCACAGCGGTGTCTCCGGGTGGCGTCCGTCGGCCTTGCGCAGCAGCAGGTCGGTGGCCCAGCCGATGACCACGGTCAGCAGTACCGAGCCGCCGACCACGATCAGCGGGCGGAGTATCGTCTCCATCCCTCGAACGTAACCGGCCGCGCGGTGCTGTGAACCTGTGAGGTATCTCCCGCCCGGGGTGTCGCCGGGCGCGGGCCCGGCACACCCGGCTGGCACCATGGCCTCATGAACATCGTGCTCTTTCACTCGACCCTCGGCCCGAGGCCCGCGGTGCGGCAGGCCGCCGACCGGCTGCGCGACGCCGGGCACCAGGTGTGGACCCCGGACCTCTTCGAGGGCCGTACCTTCGACACGGTCGAGGAGGGCATGGCCCACCAGGACGGGATCGGCAGGGAAGAGCTGCTGAAGCGGGCGGTGCTGGCCGCCGCGCCCTACTCGGAGCGTGGGCTGGTCTACGCCGGGTTCTCGCTCGGCGCCTCCATCGCCCAGACCCTCGCCCTCGGCGACCACCGGGCGCGCGGGCTGCTGCTCCTGCACGGCACCTCGGACCTCGCGCCGAACGCCTCGGTCGACGAGCTGCCGGTCCAGCTGCACGTGGCCGAACCCGACCCCTTCGAGACGGACGACTGGCTCAGCGCCTGGTACCTGCAGATGGGCCGGATCGGCGCCGACGTCGAGGTGCACAGATATCCCGGCGCCGGTCACCTGTACACCGACCCGGAGCTGGACGACTACGACGCCCAGGCGGCCGAGGCCACCTGGCGGGTGGCGCTCGGCTTCCTGGAGTCCCTCCAGGAGGCTCAGGCGGGGGAGTAGACGCGCTCGACCCGCTGCGTGCCCCTGCGGGTGCGGTAGGAGCGGGTCCACTCGGAGACGGCCCGCGGGTCGGTGCGGTCGGAGACCACGTAGTAGTCCATCTGCGCCCGGTCCGCGGTGATGTCCAGCACGCCGTAGCCGTGCCGGTCCGTGTCGACCCAGCGCACGTGCCGGTTCGCGGCCCGGATCACCGGTGCGGCGATCGCCGAGACGGTGCCCTCGGGGACCTTCACGATGTCGTCGAGGTTGTCGGAGGTCACCGACGTGACGACGAACTCGGTGGCCGCGGAGGCGGACAGCGGATAGGTCCCGGCGTTGTACGGCACGTCGTTGGCCCAGGCCATGTGGATGTCGCCGGTCAGGAACACGGTGTCGCGGATCGCGTGCGCGCGCAGGTGGGCCAGCAGCTCGCGGCGGTCGTCGGTGTAGCCGTCCCACTGGTCGGTGTTGAGGGCGATGCCCTCCTTCGGCAGCCCGAGCAGCTCGGCGAGCGGCCCGAGCAGCGAGGCGGGGAGCGAACCGACCGCGAACGGAGAGATCATCACCGGGTTGCCGACCAGCCGCCAGGCGGCGTCGGAGGAGGCGAGATTCGCCTTGAGCCAGTCGAGCTGGGCGCGGCCGGTGAGGGTGCGGTCCGGGTCGTCGACCTCACCGTTGCCGAGCGCCACCTGCTGTGAGCGGAAGGAGCGCAGGTCGAGCAGCGAGAGGTCGACGAGCTTGCCGAATCGCAGCCGCCGGTAGGTGGTGCCCGCGATCGCCGGGCGCACCGGCATCCACTCGAAGTAGGCCCGCTTGGCGGCGCTCTGACGCGCCGTCCAGCTCCCCTCGGCCCCCTCGGTGTGGTTCTCGGCGCCGCCGGACCAGGTGTCGTTGGCGATCTCGTGGTCGTCCCAGATCGCCACCACCGGGGCCGTGGCGTGCAGGGCCTGGAGGTCGGGGTCGGTCTTGTAGCGGCCGTGCCGGATCCGGTAGTCGGCGAGGGTGCGGATCTCGTGGGCCGGCGCGTGCGGGCGCACGACGGTGTCGCGGGTGCCGTACTCGCCCGTGCCGTACTCGTAGATGTAGTCGCCCAGGTGCAGCCAGGCGTCCAGGTCGCCGCGGGCCGCGAGATGGCGGTACGAGGAGAAGTACCCGGCCTCCCAGTTGGCGCAGGAGACCACGCCGAAGCGCAGGCCGGTGACGGCCGCGTCGTGCGCGGGGGCGGTGCGGGTGCGGGCGACGGGGGAGTCGGTGGGGCCCGCGGAGAAGCGGAACCAGTAGTCCGTGGCGGGCGCGAGGCCGCGGACGTCCGCCTTGACGGTGTGGTCGGCGGCGGCCGTGGCGGTGACGGACCCCTTGGCGACCACGTTCGTGAGGGCCTTGTCCGTGGCGACCACCCAGCTCACCGCGGTGTCCGGACCGGTCCCGGAGCCCGGTATGGCCTCGGGCACCGGGGTCACCCGGGTCCACAGCAGGATCCCGTCGGGCAGCGGATCGCCGGAGGCGACGCCGTGCAGGAAGGCGGGGGCCGCGTCGGCGGCACCGGCGGGCAGCGCCGCGGCGAGCGGGGCGGCGAGCACGGCACCGGCCGCCGCGGCCTTGACGACCGTACGGCGGCTCGGGGTGCGGGAGTTCTCGGAGGCTCTGTGTCGACTGGTCACGGCCGATCAGGTTACTGATCGGTACACGCGCGAGTGGGCGAACTCGCAAAAGTTCGCCCACTCGTCAGACGGCGATCACCGGGTCACTTGGTGACGCCCGCGTCCTTCAGCGCCTTCTGCCACGCGTCGGGCGTGCTCGGGGTCTCGACCACCTTGTCGTTGATCTTGATGGTCGGGGTCGACTGGACGCCCTCGGCCTTGTCGAAGGACTTGCTCATCCGCATCGCCCAGGCGTCGTAGGTGCCCTTCTCCACGGCGTCCTGGAACTTCTTGTTGCCCTTCAGGGCGTCGACCGAGTCCGCCACCTTGATCAGGTAGTCGTCCTTGGCGAACTCGTCGGTCGACTCCTCGGGGTGGTACTTCGTGGAGTACAGCGCGGTCTTGTAGTCGACGAACGCCTCGGGGCTGACGTTCAGCGCGGCGCCCAGCGCGCTCAGCGCGTTCTTGGAGCCCTCGCCGCCCAGGTTGCCGTCGAGGAAGGTGCCGACGGTGAAGGAGAGCTTGTAGTCGCCGTCCTCCATGCCCTTGTTGACGGTCTCGCCGATGCTCTGCTCCATCGCCGCGCAGCCCGGGCAGCGCGGGTCCTCGTAGAGGTGGATGACGTTGTCGGACTTGGACTCGCCCATGACGATCGTGGTGCCGTCCTTGCCGGAGGTGTTGGCCGGGGCCACCACCTTCGCCTCGGCGGCCTTGTCCCAGCCGCTGGGCTTGTTGCCCTGCACGACGGCGTAGCTGATGCCGCCGGCTATCGCCAGCACGCCGACGATGGAGGCGGCCACGATGACCTGGCGCCTGACCTTGTCGCGCTTGGCCTGGCGCTCGCGCTCCTGGCGCAGGCGCTCACGGGCCGCCGTCTTCGCCGACTGGCTGTTCCGCTTGCTCATGATGATCTCTCCGGGGACGCGCACACGGGGGTGTGCGGAAGTACGTACGGGGGGACTGCGGTGCTCGGTGGTGCTCGCGCGACGCGGCCGGTGCCGGGTCAGACGAGGGTGGCCACCGGGCGCGGCGGTCCGCGACGTCCCAGGGAGTGCGTGAGGATCCGCTCGCGGGCGCCGGCGGTGCGGCGGGCCGGGGGCGCCGGGCGGCGCACCGCCGGGGTCCGGCGTACGCCCACGGCCGCGACGGCGAGCAGCAGCGGCCGGAACGTGGTCGCGGCCACCGCGCCGAGCAGCTGGGCCAGCGCCCGCTCGCCGCGCCGCAGCCAGGCCGCCGCGAGCAGTCCGACACCGACGTGCGCGGCAAGGAGCAGCCAGGCGGTGCCGGGGTCGGCCTGGGCAAGGACCGACGCCATCCGGTCGGTCTCCGCCCCGGTCACCCGGGTCAGCGGCGCGGTCACCCCGGCGTGGATACCGGTCCCGTCGCCGCACAGCACGTCGAAGCCGACCGAGCGCAGCGGGCCGGCGACCGGGCCGCCCGCCCGGCCGTAGCAGACGTGCTGGCCGGTGGTGAAGACCGTGTCGGCGGCCAGCTCCAGCGGGATCAGCAGGGCGGCGATCCGCCCGAAGCCGCGCTCGCGCCGCCCGGCCAGGGCGTACGCGATCAGGAACACGGCGGCGGCGACGGCGGCCACCGTGGGCAGCGGCAGCGGAACCCCGGACAGCAGCACGTGCGACGCGGTGCTGAGGGTCACGGCGAGTGCCGTGAACAGCGCCGCGCGTACGGCTCTGAGCGGGGTTCCGGATATGTCCATAGCAGTAGAAGAGTGTGTCACGGGGTCCGGTAAGGGACCCCTAAAGGGTTCCTGTGAGACGGCCGACGGTTACCGAACCGGAATGGTCACAGACCCGGGATCCGGCCGTTGCGGAACAGGTCGACGAAGGTCTGGTGGTCACCGCGCGCGCGAGCGCCGTAGCGGTGCGCGAAGTCGACCAGCAGCGGCGCGAAGCCCTCCTCGTCGGCCGCGATCGCCGCGTCGATGGCCCGCTCGGTGGAGAACGGCACCAGGGACTCCCCGGACTGGTCGTCGGCCGCCGCGTGCATGGTCGCGGTGGCCCGGCCCAGGTCGGCGACGACCTCGGCGATCTCCTCCGGGTCGTCGATGTCGCCCCAGTCCAGGTCGACCGCGTACGGCGAGACCTCGGCGACCAGCTGCCCGGCGCCGTCCAGCTCGGTCCAGCCCAGCCACGGGTCGGCGTGCGCCTGGAGGGCGCGCTGGGAGATCACCGTGCGGTGGCCCTCGTGCTGGAAGTAGTCCCGGATCGCCTGGTCGGTGATGTGCCGGGAGACGGCCGGGGTCTGGGCCTGCTTGATGTAGATCACGACGTCGTTCTCCAACGCGTCGCTGTTGCCCTCCAGCAGGATGTTGTACGAGGGCAGGCCGGCCGAGCCGATGCCGATGCCCCGGCGGCCGACGACGTCCTTCACCCGGTAGGAGTCCGGGCGGGCCAGGGAGGACTCGGGGAGCGTCTCCAGGTAGCCGTCGAAGGCCGCGAGCACCTTGTAGCGCGTGGCGGCGTCCAGCTCGATGGAGCCGCCGCCGGGGGCGAAGCGGCGCTCGAAGTCACGGATCTCGGTCATCGAGTCCAGCAGCCCGAAGCGGGTCAGCGAGCGGGCCACCCGCAGCGCGCCGAGCAGCGGGCCCTCCGCGGTGTCCAGCGTGAAGGGCGGCACCTCGTCGCTCTTGGCGCCGGTGGCCAGGGAGTGGATCCGCTCGCGGTACGCGCCCGCGTACACCCGCACCAGCTCGGTGATCTGCTCGTCGCTGAACGCCTTGGCGTACCCGATCAGCGCGACGGAGGCGGCGAAGCGCTTGAGGTCCCAGGTGAAGGGGCCGACGTAGGCCTCGTCGAAGTCGTTGACGTTGAAGATCAGCCGGCCGGTGGAGTCCATGTACGTGCCGAAGTTCTCCGCGTGGAGGTCGCCGTGGATCCACACCCGGGAGGTCCGCTCGTCCAGGTAGGCGCCGCCGTGCTGGTCACCGAAGTCCGGATCCTCGGTCAAATCGCGGTAAAAGAGACCCGCGGTGCCGCGGTAGAACGCGAAGGCGGAGGCCGCCATCTTCCGGAACTTCACGCGGAACGCCGCGGGATCCGCGGCCAGCAGCTGGCCGAAGGCGGTGTCGAAGACGGCGAGGATCTCCTCGCCGCGGTGCTCCTCGTTGAGCTGCGGGACCGACATGCCTGGTGCCTCCTGGTGCGGGTGGTGCCTGACGAGTGGAGCGGATCTCCACTCGGGCCAACGTTCGAAGGGGTGCGGGAGTGCCCGCCCCAGAAGGTACGCGTGGGGGGCCTCGGAGTGTCAGTGGTGAGGCATAGACTTCGACGCTGACCCCCCGGATCGACCGCCGCCAGTCGTCCCCAGTTTTCCCAGGAGGCCGCACGTGTCAAAGCCGCCGTTCACGCACCTGCACGTCCACACCCAGTACTCGCTGCTGGACGGTGCCGCGCGGCTCAAGGACATGTTCGACGCGTGCAACGAGATGGGCATGTCGCACATCGCCATGTCCGACCACGGCAACCTGCACGGGGCGTACGACTTCTTCCACTCCGCGCAGAAGGCCGGGGTCACCCCGATCATCGGGATCGAGGCGTACGTCGCGCCCGAGTCCCGGCGCAACAAGCGCAAGATCCAGTGGGGCCAGCCGCACCAGAAGCGGGACGACGTCTCGGGTTCGGGCGGTTACACCCACAAGACCATGTGGGCGACGAACAGCAAGGGTCTGCACAACCTCTTCCGCCTCTCCTCCGACGCCTACGCCGAGGGCTGGCTGCAGAAGTGGCCGCGGATGGACAAGGAGACCATCAGCCAGTGGTCCGAGGGCATCGTCGCCTCCACCGGCTGCCCCTCCGGCGAGGTGCAGACCCGGCTGCGCCTCGGCCACTTCGACGAGGCCCTGAAGGCCGCCGCCGACTACCAGGACATCTTCGGCAAGGACCGGTACTTCCTGGAGCTGATGGACCACGGCATCGAGATCGAGCACCGGGTCCGCGACGGTCTCCTGGAGATCGGCCGGAAGCTCGGCATCCCGCCGCTGGTGACGAACGACTCGCACTACACGTACGCGCACGAGGCGACCGCCCACGACGCCCTGCTGTGCATCCAGACCGGCAAGAACCTCTCCGACCCGGACCGCTTCCGCTTCGACGGCACCGGCTACTACCTGAAGTCGACGGACGAGATGTACGCCATCGACTCCTCCGACGCCTGGCAGGAGGGCTGCGCCAACACGCGCCTGATCGCCGAGATGATCGACACCACCGGCATGTTCGAGAAGCGCGACCTCATGCCGAAGTTCGACATCCCCGAGGGCTTCACGGAGATCACCTGGTTCCAGGAGGAGGTCCGCCGCGGCATGGAGCGCCGCTTCGCGGGCCAGGTCCCCGAGGACCGCCAGAAGCAGGCCGAGTACGAGATGGACGTCATCATCCAGATGGGGTTCCCGGGGTACTTCCTGGTGGTCGCCGACTTCATCATGTGGGCCAAGAACCAGGGCATCGCGGTCGGCCCCGGCCGAGGCTCCGCGGCCGGTTCGATCGTGGCGTACGCGATGGGCATCACCGACCTCGACCCCATCCCGCACGGCCTGATCTTCGAGCGATTCCTGAACCCCGAGCGCGTCTCCATGCCCGACGTCGACATCGACTTCGACGAGCGCAGGCGCGTCGAGGTGATCAGGTACGTGACCGAGAAGTACGGCGCCGACAAGGTCGCCATGATCGGCACCTACGGCAAGATCAAGGCGAAGAACGCCATCAAGGACTCCGCGCGCGTGCTGGGCTACCCGTACGCGATGGGGGACCGGCTCACCAAGGCCATGCCCGCCGACGTCCTCGGCAAGGGCATCGACCTCAACGGCATCACGGACCCGACCCACCCGCGCTACAGCGAGGCCGGCGAGATCCGCGGGATGTACGAGGCCGAGCCGGACGTCAAGAAGGTCATCGACACCGCCAAGGGCGTCGAGGGCCTGGTCCGGCAGATGGGCGTGCACGCGGCCGGCGTGATCATGTCCAGCGAGCCCATCGTCGACCACGCCCCGATCTGGGTCCGGCACACGGACGGCGTGACCATCACGCAGTGGGACTACCCGCAGTGCGAGTCGCTCGGCCTGCTGAAGATGGACTTCCTCGGCCTGCGCAACCTCACGATCATGGACGACGCCGTCAAGATGGTGAAGTCCAACAAGGGCATCGACCTCGACCTGCTGTCGCTGCCGCTGGACGACCCCACGACCTTCGAACTGCTGCAGCGCGGCGACACGCTCGGCGTCTTCCAGTTCGACGGCGGCCCGATGCGCTCCCTGCTGCGGCTGATGAAGCCGGACAACTTCGAGGACATCTCCGCCGTCTCCGCGCTCTACCGCCCCGGCCCCATGGGCATGGACTCGCACACCAACTACGCGCTGCGCAAGAACAGCCTCCAGGAGATCACGCCGATCCACAAGGAGCTGGAGGAGCCCCTCCAGGAGGTCCTCGCGGTCACCTACGGCCTGATCGTCTACCAGGAGCAGGTGCAGAAGGCCGCCCAGATCATCGCGGGCTACTCGCTCGGCGAGGCCGACATCCTGCGCCGCGTGATGGGCAAGAAGAAGCCCGACGAACTGGCGAAGAACTTCGTCCTCTTCCAGGCCGGAGCCCGGAAGAACGGCTACAGCGACGAGGCCATCCAGGCCCTGTGGGACGTCCTGGTCCCCTTCGCCGGCTACGCCTTCAACAAGGCGCACTCGGCCGCCTACGGCCTGGTCTCGTACTGGACCGGCTACCTGAAGGCGAACTACCCGGCCGAGTACATGGCCGCCCTGCTCACCTCGGTCAAGGACGACAAGGACAAGTCGGCCGTCTACCTCAACGAGTGCCGGCGCATGGGCATCAAGGTGCTGCCGCCCAACGTCAACGAGTCCATGTCGAACTTCGCCGCCCAGGGCGACGACGTGATCCTCTTCGGCCTCTCCGCCGTGCGCAACGTCGGCACCAACGTCGTCGAGTCGATCATCAAGTGCCGCAAGGCCAAGGGGAAGTACGCGTCCTTCCCCGACTACCTGGACAAGGTCGAGGCGGTCGTCTGCAACAAGCGGACGACGGAGTCGCTGATCAAGGCCGGCGCCTTCGACGAGATGGGGCACACCCGCAAGGGCCTCACCGCGCAGTACGAACCGATGATCGACAACGTGGTCGCGGTCAAGCGCAAGGAGGCGGAGGGCCAGTTCGACCTCTTCGGCGGCATGGGCGAGGAGGCGAACGACGAGCCCGGCTTCGGACTCGACGTGGTCTTCGGCGAGGACGAGTGGGACAAGACCTATCTGCTCGCCCAGGAGCGGGAGATGCTCGGTCTCTACGTCTCCGACCACCCGCTCTTCGGCCTGGAGCACGTGCTGTCCGACAAGGCCGACGCGGGCATCTCCCAGCTCACCGGCGGTGACTTCGGCGACGGCGCGGTCGTCACCATCGGCGGCATCATCTCGGGCCTGCAGCGCAAGATGACCAAGCAGGGCAACGCCTGGGCCATCGCCACCGTCGAGGACCTGGCCGGCTCGCTGGAGTGCATGTTCTTCCCGGCGACCTACCAGCTGGTGTCCACGCAACTGGTCGAGGACGCCGTGGTGTTCGTCAAGGGGCGCCTCGACAAGCGCGAGGACGTGCCCCGGCTGGTCGCGATGGAGCTGATGATCCCCGACCTGTCCAACGCGGGCACCAACGCGCCCGTCGTCCTCACCATCCCGGCGACCCGCATCACGCCGCCGATGGTCAGCAGGCTCGGTGAGATCCTCACCCACCACCGGGGCGACAGCGAGGTGCGGATCAAGCTCCAGGGGCCCACGAAGACGACGGTGCTGCGCCTGGACCGGCACCGGGTGAAGCCCGATCCGGCGCTGTTCGGCGACCTGAAGGTGCTGCTCGGGCCGTCCTGCCTGGCGGGCTGAGCGGAGAAACGAGCGAGGGGCGCCCCCGGTTGCCGGGGGCGCCCCTCAGTCGTGGACGTCAGTTGTGGCCGAAGCGCTTGTTCCGCTTGCGGGAGGCCGCGTCGCCGGGCGTCGTCAGCTGCGGGGAGTGCTGCTCCTCGCGGTCCAGTACGGCCGACTCGGCGGCCTGCGGGGAGCGCTCGGCCTGCGGGTGCTTACGATCACGGTTGTTCTTGTTCTTGGCCATGGTGATCTACCTCCTGAGGGGGATCTAGGGGCCAGGGCCGGAACCAGATTCACATAGGCCAACAAAGAACGCATATCGGGCAATTACCGTCCGTGACGCGGTCCGAGCGGTCACGGGGTGCCGAAACGCCACGCCGAAGATCGAGTTCGGGCCGTTAACCTCCGCGTGGTCGGGCAGACTCGAAGGAAGCCCGAAGCAAACCTCCCGGAAAGAGGGTGGACCGCGTGGACCGCTGCATCGTCCTGGTGGACGCCGGGTATCTGCTGGGGGCCGCCGCGAGTCTCCTGGCGGGGGAACCCTCGCGTTCGCGCATCACCGTCGATCACGCCGCCCTCATCCAGGGGTTGCGCGACCGCGCCGAGTCCGACACGCAACAGCCCCTGCTGCGCATCTACTGGTTCGACGGCGCCCCCGACCGCGTTCCGCAGCCCGAACACCGGCGGCTGCGCGTGATGCCCAGGGTCACCGTCCGGCTCGGCGCGCTCACCCGCAGTGACGGACGGTGGGCGCAGAAGGGCGTGGACGCCGCCATGCACGCCGAACTGACCGAACTGGCCCGCAACCGCGCCTGTTCCGACGTCGTCCTGGTGACCGGCGACGGCGACCTGCTGCCCGGCATGATGGCCGCCAAGGAGCACGGCGTCGCCGTCCACCTGTGGGCCGTGCAGGCCGCCGACGGCGACTACAACCAGTCCGAGGACCTGGTCGCCGAGGCCGACGAACGCCGCGTCCTGGACCGTACGTGGATCACGAAGGCCGTACGCGCCAAGGAACTCGGCGGCATCTGCGCGCCGCCGCCCGTACCCCGCCCCGAGATCGCCGCGATCCTCTCCGCGCCGCTGCCCGAGTCCGCGCTCTCCGCCGCCCAGCGCCCCGCCGAGGCGCCCGAACACCCCACCACGGCCGCCGCCGGACCGTCCGGCACCGAGGAACGGGTACCGCCCGCCAAGGGCGTCCCCACCCCCAAGGACCTCGCCGCCCTGCGCGCCCCCGGCGCCCACCCCGCCCCGCAGCCGGCCAACGCCACCCTGCGCTGGTCCTCCGACAAGGGCTGGGTCGACCGGCCCGCCGCCGAGCCCTCCGAGGCCGCCACCCTGCCCACGCTGGCCCAGCTCACCACGGCCGAGCAGCGCTGGGCCGACCGCGAGGAGGACATCACCACGGTCGGCGGCGACCCGTACGAGGTGGGGCAGGTCTTCGCCCGGCGCTGGCTGGAACGGCTCGGCGACCACGGCCACCTGCAGAAACTGTCCGGGATGTACCCCCGCATCCCGCACCGCGTCGACGGCGAGCTGCTGCGCTACGCGGCCCGCTTCGGACTGCTCGCGCACAAGGACGACCAGATCGACGAGCACGACCGGTACGCCATCCGGGCCGGGTTCTGGCGCGAGATCGACGTGCGCACGGCGACCGAACGCACGCCGGCCGCCGAGTGAGACACCCCTGCGCCCCCGTGCTCCCCGGCGCTCCAGGGCCGAACCGACACCTGCTGAATCGACACTTATGGGCGGACCCGGGAGCGGGCCGGGGGGACCGACCCCGTAGTCTCCTCCCTTGTGAGTACGCGCGCGGCACAGGCACCTCGACCCGGTGGCGATGCCGTGTGCGTGGTGCGCGCACTGACCAAGACCTATCCGGCGGTGCGCGGCAGGCGCGGGGTACCCGCCGCCCCCGAGGTGCGGGCCACCGACGACGTCACCCTGGACATCCGCCGCGGTGAGATCTTCGGACTGCTCGGACCCAACGGCGCCGGCAAGTCCACCCTCGTCCGCCAGCTCACCGGGCTGATGCGGCCCGACGGCGGCAGCGTGGAGATCCTCGGGCACGACATCGTGCGCCACCCGGAGCGGGCCGCCCGGATCCTCGCCTACCTGGGGCAGGAGTCCAGCGCCCTGGACGAGCTGACCGTGTCGCTCGCCGCCGAGACCACCGGGCGGCTGCGCGGCCTGGAGGTGCGCCGGGCCCGCGCCGAGCGGGACGCCGTGCTCGAGGAACTGGGCCTGACCGGGCTCGCCGCCCGCCCGATCAAGAAGCTCTCCGGCGGCCAGCGCCGCCTGGCCTGCTTCGCCGCCGCACTGGTGGGGGAGCGCCCGCTGCTCGTGCTGGACGAACCGACCACCGGCATGGACCCGGTGGCCCGGCGCGCGGTGTGGTCGGCCGTCGACCGGCGGCGCGCCGAGCACGGCGCCACCGTGCTGCTCGTCACCCACAACGTCATCGAGGCCGAGACCGTGCTCGACCGGGTCGCCGTCCTCGACCGGGGACGCGTGATCGCCTGCGACACGCCCGCCGGGCTCAAGGAGCAGGTCGCCGGAGAGGTCCGCGTCGACCTGGTGTGGCGCGAGAGCGCGCCGCTGAACGTCCCGGAGGTCGCCGCCCTGCGCGACCGCGTCGTCGAGTCGGGACGCCGCTGGACCCTGCGGCTCGCCCCCGAGGAGGCCCGCGCGGTCGTCGCCACCGTCACCGGCGGCGCCGCCTTCGCCGCCCTGGACGACTTCACCCTGGCCACGCCCAGCCTGGAGGACGTGTACCTGGCCCTGGGCGGCGCCGCGCGGCAGGGGCTGGTGAGGACGTGAGCACGCGAGCGATGAGCACACCGGCTGCCGCATCCGTACCCGTCGGGGCGAGCGCCCCCGCCCGGGCGACCGCTTCGAACGACCCGAGCGAAGGGGAGCTGCGCGACGTGAGTGTCGTACCCGCCGATGCCCTGCGGGGTGCCGCCCCGGCGGCCGAGGGGCGGCGCGCGGCCGGTCCGGCCGCGCTGGGACCGAAGGCACGGCTGTGGCCCTCGCTGGTGGCCGTGTACCGGGCACAGCTGTCCCGGGCGCGGGTCGCGCGCATCCCGCTGCTGTTCGTGGCGACCTTCCAGTCCGTCGGCATCATGATCCTCATGCGCGGCGTCGTCGACGGCGGCGGCGAGGCACGGGCCGTGGTCGCCGGATCCGCGGTGCTCGTCGTGGCCTTCGTCGCGCTGAACCTCCTCGCCCAGTACTTCGGCCAGCTGCGCGCCAGCGGCGGCCTCGACCACTACGCGACGCTGCCCGTTCCGCCGGCCGCGGTGGTGCTGGGCGCGGCGGGCGCCTACGCGTCCTTCACCGTGCCCGGGACCGTGGTGACCGCGGTGTTCGGATGTCTGCTGTTCGGGCTGCCGATGACCCACCTGTGGGTGCTGGTGGCCGTGATCCCGCTGGCGGGCGCCGCCCTCGCCGGACTGGGCGCGGCGCTGGGGCTGCTCGCCCCCCGGCCCGAGTTCGCCACCCTCCTCGGCCAGCTCGGCATGTCGGCGGCGCTGCTGCTCGGCGTGCTGCCGCCCGAACGGATGCCGCAGGTGGTCCGCCTGGCCCGGGACCTGCTGCCCTCCACGTACGGGGTGGAGGCCTTCGCGCGCACCTTCGGCGAGCGGCCCGACTGGGGCTTCGTCCTCGGCGACCTCGCGGTGTGCGCCGCGGTCGGGGTGATCTCGCTGGCCGTGGCCACCTGGGCCTACCGCCGGGCCGCCGTCCGGTGACGCGCCGCACAGGCGGGTTTGGCACGATGGCACGGTGACCGCACCCTTGACCCCGCCACCGCCGCCGAACGAACGCCCGTCGTACCAGGGCGGGCCGGTGCCGCCGCCCGTCGGCGCGCACGCGGTGGGAGCCGCGCCCGGCGGTTCCCACGACCCTTACGGCACGTACGGCGAACAGGACGGCCCCGGGATGTTGACCGAAGTGCGGCAGGCCGCCGTGACCGCGTTGGCGGTCGCGCTCTTTGGTGCGCTGCTGGGCGTGCTGTGGTGGAAGCTGGCACCGAGCGTGCCGCTGGTGGGTCAGATCCTCGACGACAGCTGGGTCGTCTACCTCAAGGACTCCGAGGGCGAGCAGGCGATCGGCGTCGACGGAACGTTCACGCTGCTCGCGCTGGCGTTCGGGGCGCTCAGCGCGGTCGTGGTGTTCCTGCTGCGGCGGCGCGGGGGCGTGCCGCTGGTGGTGGCCCTCGGTGTCGGCGGGCTGCTCGGATCGCTGCTGGCGTGGCGGCTCGGGGTGTGGCTCGGGCCGACGCAGGACGTGATCGCGCACGCGAAGGACGTCGGTAAAGGGGTGACGTTCTCCGCCCCGCTCAAGCTGGGCGCCAAGGGCGCGCTGCTGGCGTGGTCGCTCGCGGCCCTGGTGGTCCACCTGGGGCTGACGGGACTGTTCGGGCCCCGGGACCCGGAGCCCGATCCGTGGCCGGCACCGGGGCAGTACCCGTCGGCACCGGGGCAGTACCCGTCGGCGCCGTACGGGGACAAGTCGGCCTAGGCCGGTCGGCGGCCGTGGTTCGCCCGGCCCTTTTTGGTGCGCCAGCGGCGTTTGCGCGTTCGCTTCGACATGTCCTGTCTGATTAGCCGACGACAGGCGCCCTGTCGAGGGGTCAGGCACGCCCGATCGGCGCCAGCACCGCATCCGTGAGCTTGGCCAGGTCGTCGGGGGACAGCTCGACCTCCAGGCCGCGGCGGCCCGCCGAGACGCAGATCGTGGCGTGCCCGGAGGCCGACGCGTCCAGGACCGTCGCCAGCCGCTTGCGCTGGCCCAGCGGGGAGATGCCGCCGCGCACATAGCCCGTGGTGCGCTCGGCGAGCGCCGGGTCGGCCATCGCCGCGCGTTTGCCGCCCACCGCGGCCGCCAGCGCCTTGAGGTCCAGTTGGCCCGCCACCGGCACCACCGCGACCGTCAGGGCGCCGTCGACGTCGGCCACCAGCGTCTTGAACACCCGCTCCGGCGACACACCCATCGCCTCGGCCGCCTCCTCGCCGTAGGACGGGTGCGCCGGGTCGTGCTCGTAGGCGTGGACCGTGTACGTCACCCCGGCCGCCGTGAGCGCCACCGTCGCGGGCGTGCCGCCCGGCTGCTGCTTCTTCGCCCTGCCGGGCTTGTTCGGCTTCTTCGCCATGCGGGCCGGCACCTCAGTTGAGACTCGTCGGGCCGCGCGTCAGTTCCTGCGCGGGCAGGGACGGCAGCGTACGGATGATGGCGGTCTCCGAGCGAAGGAGTTTCAGCTCGTCCCGCAGCCGCGAGGCGGTGTCCGGGGCCTGCAGCAGGCGCTGCTTCGTCGGCGTGTCCAGCATCATCGCGGCGGCGACCAGGTAGGAGACCACACCCGGTTCGTCGGGGAGGTCGGCGCCGGTCGCCAGTGACCGTTCGCGGGCCCCCGCCAGCCGCTTCTGGTACTGCCGGAAGGACCGCAGCACGCCCTCCGCCAGGGCACCCGCCTCGTCGCCCGGCTCCTCGGGCAGCGGCTCCAGCTCGGCCGTCAGGAACGGTCCCGAGGCCTCCACCGAGAGCAGCCGCATCCGGGTCGTGCCGGTCGCCAGCACCTCGAAGGTGCCGTCGGCCCGCTCGCGGACCGTCGCCGCGTCCGCGACGCAGCCCACCTTGTGGAACGCCTTGAGCGGGTCGGTCCCGAACCCGGCGGTCGGCCCGCGCTCGGGGGTGGCCGTGGGGTCGGGCAGGCCGGGGGCGGTCTGGGCCACCTCGAAGCCGTCGCGGATCGCCACGACGGCGAACCGGCGTGGTTCGTCCTCGGGGGTCTTCAGCAACTCGCGCATCATGGCGCGATAGCGCTCCTCGAAGATGTTGAGCGGGAGCACCAGCCCCGGGAACAGGACCGAGTTCAGGGGGAAGAGGGGGAGCCGGACGGTGGTCACGACGCAGAAGCCTAATGGTCGCCGGGGCGGACGCGTTCGCCGTGCCCGTTCCGTGGCCGCCCAGGAGCCGCCGTACCGGTCGCGGGGGCCGCTTCCCCGGGGTGCGCACGGACGTCCGCGCGCACCCGCAGGAAGCCGCCGAGCGGGTCGTCCGTGTCCCGGTCCCACGGGAAGGACGTGACGTACGGGCCGGTCAGCCGCAGTTGCTCCGCCGCGTCCTGGTGGCGTTCCAGGCGTACGAGGACGTAGACGAGCAGGTTCCGCAGTTCCGCCGCCCAGGGATCGGCCGCCGGGTGGGCCGCCGAGAGGGTGATCGCGTGGTCGGCGGCGGCGTCCAGACGGGGGCGGTGGGTGCGTACGGCGGCAGCGACCGCGCCGCCGGTGCGGGTGTCGGTGCCTGTGCCGGTGCCGGTGGCAGTCAGGCAGGTGAAGGCCGCGTGCAGCGGCAGCGCCCTGACGAGCGCTTCCTCGGGGGCCTCCTGGGCGGCCGTCTCCGCGAAGTCGAGGCACTCGCCGTGGGCGTCGGGCGAGGCGGCGGCCAGGTACTCCAGGGCGGCGACGTGACTGCCGTAGTGGTGCGGGGTGCGGCGGACCGCCTGCTCCCACAGGCGCTCGAACTCGGCGTGCTCGGCGCCCGCGCCCCGTGCGGCGTCCAGCGCGGTGCGCCACGGCACCGGGTCGGCGGGGCCGGCGGCCTCGGCGGCGGCGACCACGGTGGGGATCACCTGGCGCAGGAGTTCGGTGCGGGCCGGTGAGTCCCAGTGGCGGTGGACCGCCAGGCGGGCCGCGACCAGCAGGGCGTCCGGATCGTCCGGGGCGGCGGCGCGCCAGGTGTCGAGCCACTCGGAGCGGAAGCGCGCGAAGGCGGCGAGCCGGGTCGCGTAACGGTCGCGATGGTCCCATTCGGCGTCGAGGCGGGTACCGGCGAGGAGGCGTGCCGCGGGGCCGTGCTCGCCGTGGGCCGCGGCGACGAGGGCCGGGGCGAGGCGGTCGTCGGGGGCGTCGAGGAGCACGTCGTCGTCTTGGGCGGGCCGGGGTGACCGGGAGCGGGCCCGGGCAGCCGCGGTCCGCAGGAACGCGCGCAGCATGGCCAGTACGACGGCCGAGGGTTCGGGATGGTTGTGCGGCCCGGGCTCCGCCATCGGCCGTTCGGGTTCCCACCGGCACCACCCGCGCCACCCGTGCGGGCGACCCCGGCGACTCGTCCCGCCGTCGGCGGCGTTCCGGTGGCGGTTGGGGTGCGCCCTCCGTGGCGAGGAACGGGTGACCGTGTCCGCGGGCCGGAGGAGTCAGCTTCGGCGGAGGAGGCGGGTGGCGCCCGCCGCCACGGTGGTCGCCAGGACCCAGCCCAGCAGGACCAGGGCCGTGGACAGCCACTGCCAGCCGCCGTGCAGCTGCCAGGAGCCGGCCTGGCCCAGGTCGATCACCGGGAGGAGGAGGTCGAGGGCGAAGAGCGCCGGGTTCCAGTCCGGGTGTTCGCCGCTCTTCAGCGGGGGCGGGTCCGCGCGGGCGAAGGCGAGGGAACCGGCCGCCCACAGGACCGCCATCCACACCGCCGCCCGGCCCGGCCGGTATCCGTAGGCGACCGTCCAGTCCTGGGCGTAGCCCACCAGCTTCGCGGCGACCGGCAGGCTCTCGCGGCGCCTGCGGTGCTTGGCGAGCAGCACCTCGCGGGCGTCCTCGTCCTCACCGCCGGCCCGCAGCACGGCGGCCAGGCGCTCGTACGGCTCCGGGTTGTACTCGGCGGTCGCGGCGCCCACCCAGCGCAGCCGCTTCTGCAGCGGGAACGGCCCGCGCGGCACCAGGTTCTCGTAGGCGAAGCCGCCCATGTGCAGCCGGCCGGGGCCCGGCCAGCTGTCCGCCCGGTCCATCAGGTTGACCACCCGCGCCCCCGACAGCACCACCCGCCCGCGCGCCGGACGCTCGCCCAGGAAACGCAGCTCGGGCGTCTGCACCCGGCGCAGCGACAGCTCCTGGTCGTCGGTGAAGGTGAACCGGGCGTGCTCCAGGTCCAGCGCGTCGCCGAACCGCCCGTCGTCGAGCCGCACCCCGCCCTCGCACTCGAAGCGCTGGATCCGGGTGCCCTGCGCGGGCGTGGTGCCGCGCAGCAGCGGGCTGCCCAGGCCCGCCGGGGTCAGGTACAGCGTGCGCTCCACCGTCAGCTGCGGGGCGTTCAGCGCGTGCCGCGTGTACGGGTTCAGCAGGCGGGCGCCGCGCAGGCTCAGCGACACGCCGACCTGGGCGCTGCGCAGGCTCACCTCGCCGTGCGACTCCAGCATCTCGGCCTGGAGGTCCTGCCCCACCGTCATGCCGTCCGCGGCGATGGACCGCCCGCTGCGGTCCCGGTGCACGATCGCCTGGTTGAGCAGCAGGTCGGTGCCTATCTGCGCGTCCGTGAGCCGGATGCCGCCCGGGAAGCGGGAGCGCGGCAGGTGCAGGTCGCCCTCGGTGTGCAGCCGGGCCGCCTCCAGGCGCGGCACCGCGCAGTCCACCAGCCGCACCGTCGTGAACCGGGTCTCCGGCAGCAGTACCTCCCGCTCGAAGCGACAGCGGCGCAGCTCGACGTAGGGCACCACCGTGCCGCCCGCCAGATCCATCGTGTCGCTGATCCGCACCCCCACGAGCTGCAGCGAGGACACCCGGCCCGCGAGCGCCGGCGGGCCGTCGAGAAGCAGCCAGCACACGACGCGGGCCCGCACGGTCCGCTCCGGCCCCCACGGATGCCCGCCGTGCGGGTCGTCGACCAGCGTGTCGCCGCTGCTCAGGTCGTACACGCTGCCGTTGCGGAAGGCCTGCCACATGCCGGCCTCGGCGGTGGTCAGGTCGTCCGGCAGCTCTCCGTCACGGTGGCGGGCCCCCTCGGTCACGGTGCTTCACTCCCTCCCCAACTACTCGCCGGTCGCTCACGCTTCGTACAACCGTTCATGCCCACTGCGTGACTGTCTGAACACTCAAAGTGAGCGCGGATCGCGCGAGTTCACCGTGGGCCGGGAGGTCCGTCGCGTTCTGTATCAGCCATTGATACGCGCGGACCGTGCCGGACGCGGGTCTGAGAGAATTGGTTCCGTGATCTCCCGAATCGATCTGCGCGGCGACGCCCTCCCCGAGGGCCCCGCCCTGCGCGACCTGCTGCCCCGAGCCGACTTCGACGTCTCGGTCGCCCTGGAGAAGGTGCGTCCGATCTGCGAGGCCGTGCATCATCGCGGGGACGCGGCGCTGATCGACTTCACCGAGCAGTTCGACGGCGTCCGGCTGGAGCGGGTGCGGGTTCCGGCCGAGGAGCTGACCCGTGCGCTGGAGGGCCTCGACCCGGAGGTGCGCGCGGCCCTGGAGGAGTCCATCCGCCGTGCCCGTCTCGTCCACCGCGAGCAGCGCCGCACCACGCACACCACGCAGGTCGTGCCCGGCGGCTCGGTCACCGAGAAGTGGGTGCCGGTCGAGCGGGTCGGGCTCTACGCGCCCGGCGGCCGGTCGGTCTACCCGTCCTCCGTGATCATGAACGTGGTGCCCGCCCAGGAGGCCGGGGTCGGCTCGATCGCGCTCGCCTCGCCCGCGCAGGCCCCCGCTTTTGAGAACGACCCGGCCGGCGGCATCCCGCACCCCACCATCCTGGCCGCCTGCGCCCTGCTCGGCGTCGACGAGGTGTACGCCGCGGGCGGCGCCACCGCCGTGGCGATGTTCGCGTACGGCACCGAGTCCTGCCCGCCCGTCAACATGGTCACCGGCCCCGGCAACATCTGGGTCGCCGCCGCCAAGCGCTTCTTCACCGGGAAGATCGGCATCGACGCCGAGGCGGGTCCCACCGAGATCGCCGTCCTGGCGGACTCGACCGCCGACCCGGTGCACGTCGCCTCCGACCTGATCAGCCAGGCCGAGCACGACCCGCTGGCCGCCGCCGTCCTGGTCACCGACTCCGTGGAGCTGGCCGACGCGGTGGAGAAGGAGCTGAAGCCGCAGGTCGAGGCCACCAAGCACATCGAGGACCGGATCCGCCCGGCCCTGGCCGGCCGCCAGTCCGCGATCGTCCTCGTCGACGGCCTGGACGAGGGCCTGCGCGTCGTCGACGCCTACGGCGCCGAGCACCTGGAGATCCAGACCGCCGACGCCGCCGCCGTCGCCGACCGCGTCAAGAACGCCGGCGCGATCTTCGTCGGCCCCTGGGCGCCCGTCTCCCTCGGCGACTACGCGGCCGGGTCCAACCACGTCCTGCCCACCGGCGGCTGCGCCTGCCACTCCTCGGGCCTGTCCGTGCAGTCCTTCCTGCGCGGCATCCACATCGTCGACTACACGCGCGACGCGCTCGCCGAGGTCGCGCACCACGTGGTGACGCTGGCCGAGGCCGAGGACCTGCCCGCGCACGGAGCGGCGATCAAGGCGAGGTTCGAGTGGAAGGTCCCCGAGAACAAGTGACGTTCGGCATCGACGATCTCCCCGTACGGGACGAGCTGCGCGGCAAGTCCCCCTACGGCGCGCCCCAACTGGACGTGCCGGTACGGCTGAACACCAACGAGAACCCCTACCCGCTGCCCGAGGCGCTGGTCGAGCGGATCACCGAGCGGGTCCGCGAGGCCGCCCGCGACCTCAACCGCTACCCCGACCGGGACGCGGTCGAGCTGCGCACGAAGCTCGCCGAGTACCTGACGAACACCTCCGGACACCCGCTGGACGTGAGCAACGTCTGGGCGGCCAACGGCTCCAACGAGGTCATCCAGCAACTGCTGCAGACCTTCGGCGGGCCGGGCCGCACCGCGATCGGCTTCGAGCCGTCGTACTCGATGCACGGCCTCATCGCGCGCGGCACCGGCACCGGCTGGATCTCCGGGCCGCGGCACGAGGACTTCACCATCGACGTGCCCGCCGCCGAGAAGGCGATCGCCGAGCACCGCCCGGACGTCGTCTTCGTCACCACCCCCAACAACCCCACCGGCAACGCGGTCCCCGCCGAGACGGTCCTCGCCCTCTACGAGGCCGCCCAGGCGGCGAAGCCGTCGATGGTCGTGGTCGACGAGGCGTACATCGAGTTCAGCCACGGCGCCTCGCTGCTGCCGCTCCTCGACGGCCGGCCGAACCTGGTCGTCTCCCGCACCATGTCGAAGGCGTTCGGCGCGGCGGGCCTGCGCCTCGGCTACCTCGCCGCGCACCCGGCCGTCGTCGACGCCGTCCAGCTCGTACGGCTGCCGTACCACCTGTCCGCCGTGACGCAGGCGACCGCGCTGGCCGCCCTGGAGCACACGGACACGCTGCTGAAGTACGTCGAGCAGCTGAAGACCGAGCGGGACCGGCTGGTCGCCGAACTGCGCGCCATCGGCTACGCGGTGACCGAGTCCGACGCCAACTTCGTCCAGTTCGGGCGGTTCGCGGACTCCCACGCGACCTGGCGGAAGATCCTCGACCGGGGCGTCCTGGTCCGGGACAACGGCGTACCGGGGTGGCTGCGGGTCACCGCCGGCACCCCGCAGGAGAACGACGCGTTCCTCGACGCGGTACGTGAAGTCAAGAAGGAGCAGCACACATGAGCCGCGTAGGGCGCGTGGAGCGCACCACTAAGGAGACCTCGGTCCTCGTCGAGATCGACCTCGACGGCACCGGCAAGACCGACATCGCCACCGGCGTCGGCTTCTACGACCACATGCTCGACCAGCTCGGCCGGCACGGTCTGTTCGACCTGACCGTGAAGACCGACGGCGACCTGCACATCGACTCCCACCACACCATCGAGGACACCGCCCTCGCGCTGGGCGCCGCCTTCAAGCAGGCCCTCGGCGACAAGGTGGGCATCTACCGCTTCGGCAACTGCACGGTCCCGCTGGACGAGTCCCTCGCCCAGGTCACCGTCGACCTGTCCGGCCGCCCCTACCTCGTGCACACCGAGCCCGAGAACATGGCGCCGATGATCGGCGAGTACGACGTGACGATGACCCGGCACATCCTGGAGTCCTTCGTCGCCCAGGCCCAGGTCGCCCTGCACGTCCACGTGCCCTACGGGCGCAACGCGCACCACATCGTGGAGTGCCAGTTCAAGGCGCTGGCCCGGGCCCTGCGCTACGCCTCGGAGCGCGACCCGCGCGCGGCCGGCATCCTGCCTTCCACGAAGGGCGCGCTGTAACCCATGAACGGTACGTCCACCGCACTGATCCTCGTCGGCCTCTTCCTGGCCGGCGGTATCTACTCCTTCGCCAAGCAGCAGATGCCCAAGGGCCTGATCGTGCTGCTCTGCATCGGCGCCGGCATGTGTCTGCTCGCCGGCGTCCTGAGGCTGGAGGTCTGGAATTGACCGCCGAGACCTCCGCCGCCTCGCGCGCCAAGCGGGTCGTCGTCTTCGACTACGGCTTCGGCAACGTCCGCTCCGCCGAGCGCGCCCTCGCGCGCGCGGGAGCCGACGTGGAGATCACCCGCGACTACGACAAGGCCATGAACGCCGACGGACTGCTGGTCCCCGGCGTCGGCGCCTTCGCCGCCTGCATGGACGGCCTCAAGGCGGCCCGCGGCGACTGGATCGTCGACCGCAGGCTGTCCGGCGGGCGCCCGGTCATGGGCATCTGCGTCGGCATGCAGATCCTCTTCTCGCGCGGCATCGAGCACGAGGTGGAGGCCGAGGGCCTGGACGAGTGGCCCGGCACGGTCGGACCCCTCCAGGCCGACGTCGTGCCCCACATGGGCTGGAACACGGTCGAGGCACCGGCCGACTCCCAGCTCTTCGCGGGCCTGGACGCGGACGCCCGCTTCTACTTCGTGCACTCCTACGCCGTCCACGAGTGGACCCAGGAGTCGCACAACCCGCTGATCGCCGAGCCCAGGGTCACCTGGTCCACCCACGGCAAGCCCTTCGTGGCCGCCGTGGAGAACGGCGCGCTGTGGGCCACCCAGTTCCACCCCGAGAAGTCCGGCGACGCCGGAGCCCAGCTCCTCACCAACTGGATCGAAACCCTCTAGAGATGAGCCCGGTAGAAGAGATGAGCCCGGTAGAGATGAACCCGGTAGAGATGAGCAAGCTCGAACTCCTCCCCGCCGTCGACGTCCGCGACGGCCAGGCCGTCCGCCTCGTGCACGGCGAGTCCGGCACCGAGACCTCCTACGGCTCCCCGCTGGAGGCCGCCCTCGCCTGGCAGCGCTCCGGCGCCGAGTGGCTGCACCTGGTGGACCTGGACGCGGCGTTCGGCACCGGGGACAACCGCGCGCTGATCGCCGAGGTCGCGCAGGCCATGGACATCAAGGTGGAGCTGTCCGGCGGCATCCGCGACGACGACACCCTCGCCGCCGCCCTCGCCACCGGCTGCACCCGGGTGAACCTGGGCACGGCCGCCCTGGAGACCCCCGAGTGGGTCGCCAAGGTCATCGCCGAGCACGGTGACCAGATCGCGGTCGGCCTGGACGTACGGGGCACCACGCTGCGCGGCCGCGGCTGGACCCGCGACGGCGGCGACCTCTACGAGACGCTGGACCGCCTGAACAAGGAGGGCTGCGCCCGGTACGTCGTCACCGACATCGCCAAGGACGGCACCCTCCAGGGCCCCAACCTGGAGCTCCTGAAGAACGTCTGCGCGGCCACCGACCGCCCGGTCGTGGCGTCGGGCGGCGTCTCCTCCCTGGACGACCTGCGCGCGATCGCCGGGCTCGTCCCGGCCGGTGTCGAGGGGGCCATCGTCGGGAAAGCCCTCTACGCGAAGGCGTTCACCCTGGAAGAGGCCCTGGAGGCTGTGTCCACATGACATCCGAAGCCGTACGGCGCGTGCAGAGCGGAAGTCCCTGGGAAGAGTCCTTCGGTTTCGCACGGGCCGTGGCGGCGGGTGACCGTGTCATCGTGGCGGGCACCACCGCCTTCAAGGGCGACATGCTCTACGGCGAGGGCGACCCGTACGAACAGACCAAGGTGGCCTTCGGCACCGCCGTCGAGGCGATCGCCGAGTTCGGGCTCGGCATCGAGTCCGTGATCCGGACCCGTGTGTACCTGGCGCATTCGCGCGATGTCGATGAGGTGGGCCGCGCCCACAAGGAGCTGTTCGACTCCGTACGCCCTGCCACGACCCTGCTGGTCGTGGAGGGCTTCATCGACTCGCGGGTCCTCGTGTCGGTCGAAGTGGAAGCGTATAGAGGAGCCGTGGATTCATGACCCTGGCGGTCCGAGTCATCCCCTGCCTGGACGTGGACGACGGCCGGGTCGTCAAGGGCGTCAACTTCCAGAACCTGCGCGACGCGGGCGACCCCGTCGAGATGGCCAAGGTGTACGACGCCGAGGGCGCCGACGAACTGACCTTCCTGGACATCACCGCCTCGTCGGGCAACCGCGAGACGACCTACGACGTGGTGCGCCGCACCGCCGAGCAGGTGTTCATCCCGCTGACCGTCGGCGGCGGGGTGCGCACCGCCGAGGACGTCGACAAGCTGCTGCGGGCCGGTGCGGACAAGGTGGGCGTCAACACCGCCGCCATCGCCCGCCCCGACCTGATCCGCGAGATCGCCGAGCGCTTCGGGCGCCAGGTGCTGGTGCTGTCGGTCGACGCCCGCCGCACCGAGGCGGGCACCTTCGAGGTGACCACCCACGGCGGCCGGCGCGGCACCGGCATCGACGCCGTGGAGTGGGCGCACCGGGCCGCCGAGCTGGGCGCGGGGGAGATCCTGCTCAACTCGATGGACGCGGACGGCACGAAGGACGGCTACGACCTGGAGATGCTGGCGGCGGTGCGCAAGCACGTGAGTGTCCCGGTCATCGCGTCCGGCGGCGCGGGCAGCCTCGCCCACTTCGCCCCGGCGGTCGAGGCGGGCGCGGACGCGGTCCTTGCGGCGTCCGTCTTCCACTTCGGCGACCTGCGGATCGGCGAGGTGAAGACCGCCCTGCGGGGGGCGGGTCACCCCGTTCGGTAGTTCGAGGAGTCACCCTTGGTAGTGAACGTGGTAGTGGTCCCGGTGGCGGTCCCGCTAAGGTGCTCATATGCCTGGGATCACGATTGAGTTCACCGAGGAAGAGCTGGCCGAGCTGCGTGCCGAGGCCAAGGAGCAGGGCGTCGCGATCAAGCGTCTCGCGCACGACATACTGACCGAGGACGTGGTGCGCCGACGGCAGAAGCAGCGGTTCGTGGAGGGGGCGTCGAAGTACGCCCGCGAGATCATGGCCGACTTCGAAGAGCGCTTCCCGGCGGGACTGCGGTGACCCTCTACGTCGACGCCGGCTGGGTCCTCTGCGTGCAGGTGGAGGTCTCACCGCCGAACACGCCCATCAGGGATTGGGGCGCCCTTCACTGCATGGCCGAGAGGCATCGGTACGAGCGTGTCGCGGGAGAGCCCTATTACGAGGAGATCCCGGCTCGAGCGGCCACGTTCCTGCACACCGCGCTAAGGCTCCGCCCGTTCACGGACTACAACGCGTCGATCGGCATCGGCTGCATTCGGGCGTACATGGAGGCATCCGGAACACCGGTCGACCCGCGACCCGGCGACTGGGCCAAACTCGTCTCCGACATCCGCAGCGACGAGGCCGACCTCAACGAAACCGCCCGCCTGCTGCGCGACTGGGCTGCCTGACCCGGTGTCCGACCTCACCGACATAGCCGACCGGCAGGCCGGCTCCATTCCCGCTCGCCCCGCCCACCGCGACCCCAACGTCCTGCGCTGGGTCGGGGCCTACACCGCGTCGATGCTCGGTGACAGCGTCTTCTTCCTCGCGCTGTCCTGGGCCGCCGTGCGGCAGGGCAGTCCCGCCGAGGCCGGGATCGTCACGGCCGTGAGCGCCGTGCCGCGTGCGCTGCTCATGCTCGGCGGGGGAGTGGTCGTCGACCGGCTGGGACCGCGCAGGGTTGTCATCGCCAGCGACGCCGTACGGTGCGCCGCGGTCCTCGCGGTGGCCGCGCTGCTCTTCGCCACCGCCCCGGGACTGTGGCTCCTGGCCCTGCTCGCCCTCGTCTTCGGCGCGGTGGACGCCCTCTTCATGCCCGCCGTCGGGGCGCTGCCCGCGCGCATCACCGCCAAGGGCCAGCTCGCCCGCGTCCAGGGCATGCGCGGCCTCGCCGTCCGCCTGTCCTCCGTCGTGGGCGCCCCGCTCGGCGGCCTCGGCGTGGCGCTCGGCGGCGCCGCGGCGGCCTTCGCCCTCGCCGGTGTGCTGATCGCCGTGTCGGTGCCGCTGCTGGTCTCCGTACGGATGCGCGAGCTGCCCCCCGACGACACGGCCACCGCCGAGGGCGGCACCGCGTGGCGGGACCTGCGGGACGGGCTCCGCTACATTCGCCGGCACCGCGTCCTCGGGCCCCTGATGCTGGTCATCGCCCTCGGCGACCTCGGCTTCGTCGGCCCGCTCAACATCGGCCTGACCCTGCTCGCCGACGAACGCGGCTGGGGAGCCTCCGGCATGGGCTGGGTACTCGCCGGTTTCGGGGTCGGCGCCGGGACGGCCGCCCTGCTGCTGACCGTCCGGGGACGCGTGCCGCACGCCGGGTACGTCGTCGCCGGCGCCCTCGTCCCCGGCGCGGTGGCGATCGGCGCGCTGGCGCAGGCCCCCGCCCTTGTGGTGGCCGTCGGGACGGCGCTGCTCATCGGGCTGCTCGCGGGCCTCAGCGGCGCGCTCTGCGGGGCCCTGCTCCAGACGCAGTCCGCTCCCGCTCTGCTCGGGCGCGTCACCGCGGTCTCCGGCATCGTCAGCCTGGGAATCGCCCCGCTGAGCATGCCGCTGTCCGCCGCCGCCATCGGCGTCTGGGGCACCGGCCCGGTCTTCGCCGTCAGTGCCGTGGTGTGCGGCCTCGGCGGGGTCGTCGCCCTGTGCGCGCCGGGTGTGCGGCGGGCCGAGCTGCCGAAGTGAGCGGCGGAGGTCAGATGCCCAGCTGCTTCGTCTCCCGCAGCTTGGCGATCGCGTTCTCCTCGCCCGCCAGCTCCACCTTCGCGGCGCCCTGCCGGCCGTACGCGAACAGCAGCAGCTCGGACGGCTCGCCCGTCGCCGTCACCACCGGCGTGCCCCGGTGGGCGACCGTCGTCTGGCCGTTCGGGCGGCGCAGCACCAGGCCCGTCGGGATGCCCCGGCCCATCAGCCGGGCGGCCCGCTCCAGGCGGGACCACAGGGCGTCCTGGAAGACCGGGTCCAGCTCGCGCGGCGACCAGTCCGGCTGGGCGCGGCGGACGTCCTCGGTGTGGACGTAGAACTCCACCGTGTTAGCCGCCTCGTCCACCTGCTTGAGCTGGAAGGGGGAGAAGCGGGGCGGGCCGGTGCGGATCAGCTGGAGCAGCTCCTCGTACGGCTTGGCGCCGTACTCCTCCATCACCCGGTCGAGGCGGGACGCCAACGGCTTGATCAGGGTGCCCCCGGCCGCGTCCGGACGCCGCTCGCGCACCACCACGTGCGCGGCCAGGTCACGGGTACCCCAGCCGTCGCACAGGGTCGGGGCGTCCGGACCCGCCGTCTCCAACAGGTCCGCGAGCAGAAGTCGTTCACGCTTGGCGAAAGTCGACATGCGGTCAGCCTACGGCGGCCGGCCGGGTCCGCCCAATGGACATCCCGGGGGCGTGTCCTTCCCACGCGGCACAATGGGCGCATGACCAGCAGCTCCCCCACCGGCGGCAGCCCCCGGCGTCCCGGCCCGCTCGCCCCGGAGATCGCCGACCGCCTCAAGCGCAGCGCCGACGGCCTCCTGCCCGCCATCGCCCAGCAGTACGACACCGGAGAGGTGCTGATGCTCGGCTGGATGGACGACGAGGCGCTGCACCGCACGCTGACGACCGGCCGCTGCACCTACTGGTCGCGCAGCCGCCGGGAGTACTGGGTCAAGGGCGACACCTCGGGCCACTTCCAGTGGGTGAAGTCGGTCGCCCTGGACTGCGACGCCGACACCGTGCTCGTCAAGGTCGACCAGGTCGGCGCCGCCTGCCACACCGGCACCCGCACCTGCTTCGACACCGACGTGCTCCTCGCGGGTCAGTAGGGTCTGCCGCCATGGACGTCACGCATGACATGGACCTCGACACCTTCCGCAAGCTGGCCGCCGACCGCCGGGTGATCCCGGTGAGCCGCAAGCTCCTCGCCGACGGCGACACCCCGGTGGCGCTGTACCGCAAGCTCGCCGCCGAGCGCCCCGGCACCTTCCTGCTGGAGTCCGCGGAGAACGGACGCGCGGCGTTCCAATGGTCCCGCTACTCCTTCATCGGCGTCCGCAGCGCCGCCACCCTGACCGAGAAGGACGGCCAGGCGCACTGGCAGGGCACCCCGCCCGTCGGCGTCCCCACCGACGGCGACCCGCTCGCCGCCCTGCGTGCCACCGTCGAGGCCCTGCACACCCCGCGCGACCTCGCCCACGACCTGGGCCTGCCGCCCTTCACCGGCGGCATGGTGGGGTACCTCGGGTACGACATCGTGCGCCGCCTGGAGAAGGTCGGCCCGGGGGAGCGCGACGACCTGAAGCTGCCCGAGCTGACCATGCTGCTCACCAGCGACCTCGCCGTCATGGACCACTGGGAGGGCTCGGTCCTGCTGATCGCCAACGCGATCAACCACAACGACCGGGACACCGGCGTCGACGAGGCCTACGCCGACGCGATCGCCCGCCTGGACGCCATGGAGGCCGACCTCACCCGCGCGGTCGCCCAGCCCCCGGCCGCGCTGCCCCCCTCCGAGCTGCCCGAGTACACCGCGCGGTGGGGCGGCCCCGACTTCCAGGACGCCGTCGAGGACATCAAGGAGCGCATCCGCGCGGGCGAGGCCTTCCAGGTCGTCCCCTCCCAGCGCTTCGAGACGCCCTGCACGGCGAGCGCGCTCGACGTCTACCGGGTCCTGCGCGCCACCAACCCCTCCCCGTACATGTACCTGCTCCGCCTCGACGGCTTCGACGTCGTCGGGTCGTCCCCCGAGGCGCTGGTCAAGGTCGAGGACGGGCGCGCCATGGTGCACCCCATCGCCGGCACCCGCCCGCGCGGCGCCACCCCGCAGGAGGACCAGGCCCTCGCCGACGAACTGCTCGCCGACCCCAAGGAGCGCGCCGAGCACCTGATGCTGGTCGACCTCGGCCGCAACGACCTCGGACGCGTCTGCGAGCCCGGCTCCGTCGAGGTCGTCGACTTCATGTCCGTCGAGCGGTACTCGCACGTCATGCACATCGTCTCCACGGTCACCGGCCGGGTCGCCCCGGACCGCACCGCCTTCGACGTCCTCACCGCCTGCTTCCCGGCCGGCACCCTGTCCGGCGCGCCCAAGCCGCGCGCCCTGCAGATCATCGACGAACTCGAACCCTCCCGGCGCGGCCTGTACGGCGGCTGCGTCGGCTACCTCGACTTCGCGGGCGACTCCGACACCGCCATCGCCATCCGCACCGCCCTGCTGCGCGACGGCACCGCCTACGTCCAGGCGGGCGCGGGCGTCGTCGCCGACTCCGACCCGGTCGCCGAGGACACCGAGTGCCGCAACAAGGCGGCGGCCGTGCTGAGGGCCGTACACACGGCCAACCGGCTGGCGCAATAGGGCCAACCGGTCGGACCGGTGGGGCGATTCTCACGCCCCCAATGCGAACCCCGGGTGACGGTTCGCCCGGGGTTCGGGTGATAGTGGAGTACGTGACAGCCGTTCCTCACCCCCGTACCCCAGCCGCAGGACCCGCCCGGGCCGGCCGCCGGAGCCTCGCCGTCGCCCTGCTGTGCGGCGCGCTCGGCGCCGCCGTCGCCCTGCTCGCCACCCGGCAGGAGTGGGCGGAGGGCACCGCGACGGTGGCCGGCGGCGCGTTCACCCTGACCGCCAAGGGCAGCGACGTCACGGGCGTACCCGCGTCGCTCGCCATAGTCGGCCTCGCCGCGCTCGTCGCCGTCTTCGCCGTCCGCCGGGCCGGCCGCTTCGCCGTCGCCGCGCTGCTCGCGCTGAGCGGCGCGGGCACCGTCGCCGCCGCCCTGGCCGGCGCCTCCGACAGCTCCGCGCTCGACGACCAGGCCGCGAAGGCGGCGGGCGACACCTCGGCCACCGTCGACGCGCTCTCCCACACCGCCTGGCCGTACGTCGCGGCCGTGGGCGGCGCCCTGCTCCTGCTGGCCGGGCTGCTCGCGCTGCGCTACGGCCGCCAGTGGCCCGCGATGTCCGGACGCTACGAACGCGGCGGCGCCCCGCGACGCAGGCCGCAGACCGTCGACCCGGACCGCCCCGAGGACCTGTGGAAGGCCATCGACCGCGGCGAGGACCCCACCAGCGCCTGACCGCCGTTCACCCACTGGAGCACCCCCGCTCACGGCGCGTGCCCCCGTGCGGGACAATGGGTGCGAGCGTCCTGCTCAGACATGGCACACAGCAACGAGGAGCAAGCAATGGCGGGCAGCAGCCACGGTCACACCCCGGCCGCCTGGACCGGTGTCATCATCGCCTTCATCGGTTTCTGCATCGCGGGCATGTTCATGGTGGCGGCCCAGCCGTGGGGCTTCTGGGCCGGCCTGGCGGTCGTGCTCCTCGGTGGTGTCGTCGGCTACATCATGCGCATGATGGGCCTCGGCCAGCCGAAGAAGAACCACCCCGTGCACCAGGTCGCGGGCGAGCGTGCGGAGGCCGGCGCCAAGGGCTGACCGGGCGCGGCGGTCACGGACCTCCCGAGGGGCGGATCGGCACCACCGTGCCGGGACCGCCCCTCACGTGCGTGCGGGGGCCGCCGGAGGCAGAATGCGGGCGTGGACGTCGAGAGCGGGAAACCCGGCCGGACCAGCTTCCCCCTGCCGCGCGGCGCGGCTCTTCGCCTCGCCGTCCCGGCCGGAGTGCTCGCGGCCGTCGCCGGGGCCTTCGCCTACGTGGGGAGCGTGGACCCCTACGAGCCCGGCCACTACCCCGTCTGCCCCCTGCTGCGCTTCACGGGCGTCTACTGTCCCGGCTGCGGCGGCCTGCGCAGCGCCCACGCCTTCGTCCACGGCGACCTGACGGCCGCGCTGCACGCCAACGTGCCCGCCGTCCTCGCCTATCTGGGCTTCGCCGTCCTGTGGACCGTCTGGGTGATCCGCGCGGCCCGGGGACGTCCCGTGCGCGTCGACCTCGGACCGGTCCACCTGTGGACGCTGGGGACGTTGCTGCTGGTCTTCACCGTTGTCCGGAACCTGCCGTTCGGTGGCTGGCTGCTGCCTTGATCATCCATGGGGCGTCCAGGTACTGGGACTGGGATCGGGTGGATGCGGGCCCGGTGCCCGGCTGCGGATACCATCACAGTGACCACACGTTTTGCCGTCTGAAAGGGGGCCGCTCGCGTGAGTGTGCTCGACGAGATCATCGACGGAGTCCGTGCCGACCTCGCGGAGCGGCAGGCGCGCGTCGGCCTCGACGAGCTCAAGGAGCGCGCGGCCAAGGCTCGCCCCGCCAAGGACGGCGTGGCCGCGCTGCGCGGCGACGGCGTCAAGGTCATCTGCGAGGTCAAGCGCTCCAGCCCCTCCAAGGGCGCGCTGGCGGCCATCGCCGACCCGGCCGGGCTCGCCGCCGACTACGAGGCGGGCGGCGCCGCCGTCATCTCCGTCCTCACCGAGGAGCGCCGCTTCGGCGGCTCGCTGGCCGACCTGGACTCGGTCCGCGCGCGCGTGGACATCCCCGTGCTGCGCAAGGACTTCGTCGTCACCTCGTACCAGCTGTGGGAGGCCCGCGCCCACGGTGCCGACCTCGTGCTGCTGATCGTCGCGGCCCTCGAACAGCCGGCCCTGGAGTCGCTGATCGAGCGAGCCGAGTCCATCGGCCTCACCCCGCTGGTCGAGGTGCACGACGAGGACGAGGTCGAGCGCGCCGTGGACGCGGGCGCCAAGGTCATCGGTGTCAACGCGCGCAACCTGAAGACGCTCGAAGTGGACCGCGGCACGTTCGAACGGGTCGCCCCGGAGATCCCCGCGCACATCGTCAAGGTCGCCGAGTCCGGCGTCCGCGGCCCGCACGACCTCATCGCCTACGCCAACGAGGGCGCCGACGCCGTGCTGGTCGGCGAGTCCCTGGTCACCGGCCGGGACCCGAAGACGGCGGTCTCCGACCTGGTGGCGGCCGGCGAACATCCCGCACTCCGCCACGGCCGGGGCTGACCCCCGGTAGGCTGACCCCGATGACCTCCGCACTCACTCCGGCCCCCCGGGACCCGTACGCCCGCCTCGCGCGCGGCTGCCGGCCCCGGGGCTGCCGCGCCCCCGCACGCCGGGTGCACGGCCGCCGGGTGCGGTACGTCATCGGAGACGAACCGGGCCAGGTCAACGGCATGCGATGGCTCACGCGCCCCATAGGGGCGCGGGGGCCCCGTTGAATTTGCGACTCCGTCGCGTGGGCGCGACCAGCCACCCACGGCCGGTAGCCGACAACTGGTCCCCGCCCCCACGGCGATTAGTCCAAACCAGACACTCACCGTGAGGTTCACGCATGCCCAGCAACTTCTTCATCCCCGACCCGGAGGGTCAAGTCCCCTCCGCCGAGGGCTACTTCGGCGCCTTCGGGGGCAAGTTCATCCCCGAGGCCCTCGTCGCGGCGGTCGACGAGGTCGCCGTCGAGTACGACAAGGCCAAGTCCGACCCGGAGTTCGCCCGCGAGCTGGACGACCTCCTCGTCCACTACACCGGCCGCCCGTCCTCCCTCACCGAGGTGCCCCGCTTCGCGGAGCACGCCGGCGGAGCCAGGATCTTCCTCAAGCGCGAGGACCTGAACCACACCGGCTCGCACAAGATCAACAACGTGCTCGGCCAGGCCCTGCTCACCAAGCGCATGGGCAAGACCCGCGTCATCGCCGAGACCGGCGCGGGCCAGCACGGCGTGGCCACGGCGACCGCCTGCGCCCTCTTCGGCCTCGACTGCACCATCTACATGGGCGAGATCGACACCCGCCGCCAGGCGCTCAACGTGGCCCGCATGCGCATGCTCGGCGCCGAGGTCGTCGCCGTGAAGTCCGGCAGCCGCACGCTGAAGGACGCGATCAACGAGGCCTTCCGCGACTGGGTCGCCAACGTCGACCGCACCCACTACCTGTTCGGCACCGTCGCGGGCCCCCACCCCTTCCCGGCGATGGTCCGCGACTTCCACCGCGTCATCGGCGTGGAGGCCAGGCGCCAGCTCCTGGAGCAGGCCGGGCGCCTGCCCGACGCCGCGATCGCCTGCGTCGGCGGCGGCTCCAACGCCATCGGCCTCTTCCACGCCTTCATCCCGGACGCGGACGTCCGCCTCATCGGCTGCGAGCCCGCCGGACACGGTGTGGAGACCGGCGAACACGCGGCGACCCTGACCGCGGGCGAGCCCGGCATCCTGCACGGCTCCCGGTCCTACGTCCTCCAGGACGACGAGGGCCAGATCACCGAGCCGTACTCGATCTCGGCGGGGCTCGACTACCCCGGCATCGGTCCCGAGCACGCCTATCTCAAGGACTCCGGCCGCGGCGAGTACCGCGCGGTCACCGACGACGCCGCCATGCAGGCACTGCGCCTGCTGTCGCGCACCGAGGGCATCATCCCGGCCATCGAGAGCGCCCACGCGCTGGCCGGCGCCCTGGAGGTCGGCCAGGAGCTGGGCAAGGACGGGCTGCTCGTGGTCAACCTGTCCGGCCGCGGCGACAAGGACATGGACACCGCCGCCCGCTACTTCGGGCTGTACGACACCGACGCCGAGGTCGCCGCCGACGAGAGCGGCGCCGCGGAGATCGAGGGGGACGCCAAGTGAGCGGGAACGTACAGCTGCTGAACGACACCCTCGCCGCGGCCAGGTCCGAGGGCCGCGCCGCCCTCATCGCCTACCTCCCGGCCGGGTTCCCGACCGTCACGGGCGGCATCGCGGCGATCAAGGCCGCGCTCGACGGCGGCGCCGACGTCGTCGAGGTGGGCCTGCCGCACAGCGACCCGGTGCTCGACGGCCCCGTGATCCAGACCGCCGACGACATCGCCCTGCGCGGCGGCGTGAAGATCGCCGACGTGATGCGCACGGTCCGCGAGGCCCACGAGGCCACCGGCAAGCCGATCCTCGTCATGACGTACTGGAACCCGATCGACCGCTACGGCGTGGAGCGCTTCACCGCCGAGCTGGCCGAGGCGGGCGGCGCCGGGTGCATCCTGCCCGACCTGCCGGTCCAGGAGTCGGCGCTCTGGAGGGAGCACGCGGACAAGCACGGGCTCGCCACGGTCTTCGTGGTCGCGCCCAGCAGCAAGGACGCGCGGCTCGCCGAGATCACCGCGGCCGGCAGCGGCTTCGTCTACGCCGCCTCCCTCATGGGCGTCACCGGCACCCGTGAGTCGGTCGGCGCGCAGGCCGAGGACCTGGTGCGGCGCACCCGCGCCACCACCGACACCCCGGTCTGCGTCGGCCTCGGCGTCTCCAACGCGGCCCAGGCCGCCGAGGTGGCCGGCTTCGCCGACGGCGTGATCGTCGGCTCGGCCTTCGTCAAGCGGATGCTGGACGCGCCCGACGACGCGGCCGGCCTGGAGGGCGTCCGCGCGCTCGCCGCCGACCTGGCGAAGGGCGTGCGCGGACAGGCGTGAGCACCAGCAGGTGAGCACCAGCACGTGACAGAGGTCCCTCGTACGAGTGGACTCGGGACCGGGGAGGCGCGCTGCGCCTCCCCGGTTCGTTCTGCGGGGTGTGAGCGAGAAGAACCGACAGGGAAAGCGCGGCGCCCGCGAGAAGCTGGCGGCCGAGCGCGAGAAGCAGAAGTCCAGGGACAAGCGCCGCCGTGCGCTGATCGTCGGCGCGAGCGTGGTCTGCGTGCTGGGACTCGCGGCGGTGATCGGCGTGGTCGCCGCGAACGCGGGCAAGGACGACGGCAGCGAGTCGGCCGGTCCGGTCGTCGCACCCTCGGGAGCGCAGGGCAAGGACGGCCTCGCGATCCCCGTCGGCAAGGAGAGCGCCAAGTCCACGCTCACCATCTGGGAGGACTTCCGCTGCCCGGCCTGCAAGGCCTTCGAGCTGGCGTACCGCGACACCATCCACGAGCTGACCGACGCCGGGCAGCTCAAGGTCGAGTACCACCTGGCGACCATCATCGACGGCAACATGGGCGGCACCGGCTCCCGCAAGGCGGCCAACGCCGCCGCCTGCGCCCAGGACGCCGGAGAGTTCCCGCCGTACCACGACGTGCTGTACGACAACCAGCCGCCGGAGACCGACGACGCCTTCGCCGACGAGGACAAGCTGCTCGACCTGGCGGGCAAGGTCGACGGCCTCGACACCACCCTGTTCCAGGAGTGCGTGAAGAACGGCAAGCACAACAGCTGGGTGGAGAAGTCCAACAAGGCCTTCCAGAACGGCGGCTTCAGCGGCACGCCGACCGTGCTCCTGGACGGCAAGAACATCTACCAGGACCGCTCCATGACCCCGGCCAAGCTCAAGCAGATGGTGGAGGACGCCAACAAGTAGCGCGCCCGCTCGTTACGGACCCGTAGCCGGGCTGCCCGCCGCGCCCCCCGTCCGACACGGTAGCGTCGACCCTGCCATGGAACTTGCCTTCATTCCCAGCCCGTCGCGCGGGGTGCTGCACCTCGGTCCCATCCCGCTGCGCGGCTACGCGTTCTGCATCATCATCGGCGTCTTCGTTGCCGTCTGGCTCGGCAACAAGCGCTGGGTCGCCCGGGGCGGGCGGCCGGGCACGGTGGCCGACATCGCGGTCTGGGCCGTTCCCTTCGGCCTGATCGGCGGACGCCTCTACCACGTGATCACGGACTACCAGCTGTACTTCAGCGAGGGCCGTGACTGGGTCGACGCCTTCAAGATCTGGGAGGGCGGCCTCGGCATCTGGGGCGCCATCGCGTTCGGCGCGGTGGGTGCCTGGATCGGTGCCCGCCGCCGGGGCGTCCCGATGCCCGCCTACGCCGACGCCGTCGCCCCCGGCATCGCCCTCGCGCAGGCCATCGGCCGCTGGGGCAACTGGTTCAACCAGGAGTTGTACGGCAAGGCGACCGACCTGCCGTGGGCCGTGGAGATCACCTCGACGGCCGACGGACGGCTGCCGGGCACCTACCACCCGACGTTCCTGTACGAGTCGCTCTGGTGCATCGGCGTCGCGCTGCTCGTCATCTGGGCCGACCGCCGCTTCAAGCTCGGCCACGGGCGCGCCTTCGCCCTGTACGTGGCGGCGTACTGCGCGGGCCGGTTCTGGATCGAGTACATGCGCGTCGACGACGCCCACCACATCCTGGGTCTCAGGCTGAACAACTGGACCGCGCTCTTCGTGTTCCTGCTCGCCGTGCTGTACATCGTGCTCTCGGCGCGGAAGCGGCCGGGCCGGGAGGCCGTGGTGGAGCCGGGCGCGGAGTCCGCCACCGGTGACACCGGCTCCGCGGTGGAAAGGGACGCCGAGGACGCCGAGGACGTCAAGGACACCGAGAACGACGCGGACGACGCGGACGCCGCGGGGAAGACCGACGCGACCGACGCCACCGAGGCCCCCAAGGACACGTCGGGTGCGGACGAAGCAGACGACGCGGATGCCGCGGACGACGCGAAGGACGCCGAGGGCGTGACCAACGGCGCCGACTCCGCCAAGAAGGGCTGACCCCGCCCGCGAGGTACGCCGCCGAGGGCGCCCGGGTCTCTCCGGGCGCCCTTGGCGTATGCCGGGGCCGGGGTTCAGGACAGGGCGGGCCGCCGGGCCAGCGACAGCGTCCGCCGGGCCGTCGCCACCACCGCCGCGTCGATGAACCGGCCGTCCGGCAGCGCCTGCGCACCCGGCTGGACCGTGGCCGCCTTGACGATCGTCTCCGCCTCCTCCAGCTCCCGTTCGGTGGGCAGATAGGCCCGCTCGATGATCGGCAGCTGGCGCGGGTGGATCGCGGCCCGCCCCAGGAAGCCCAGGGCGCGGCCGTGGGCGCAGGACGCCGCCAGGCCCTCCAGGTCCCGGGTGTCCGGATGCACCGTCTGGGACGGCGGCGCCAGGCCCGCCGCCCGCGCGGCCACGACCACGCGCGAGCGCGACCAGTCCAGGCCCGCGTCCCCGCGCACGCCCAGGTCGGCACGGAGGTCCGCCTCGCCGAGGGCGATCCCGCGCAGTGCCGGATGGGCCGCGGCGATCCGGTACGCCCGCTCCACCCCCAGCGCCGTCTCCAGCAGGGCGTACAGCGGCGGTCCGCCGGTCAGCGCGGCGACGCCGGTCACCTGCTCCGGCGACGTCACCTTGGGCAGCCGCAGCCCGGACAGCCCCGGCAGCGCGGCCAGCGCCGCCAGGTCCCCGGCGGCGAGCGGACCGTCCAGGGCGTTGACGCGGACGTGCACCGGCACCGGCTGCGGCTCGGTGAGCAGCTCGGCCGTGGCGTCGCGGGCGTACTCCTTGCGGTCGGCGGCGACCGCGTCCTCCAGGTCGACGACCACCACGTCGGCACCGGCGGCCAGCGCCTTGGCGACCACCGGGGGCCGGTCCCCCGGCACGTACAGCCAGGTCAGCGGGGGTACGGTCATACGACGCCCTCCTCGCGCAGCTCCTTGACGTCCGCCGGGGTGAGCCCAAGCCCGGTCAGCACCTCCTCGGTGTCGGCGCCGTGCGGGCGGCCCGCCCAGCGGATCGCGCCCGGGGTGGCGGAGAGCCGGAAGAGGACGTTCTGCATGCGCAGCGGGCCCAGCTCGGGATCGTCGACCGTGGTGACGGTGTCGAGGGCCTGGTACTGCGGGTCGGCCATGACGTCCCGCACGTCCTGGACCGGCGCGACGGCCGCCTCGGCCTTCTCGAAGGCGGCGAGCACGTCGGCGCGGCGGTGCCGGGCGATCCAGTCCCCGACCGCCGCGTCCAGCACGTCGGCGTGCCGGGCCCGGTCGGCGCCCGTCGCGAACCAGGGCTCGTCGATCAGCTCCGGGCGGCCCACCAGCCGCATCACCCGCTCGGCGACCGACTGGGCCGAGGTGGAGACGGCGACCCAGGTGCCGTCGGCGGTGCGGTAGGTGTTGCGCGGGGCGTTGTTCTGCGAGCGGTTGCCGGTGCGCGGCTGGACGTGGCCGAGCTGGTCGTACCAGAGGGGCTGCGGGCCCAGCACGGTCAGGATCGGCTCGATGATCGCCATGTCGACGACCTGGCCCTCGCCGGTGCGCTCCCGGGCGGCCAGCGCGGTCATCACGGCGTACGCCGTCGCCAGCGCCGCGATCGAGTCCGCGAGGCCGAACGGCGGCAGCGTCGGCGGCGCGTCGGGCTCGCCGGTCATCGCGGCGAAACCGCTCATGGCCTCGGCGAGGGTGCCGAAGCCGGGACGGCGCGCGTACGGCCCGAACTGGCCGAAGCCGGTGACCCGGGTCAGGACCAGGCGCGGGTTGACGGCGGACAGCTCGTCCCAGCCCAGGGCCCACTTCTCCAGGGTGCCCGGCCGGAAGTTCTCGACGACGACGTCGGCGGTGGCGGCGAGCCGCAGCAGGGTGGTGCGCCCGGCGGGTTTCGACAGGTCCAGGGTGATCGTGTGCTTGTTGCGGCCCAGCAGCTTCCACCACAGGCCCACCCCGTCCTTCGAGGGACCGTGTCCCCGGGAGGGGTCGGGCCGGGTGGGGTGCTCGACCTTGATCACCTCGGCGCCGAAGTCGCCGAGCATGGTGGCGGCGAGCGGTCCCGCGAAGAGCGTGGCGAGGTCGAGGACGCGCAGGCCGGTCAGGGGAGCGGAGACGACGGGAGCGGAGACGGGGGCGGGGGCGGCGGGCTCGGGCATGGGCGGGTGGCCTCCCGGTGGGTGAGGTGGGCGAGGGTGTCGAAGCCGGTGCCGTCGAAGTCGCCGACGGAGGTGGCCAGGCGGTTCTTCAGCGGGGCCGTCCAGTGCTCGGGCAGCGCGGCGGGACAACCGGCGAGCAGTGCGGCGACGCCGCCCACGGTGGCGCCGTTGGAGTCGGTGTCCCAGCCGCCGGAGACGACGCGGGAGACCGAGCCGGTGAAGTCGCCGTCCGCGTGGGTGAGCGCGGCGGCGATCAGGGCGGTGTTGGGGATCGCGTGCACCCAGTGGTGGGCCGGGGAGTGGACGGCGTGGAGCCGGTCCACGACCGTGTCGAAGTCGGCGTGCGCGCCCGCGAGCCCTACGGCGTGCCGGACGGCCCCGGCGAGGCGGGAACCGGGCGGGACGACCGCGAGTCCGGCGCGCAGACAGGCGTGCACGTCGGGTGCGCCGTCGGGTGCGGCGGCGGCGATGACGGCCGCCGCGAACATGGCCGCGTGGACGCCGATGCCGGTGTGGCTGAGGGTCGCGTCGCGGTGCGCCTGCTCGGCGGCGGCACCCGGGTCGCCCGGGTTGGTCCAGCCGTGCACGTCGGCGCGGATCAGGGCGCCGATCCACTCGCGGAAGGGATTGCGGTGGCGGGCGGTGTGCGGCGGTTCCAGTCCGGTGAGGAGGTTGCGCAGGGCGACGCGCTCGGCGGTGAAGGTGCGGCCGGGCGGGAGTTCGTCGAGCCAGACGCGGGCCACGTCGCCGGTGGTGAAGGCCCTGCCGTGGCGCCGCAGGAGCAGGAGGGCGAGCAGCGGGTAGTTGAGGTCGTCGTCCTCCGGCATGCCGTCGATGTTCTCGGCGAGGGAGGTCGGCGCGGAGCGACGGTTCCAGGGGTACGCGGTGAGCAGGTCGCCGGGGACGCCCCGGGCGGTGAAGTACACGGTCGGGGGCCAGTTGCCGACGGCCCGGCCGAGCAGCCGGATACCGGTGAGGGAGAGCTTCTCGACGGGTTTGCCGAGGAGGCAGCCGACGGCGCGGCCGAGCCAGGCGGCCTCCAGCCGGCCGGGCGACACACGGGCTCCGGGGTGCGGGGCGGGCCAGTCGGGGCACAGTGCCCTGATCCGGTCGAGTTCCGTCGGCTCGGCCGCCGCCAGGGGACTGGGCAGGCCGGCCAGCTCGTCCAGCAGGTCCTCCGCCAGCCGGCTCAGGCGGGGGGAGGCGGGTCCGGGCGAGGCGCCCGCCCGGGCCGGTGCCTCGCCACCGCCCGCCGCGCGCCAGCGGGCCGCGACCGCCGACGCGTCACGGCCGTCCAGCCGTGCCTGGCGCAGCTCGTGGCCGACCAGGTCCTCGGGCTGGACCCAGGTCAGCCGGAGCATCCGACGCCCCCGATCGCGGCGAACGCCTCCTCGTGGGCCCGGCGGCGCCGTACGTCACGCGCGAAGACCTCCCGCGCGACCGCGGTGAGCGCCGCCGCCGGTTCCCACAGGTCCAGGCGGCTCGCCTCCGCGACGGTCTTGGCCCAGTCCTCCGGGACCGGCGATCCCAGCGCCCCGGCCAGCGCGCCCGCCATGGTGGCGATGGAGTCGCAGTCGCGGCCGTAGTTGACCGCGCCGAGCACCGCGTGCCGGAAGTCGCCGCCGGCCACGAGCAGCATGCCGAGCGCGACCGGCAGTTCCTCGATCGCGTGCAGGCGCGAGGGGCGGCGGGCGCCGAGCGAGGGAGCGCGGTAGTCGGGTCCCACCGTGTCGTACGGGGCCACCGCCGCCCGCAGCGGTGCCAGCGCCGACTCGAAGTCCGAGTGGCGTGCGGCCACCTCGCACCCGGCCTCGATCGCGGCCCGGGTGCCGTCCTTGGCCAGGGACAGACCGGCGGCGACCACCGAGTCCGGGGTCGCGCCCGGCGCGCAGGCCGCGGCCACCGCCGCCGCGAAGACACCGGCCGCCTCCCGGCCGTACGACGACTGGTGCGCGCCCGCGACGTCCAGCGCCTCGGCGTAGGCGGCCGCGGGGTGGGCGGCGTTGACCAGGCCGACCGGGGCCATGTACATCGCGGCACCGCAGTTGACGATGTTGCCGGTGCCCGCCTCGCGCGGGTCCACGTGGCCGTAGTGGATCCGTGCGGCCAGCCACTTCTCCGCGAGGAAGATCCGCTGGAGCGGCAGTGCCTCGGCCTCCAGTTCCGGGATCCAGCGCGGGTTCGCGATCAGGTCCGGGACCAGGTGTTCGGCGACCGCGTAGGCGTCGAGGTGGTCGCGGACCGTGCCGTAGACCCGCACCAGCGCGTGCGTCATCAGGGTGTCGTCGGTGACGTGCCCGTCGCCCTTGTGGTAAGGGGCGATGGGCCGGGCGGTGCGCCAGGCGTCGCCGTTCCAGGGACCGACGACGCCGTGGACGCGGCCGCCGTGGCGTTCGACGATCTGCTCGGGGGAGTAGCCCTCGACGGGGCCGCCGAGGGCGTCGCCGACGGCCGCGCCGACGAGAGCGCCGGTGACGCGCTCGTCGAGGGATGCTGCGGTGCTGTGGTCCTGGGGCGGGGGAGTCATGGGGTGGTGCCTCGTCCTTCCGGTGGGGACGGTTGCGTGGCGTGCAGGAGACCGGCGAGTTCGACCAGGTCGGTGCCGGTGAGCCGGGGCAGTACGCAGCCGGGCAGGGTGCGGCAGGCGTCCCGCCAGGAGGCGGGGATCGACGCGCCGCCGCCGAGGGCGCCGGTGAGGGCGCCGGCCAGCGCGGGTGCGGAGTCCGCGACCCGGGACAGACAGGCCGCCGCCGGGACCGCCTCCGCGATCCGGCCCCGAGCGGCAACGGCCAGGGCGAGGGCGACCGGGACGGTCTCGGCGGCGGCGATGCCGTAGCTGTAGACGTGGTCGACGATGCGGTGCTCCAGGAGCGGGACCAGGGCGAAGGTGCTGTCGGTGGCCGCCGCGAGGGCCAGGGCCTGGCGGGCGTTGCGGCCGATCTCCGTCGCCTCGGGGAGTTCGGCGAGCGCGGCCGTCACGCAGGCGTCCACGTCGGCGCCGTCCAGGGCGCGGGCCAGCGCCGCCGCCATGGCCCGCGCGCCGTGCACACCGTCGCCGTCCTGCGTGTAGCGGGCGTCGAACTCGGCGAGGTCGGCGGCGAGGCGCGGGGCGCCGGGGTGGGCGACGGCGAGGACGCAGGCCCGCACGCAGGCGGCGTCGTCGAAGTAGTGCGGGTTGTCGTGGCCGGTGGCGGGCGGACGCAGCCCGGCGGCGAGGTTGCCGAGCCCGGCCCGTACCGAGATGCGGGCGCGCAGCGGCAGCACCGCGGACTCGGCCTCCGGGGCGCGCTCCGTGGCGGCGGCGACCTCGCTGGCGACGGCGTTCCAGGTCAGGTCGATCGCCGCGCGCATCCGGCGGTCCCGGCTCAGGTCCCCGAGCACGCTGTCGTCGCCTGCCCGCAGCAGGGCCTCCGCGGCGAACGCCGCCCACTCGGCGTCGTCCGAGGGGCCGAGGCGCAGCGGTTCCGGGGGCTGGTTCAGGGCGATCGGGACGGGAAGGGTGGTGGTCGCGTTCTGTTCGGCGAAGGTGTCCAGTTCGCGGGTGAGCCGCCGCGTCCACTCCGGCATGCGGGCGGCCCGGTGCCGGGCGGCCGGCCAGCCGGCGGCGTCTCCCGCGGCGAGCCCGAGGAGGAGGCCCTCGACGCGGGCGGCGAGCGACACCCCACGGGACACCGCGGCCGTTCCCGGCTCGTTCCCCGGCCGGTGCCCGCTCCCACTGGACCCGCCCACCCCCGGCACACCGGGCCCTTCGACATACGCCGTGACGCCCGTCGCCCGGACCTCACCGCGCGCCCTGCTCACGACGTCGCCTCCGCCGCGTGGCCGCCCGGGGCGGGCGGATGCACGGCCGGGCGGGGTGGGGGCCGGGTGCCGCTGTCGCCGAGCGGGAGCGCGCCGGTGGGCGCTTCGCCCGGGACGAGGGGTGCGGCCGTCCAGGGACCCCGCGCCGACTTCTGGTCCGACGCCTCGATCGCCTCCGACGGTGCCCGCCCGGAGTCCCCCGTCACCCACGGCGCATCGCACGGCGCCTGCGCCTCGCCCGGCCGCACCGGCGTTCGTTCCGCGTCCGGAGGTGCCGCCGGCGTCACCGTGTCCGCCGTCGTCGGCTCGACGCCCGGCGGCAGGGCTCCCGCACCCGGCCGTGCCAGCTCCGCGCCGGACGGCCTCTGTTCCGCGCCCCGGGGCGTTTCCACCGCGCTCGGTGGCGGGGCTCCGGTGCTCGGTCGTGCGGGTTTCGGGGCGGGCGTTTCCTGTTCCGTGCTGCGGGGTGTTCGCACCGCGTTCGGCGGTGGGGCTTCCGTGCCCGGTCGTGCGATGTCTGGGCCGGGCGGCCTCTGTTCTGTGCTGCGGGGGGTTCCCATCGCGTTCGGCGGCTGGGCTTGCGTGCCCGGTGGTACGCGTCCCGAGCCGGACGGCCTCTGTTCCGCGCCCCGGGGCGTTTCCACCGCGTTCGGCGGTGGGGCTCCGGTGCTCGGTCGTGCGAGGTCTGGGGCGGGCGGTTCCTGTTCTGTGCTGCGGGGTGTTCGCACCGCGTTCGGCGGTGGGGCTTCCGTGCTCGGCCGGGCGGGGTCTGGGGCGGGCGGTTCCTGTTCTGTGCTGCGGGGTGTTCGCACCGCGTTCGGCGGTGGGGCTTCCGTGCCCGGTGGTACGGGTCCTGAGCCGGACGGCGCCGCCTCCGCGCCCCGGCGCACCCGCACCGTGGTCCCCGGCACCCCCGCCGAACCCCGAGGCACGTTCTCCCGGCCCGCCGCGCCCGGCGGAGCCTCCCGCGTCAGGAGGTCCGCCACCTCCAGGACGTGGTGGCCGGCCATCGACGGGAGGCAGGTGCCGCGGGCCGGGCCGATGGCCCTGGCCCAGTCGGCGGGGATGGCGTGGACGCCGCGGGTCGCGCCGGCCAGGGCGCCGGCCACCGCGGCGGTGGTGTCGGCGTCGCGGCCCATGTTGACGGCCGTCAGCACGGAGTCCGTGAAGTCGCCGTCGGCCGCCGCGTACGCGCCGAAGGCGAGGGCGACCGCCTCGGGGGCCAGGTCGGTCCACGGGTAGCCGCCGATGACCACCGCGGACCGCACCGCGCGCTCGCCGCGGTGGGCCGCCGTCAGCGCGCGGCGCAGACAGCGCGCCGTCCAGGAGTCGTCCGGGACTACGGCCAGGGCGGAGGCCACCACCGCGACGGTCGACGCCCCGGCCATCGCCGCCGCGACGCCCGCCGCCACCGCCTGGCCGCCGTAGATGCCCTCGCCCTCGTGGCTGACCGAGCCGTCGATCGCCGCCAGCCGGGCCGCCTCGGCGGGCCGCCCGGCCGCGAACACGCCGTGCGGCGCGGCCCGCATGGCCAGCCCGTCGCTCCAGGCGTGCCGGTGCTGGGCCGAGATCGGGGCGGCCAGGCCCCGGCGCAGGTTCTCCAGGGTGCCGCGTTCGCTGAAGCCCGCGCCGCGGAACGGACCCTCCTCCCGGTCCGCGATCCACTCGTGCCACGCCGCCTCCACATGGGCCGGGGTGAGCGCGCTGCCGTGGCGGGCCAGCAGCAGGCCCGAGAAGATCGCGTACTCGGTGTCGTCGGTACCGGCGGGCCGGTCGGCCACGTACCCCGTGATGCGGCCCCAGCGGGCCCGGATCTCGGAGGGCTTCATGTTCTCGGCCGGCGCTCCGAGGGCGTCCCCGACGGCCAGTCCGAGCAGCGCGCCCCGGGCCCGGTCGCGGAGCCCGACGGCGTCCTGCGGCGCGGGGGCCGGGGGAATGCAGGCGGTGGATGCCATGCGGCCTCTCCTCTCCCTCCGCACATCTGTCCCCGGTGCGGTGCGCGCCGCAGCCGAACCGGGGCCGGTGTCACCCGGTCGACATATGAGCGGACAAGATCACGGATGAGTGCCGAGAGGTAAAACCGCAGGTAAGCCCAGCCTTTCCTTGCTGGCGAGACGGAAATGATCGGCGTAGATTGGGCGTTGTTAAAAAGTGGAATGAGTCCAAACTAGCTTTCCGGGGGAACCCTCATGGCCATCATCGAGACCGAGGCGCCGCTGCACGAGGCGCACCGCGACAACCACACCCACCGCGACGTGAACGGCGGCTGGCTGCGCCCCGCCGTCTTCGGCGCGATGGACGGACTGGTCTCCAACCTCGCCCTCATGACCGGCGTCGCCGGCGGTACGGCGAGCCAGCAGACCGTGGTGATCAGCGGGCTCGCCGGACTGGCCGCCGGCGCCTTCTCCATGGCCGCCGGCGAGTACACCTCCGTCGCCTCCCAGCGCGAGCTGGTCGAGGCCGAGCTGGACGTGGAGCGCCGCGAGCTGCGCAAGCACCCGGCGGACGAGGAGGCCGAGCTGGCCGCGCTCTACGAGGCGCGCGGCGTCGAGCCGGAGCTGGCCCGCGAGGTGGCCCGCCAGCTGTCCAGCGACCCCGAGCAGGCGTTGGAGATACACGCCCGCGAGGAGCTGGGCATCGACCCCTCCGACCTGCCCTCGCCGACGGTCGCGGCCGTGTCCTCGTTCGGATCCTTCGCGCTGGGCGCCCTGCTCCCCGTCCTGCCGTTCCTGCTCGGCGCCGGTGCGCTGTGGCCCGCCGTGCTGCTCGCGCTGGCCGGGCTGTTCCTGTGCGGCGCGGTGGTCGCCAAGGTCACGGCCCGCAGCTGGTGGTACAGCGGCCTGCGACAGCTCGCCCTCGGCGGCGCGGCGGCCGGTGTGACGTATCTCCTGGGCAGCCTGTTCGGAACGGCCGTAGGATAGTCCGGCTCGAACTTATGCGGCGGGCCGCATAAGTAGCCGTTACTCGCAGGTTTCCAGTGCGTAATCTCCGGGCATGAGCCGTAAGCGCTGCGGGCAACGAAGCCTGCCGTGCACGCGCGGAGTGGGCGACGACGCCCCTTCCGCTCCCCCGGACCGACGGACACCGATCTGTCCGCCTCGGTCTCCATAGCTTCCCCCGCGGGTGCGGAACCCCCACCGCACCCCGTCGGTGTCCGCATGCTGGAACGGATTGTCCCGTTTACCGAGAACCAATCCATCATGTAACCTGCACCAAATTTTTCAGCCACTGATGCACCCACCGCAGAGGGCCAACGTCGTCCCTCGGCACTTGCCACATGCCAGATGACGACGACGGGAGAGCCGATGCGTACGCCGCGCCAGCCGTCCCAGCACTCCGAGAGTGGCCAGAACTGGTCCTTCATGGATGCTCGCCCTGCCGCGCAGGGTATGTACGACCCCCGCAACGAACACGACGCGTGCGGCGTCGGTTTCGTCGCCACCCTCACCGGCGAGGCGTCCCACACCCTGGTCGACCAGGCGCTCACCGTGCTGCGCAACCTGGAACACCGCGGCGCCACCGGCTCCGAGCCCGACTCGGGCGACGGCGCCGGCATCCTCTCCCAGGTGCCCGACGCGTTCTTCCGCGAGGTGGCCGGACTCGAGCTGCCGGAGCCCGGGGCGTACGCCGTCGGCATCGCCTTCCTGCCGGTCGACGGCACCGAGGACGCCGTCTCGCGCATCGAGACGATCGCGCACGAGGAGGGCCTCACCGTCCTCGGCTGGCGCGAGGTCCCGGTCGCCCCGCAGATGCTGGGCGCGACCGCCCGCTCCACCATGCCGGTCTTCCGCCAGATCTTCGTGGGTGACGGCTCCTCGCGGGGCATCGCCCTGGACCGCCACGCCTTCGCGCTGCGCAAGCGCGCCGAGCGCGAGGCCGGTGTCTACTTCCCGTCGCTGTCCGCGCGGACCATCGTCTACAAGGGCATGCTGACCACCGGCCAGCTGGAGCCGTTCTTCCCGGACCTGTCCGACCGCCGCTTCGCCTCCGCGATCGCGCTCGTGCACTCCCGGTTCTCCACCAACACCTTTCCGTCGTGGCCGCTCGCCCACCCGTACCGCTTCGTCGCGCACAACGGCGAGATCAACACGGTCAAGGGCAACCGCAACTGGATGCGCGCCCGCGAGTCCCAGCTGGCGTCGAACCTGTTCGGGTCATCTGCGGACCTGGAGCGGATCTTCCCGATCTGTACGCCGGACGCCTCGGACTCCGCCTCCTTCGACGAGGTGCTGGAACTGCTCCACCTCGGCGGGCGCTCGCTGCCGCACTCCGTGCTGATGATGATCCCGGAGGCGTGGGAGAACCACGCCTCCATGGACGCGGACCGGCGCGCCTTCTACCAGTTCCACTCCACGATGATGGAGCCCTGGGACGGTCCCGCCTGCGTCACCTTCACCGACGGCACCCAGGTCGGCGCGGTCCTCGACCGCAACGGTCTGCGCCCCGGCCGCTACTGGGTCACCGACGACGGCCTCGTCGTCCTCGGCTCCGAGGTCGGCGTCCTCGACATCGACCCCGCCAAGGTCGTCCGCAAGGGCCGCCTCCAGCCCGGCCGCATGTTCCTCGTGGACACCGCCGAGCACCGCATCATCGAGGACGACGAGATCAAGGCCCAGCTCGCCGGCGAGCAGCCGTACGGCGAGTGGATGGAAGCCGGCGAGATCGAGCTGTCCGACCTGCCCGAGCGCGAGCACATCGTGCACACCCACGCCTCGGTCACCCGCCGCCAGCAGACCTTCGGGTACACCGAGGAGGAGCTGCGCGTCCTCGTCGCGCCGATGGCCAAGGCGGGCGCCGAGCCGATCGGCTCCATGGGCACCGACTCGCCGATCGCCGCGCTCTCCGAGCGGCCCCGGCTGCTCTTCGACTACTTCACCCAGCTCTTCGCCCAGGTCACCAACCCGCCGCTGGACGCGATCCGCGAGGAACTGGTCACCTCGCTGCGCTCCTCGCTCGGCCCGCAGGGCAACCTGCTGGACCCGACGGCCGCCTCGTGCCGCAGCGTCCTGCTGCCCTTCCCGGTGATCGACAACGACGAGCTGGCCAAGCTCATCCACATCAACGCCGACGGCGACATGCCCGGCTTCAAGGCCGCGACCCTCTCCGGTCTCTACCGGGTGCACGGCGGCGGCGACACGCTGGCCGCGCGCATAGAGGAGATCTGCGCCGAGGCCGACGCCGCCATCGAGAACGGCGCCCGGCTGATCGTCCTGTCCGACCGCCACTCGGACGCCGAGCACGCGCCGATCCCCTCGCTGCTGCTCACCGCGGCCGTCCACCACCACCTCATCCGCACCAAGCAGCGCACCGAGGTGGGCCTGCTGGTCGAGGCCGGCGACGTCCGCGAGGTCCACCACGTCGCCCTGCTCATCGGCTTCGGCGCCGCCGCGGTCAACCCGTACCTGGCGATGGAGTCCGTCGAGGACCTGGTCCGGGCCGGCACCTTCCTGCAGACCGACGACGGCGAGCCCGAGCAGGCCATCCGCAACCTGATCTACGCGCTCGGCAAGGGCGTCCTCAAGGTCATGTCCAAGATGGGCATCTCCACCGTCGCCTCCTACCGCGGCGCCCAGGTCTTCGAGGCCGTCGGCCTCGACGAGGAGTTCGTCGCCGAGTACTTCAACGGCACCGCCACCAAGATCGGCGGCGTCGGCATCGACGTCGTCGCCAAGGAGGTCGCCGCCCGCCACGCCAAGGCCTACCCGGCCAGCGGCATCGCGCCGGCCCACCGCGCCCTGGAGATCGGCGGCGAGTACCAGTGGCGCCGCGAGGGCGAGCCGCACCTGTTCGACCCGGAGACGGTCTTCCGCCTCCAGCACTCCACGCGCTCCGGCACGTACGAGATCTTCAAGAAGTACACCGAGCGCGTCAACGAGCAGTCCGAGCGGCTGATGACGCTGCGCGGCCTGTTCGGCTTCAAGACCGGCGACGGCGGCCGGCAGCCGATCCCGCTCGACGAGGTCGAGCCCGTCTCCGAGATCGTCAAGCGCTTCTCCACCGGCGCCATGTCGTACGGCTCCATCTCCCAGGAGGCGCACGAGACCCTCGCCATCGCCATGAACCAGCTGGGCGGCAAGTCCAACACCGGTGAGGGCGGCGAGGACCCGGAGCGCCTGTACGACCCGGCGCGCCGGTCCAGCATCAAGCAGGTCGCCTCCGGCCGCTTCGGCGTCACGAGCGAGTACCTGGTCAACGCGGACGACATCCAGATCAAGATGGCCCAGGGCGCCAAGCCCGGCGAGGGCGGCCAGCTGCCCGGCCACAAGGTGTACCCCTGGGTCGCCAAGACCCGGCACAGCACCCCCGGCGTCGGCCTGATCTCCCCGCCGCCGCACCACGACATCTACTCCATCGAGGACCTGGCCCAGCTGATCCACGACCTGAAGAACGCGAACCCGCAGGCGCGGATCCACGTCAAGCTGGTCTCCGAGGTCGGCGTCGGCACGGTCGCGGCGGGCGTGTCCAAGGCGCACGCGGACGTGGTGCTGATCTCCGGCCACGACGGCGGCACGGGTGCTTCGCCCCTGACGAGTCTCAAGCACGCGGGCGGCCCCTGGGAGCTGGGCCTCGCCGAGACCCAGCAGACCCTGCTGCTCAACGGCCTGCGCGACCGCATCGTCGTCCAGACCGACGGCCAGCTCAAGACCGGCCGCGACGTCGTCATCGCCGCGCTGCTGGGCGCCGAGGAGTTCGGTTTCGCCACCGCGCCGCTCGTCGTCTCCGGCTGCGTCATGATGCGCGTCTGCCACCTGGACACCTGCCCGGTCGGCATCGCCACCCAGAACCCGGTGCTGCGCGAGCGGTTCTCCGGGAAGGCCGAGTACATCGTCAACTTCTTCCGGTTCATCGCCGAGGAGGTCCGCGAGATCCTCGCCGAGCTGGGCTACCGCACCATCGAGGAGGCCGTCGGCCACGCCGAGACCCTCGACGTGACCCGCGCGGTCGACCACTGGAAGGCGCAGGGCCTCGACCTCGAGCCGCTGTTCCACGTGCCCGCGCTGGCCGAGGGCGCGGTGCGCCACCGGGCCGTCGCCCAGGACCACGGCCTGGAGAAGGCGCTCGACAACCAGCTGATCAAGCTCGCCTCCGACGCGCTGGCCGCCGCGGACGCCACCCAGGCCGCCCCGGTGCGCGCCCAGGTCGCGATCCGCAACATCAACCGCACGGTCGGCACCATGCTCGGCCACGAGGTCACCAAGAAGTTCGGCGGCGGCGGACTGCCCGACGACACCGTCGACATCACCTTCACCGGCTCCGCGGGACAGTCCTTCGGCGCCTTCGTCCCGCGCGGCATCACGCTGCGCCTGGAGGGCGACGCCAACGACTACGTCGGCAAGGGCCTGTCCGGCGGCCGGATCGTCGTCCGCCCCGACCGGGGCGCCGACCACCTCGCCGAGTACTCCACCATCGCCGGCAACACCATCGGCTACGGCGCCACCGGCGGCGAGATGTTCCTGCGCGGCAAGGTCGGCGAGCGCTTCTGCGTCCGCAACTCCGGCGCGCTGGTCGTCTCCGAGGGCGTCGGCGACCACGGCTGCGAGTACATGACCGGCGGCCACGCGGTCGTCCTCGGCGAGACCGGGCGCAACTTCGCGGCCGGCATGTCCGGCGGCATCGCCTACGTCGTCGACCTCGACCGCGACAACGTCAACGTCGGCAACGTCGACGCCGTCCAGGCCCTGGACGACGCCGACAGGGAGTGGCTGCACGACGTGGTGCGCCGCCACGCCGAGGAGACCGGGTCCACGGTCGCGGGCAAGCTGCTCGCCGACTGGCCCGTCGCCGTGGAGCGCTTCAGCAAGATCATCCCCAGCACGTACCAGGCAGTGCTCGCCGCCAAGGACGCCGCCGAGCGGGCCGGTCTCTCCGAGACCGAGACCACCGAGAAGATGATGGAGGCGGCGACCAATGGCTGATCCCAAGGGCTTTCTCAACCACGGACGCGAGGTCGCCAGGACCCGCCCCGTCGACGAGCGCGTCAAGGACTGGAGCGAGGTCTACGTCCCCGGCTCCCTGCTGCCGATCATCAGCAAGCAGGCCAGCCGCTGCATGGACTGCGGCATCCCGTTCTGCCACAACGGCTGCCCGCTCGGGAACCTGATCCCCGAGTGGAACGACTACGCCTACCGCGAGGACTGGTCGGCGGCGTCCGAGCGCCTGCACGCCACCAACAACTTCCCGGAGTTCACCGGCCGCCTGTGCCCGGCCCCGTGCGAGTCGGCGTGCGTGCTCGGCATCAACCAGCCGCCGGTCACCATCAAGAACGTCGAGGTCTCCATCATCGACAAGGCGTGGGAGACCGGGGACGTCGCCCCGCAGATCCCCGAGCGCCTGTCCGGCAAGACCGTCGCCGTCATCGGCTCCGGCCCGGCGGGCCTGGCCGCCGCCCAGCAGCTCACCCGGGCCGGCCACACCGTCGCCGTCTACGAGCGCGCGGACCGCATCGGAGGCCTCCTCCGCTACGGCATCCCCGAGTTCAAGATGGAGAAGCGGCACATCAACCGGCGCATAGAGCAGATGCGCGCCGAGGGCACCCGCTTCCGCACCGGCGTCGAGGTCGGCCGCGACCTGACGGCCACCAGCCTCAAGAAGCGCTACGACGCCGTCGTCATCGCCGCCGGCTCCACCACCGCCCGCGACCTGCCGGTCCCCGGCCGCGAGCTGAACGGCATCCACCAGGCGATGGAGTACCTGCCGCTGGCCAACAAGGTCCAGGAGGGCGACTACGTGGCGCCCCCGATCACGGCCGAGGGCAAGCACGTCGTCGTCATCGGCGGCGGCGACACCGGCGCCGACTGCGTGGGCACCGCCCACCGCCAGGGCGCGGCCTCCGTCACCCAGCTGGAGATCATGCCCCGGCCCGGCGAGGAGCGGGACGCGGTGCGCCAGCCGTGGCCGACCTTCCCGATGCTCTACAAGGTCACCAGCGCCCACGAGGAGGGCGGCGAGCGGGTCTACGCCGTCTCCACCACCCACTTCGAGGGCGACGAGGACGGCAACGTCCAGTGGCTGCACATGAGCGAGGTCGAGTTCGTCGACGGCAAGCTCACCTCGAAGCCGGGCACCGAGCGGAAGATCCCGGCCCAGCTGGTCACCCTCGCGATGGGCTTCACCGGCACCGACAAGGACAACGGTCTGGTCGACCAGTTCGGCCTGGCGCTCGACGAACGGGGTAACATCGCCCGGGACGCCGACTTCCAGACCAACGTGCCGGGTGTGTTCGTCGCCGGTGACGCCGGCCGCGGCCAGTCGCTCATCGTCTGGGCGATCGCCGAGGGCCGCTCGGCGGCGCGCGGCGCCGACCGCTTCCTGACCGGGGCCAGCGAACTGCCGGCCCCGATCCGCCCGACCGACCGCGCCCTCGCGGTCTGACGGACGGACGACCGTCCTGAGGGGCGGACGACCGTCCTGACGGACGGAACAACCGAAGAACGTCCCGCACAAAGGCGTGCGGAACACTGATGGCGCCTGCCCCGTCCCCGACCGGACCAAGGGCAGGCGCTGTCGCATGCTCAGGGCACCCGGTAGGTGTCCCCGTACATCTCCCACACCAGCGGCGTCGCCAGCTTCAGGTTCCCGGCCGTCAGGAACCGGCGCTGGGCCGTGTCGACGCGAGAGGTGTCGATGCCCGGCCGCTTGGCCCGCATGGCCTGCTCACGGACGTCCAGGAAGGTCTCCAGGTAGGCCTTCTCGGAGCCGCCCTGCCCCGGCGTCCTCGCCTTCGCCATGGCCCGCTCGCGCAGCCCGTAGAAACCCTCGGCGTCGGTGTCGGGGCCGTGGAAGACCATCGCGTCGTAGTAGACGAACTGGCCGAGCGTGCCCAGGCCGTCCAGCTTGGCCAGGCGCACCGCCGGTTCGAAGTAGACCCGGTCGCGCTCCTCCTCCTGCGCCGCGCGGAACGCCGGGACCTCGGCCTCCGCCTGCCAGGCCGCCGTGAAGCCCGGGTCCAGGCCCTCGTGCGAGTCGCTGCCGTCCACCTCGCGCAGCGCGGGCAGGTACTCCGCCAGTCCGTTGTCCGGGTGGCCCTCGGTGTAGCGCTCGACCAGCATGAGCAGGTCGTGGGTGCCGGTGCAGAAGCCGATGATGCCCGCGGTGTACCCGTCGCCGTCGCCGACGTCCTGGATGCTGCCGTAGGCGGTGCGCCACTTCGTGGTCGAGTTCTCGGCGCTGGACACGAGCTGCTGGGCCAGCTCCTTCTTCGCCGGTGCGGCGAGCCCCGGCGGCAGGTCGGCGATGAGCGCGTCGTCCGCCGCCCGCTCCTCCTCGGCCCGGTCCTTGGCGTCGTCGCGGGTCGACCGGGCGGTGGCCGAGGACGACGAGGAGGCGGCCGCGGTGTCCGCCGGGTCCGCCGAGTCGTCCGGCACGGCGAAGTACACGCCCGCGGCGATCACGGGAAGCGCCCCGAGGAGCAGCACTCCGGCACGTTTCATTGGGGGACACCTCTCATAGGGGAACACTTCCGCCGGTCAGTTCCGACACCTTCACCGCCGCCGTCACCGCCAGCAGCACCACCAGCCCGGCCCCCGCCCCGGCCTGCACCGCCACCCGGCGTCCGTCCCGGGGCGCGTACGCGAACGCCAGGGCCAGCGCGCCGCCCATCAGCAGGCCGCCGACATGACCCTGCCACGAGGTGAACCAGGCGGACACCACCAGCCACAGCAGCAGCCCGGCCATGAAACGGTTGACCCGCCCCGTCCCGGCGCCGAGCCTGCGGTGCAGCACGTAGTACGCGGCCCCCACGCCGAAGACCGCACCGGACGCGCCGACCGAGGCCTGCCAGGGATCGGCGAGGACCAGTTCCAGTACGGAACCCCCGAGCGCCGACAGCAGGTACAGGACGGCGAAGCGGACCCGGCCGAGCATCAGCTCCACCACCCGCCCCAACTGCCACAGCACGACCATGTTCACGCTGATGTGCAGAAGTCCGAACGTGCCGTCGAAGGGCGACTGGTGCAAAAACGCGCCGGTGAGCATCCGCTCCCACTCGCCCCCGGCGACACCCTCCACCCGCGGGGGTCCGGAGCCGAGGAACACGCCGTCGCCGATCAGCGGAGTGCCGTCAGGAGCGACCAGCCGCGAACCCACCATGGCGAACCGGTCCACGAGCTCCGGCCGCACCAGCTCCGCCAGGTACGCCAGCACGGTCAGCGCGAACAGCACGTACGTCACCACGGGCGTCGTCGAGATCCGGCCCCCGGCGATGGTCCGGGCCCGCCGGACCGACCGCGCCCCTTCCCGCACGCACTCCGGGCACTGGTGGCCGACGGGCGCCTCGCGCACGCAGTCCGGGCAGATGGACCGCTCGCAGCGGGTGCAGCGGACGTGGCACACCACCGCGGGATGGCGGTAGCAGGTGGTGGCGGTGGACTCGGAATCCACGGGGCCGGCTCCTCGGGACGGTCGGACGGTGAGCCGGTGGGGACGGCGGCGAACAAAATAACGAATGCCGGTGGACCGGCCGGGAGGCGGGGTGCGCCGTGCCGTACCCTCGGCACCCGTACGGCGCACGGCAGGGAAGACAGGGGGAGTCCGCATGGCCGCGATCAGTCTCACCAAGGTGCGGGAGAGCGCGCCCGCGCTGGTCGATCTGTACAAGACCGCCGGGGTGTCGCTCACCAAGCACGGCATGGAGGGGACCCGGGCCGCGGTCTACCTCGTCGTCGACTACTCCGGCTCCATGAAGCCGTACTACAAGGACGGCAGCGTCCAGGCGCTCGCCGACCGCGTGCTGAGCCTGTCCGCCCACCCAGGGCCTGCCGTCTGGATCATGCCGGCGTCGCGGGGCGTGGCACGCACATCTGCCGCGTTGTCGTCGATCGCCGACGCTCCGCGTCGACTCCCTCCTCCGCCTTGCAGCTGCACGCACCACGCCCCGCTCGGGTCGGCCGGGAGGCGCCGTCGCTCTCAGCCGGCCTGATCCAGACGGCAGGCCCTGCACGACGACGGCACCGTCCCGGTGGTGTTCTTCTCCACCGACGTCGACGCCGTCACCGACATCGCGCTCACCGACCACCAGGGCCGGATCGAGCGGATCGTGGCCGGTCTCGGGCACATGGGCAAGACCAGCTACCACCTGGCCATGGACGCCGTCATCGACCACTACCTGGACAGCGGCGCCCGCCACCCCGCCCTGGTCGTCTTCCAGACCGACGGCGGCCCGATCAACCGGCTCGCCGCCGAACGCTACCTGTGCAAGGCGGCGCCGCTGCCGCTGTTCTGGCAGTTCGTCGGCTTCGGCGACCCCGGCAGCCGCCAGTTCGAGTACCTGCGGGGGCTCGACGAACTCGCGGTGCCCGGCAAGCGGGTGATCGACAACGCCGGGTTCTTCCACGCGGGCCGCGACCCGCGGAAGGTGACCGACGCCGAGCTGTACGACCGGCTGGTGGGCGAGTTCCCCCAGTGGCTGGCGGCCGCCCGCGCCCAGGGGATCGTGCGGCCCTCCTGAAGGCGCCCGAGCGCGCCGGTCAGTGCCGCAGGGAGAAGCCCAGCACGACCCGGGCGGACACCTCCACCGCGCCCGGAGCCAGCACGCCGGGCGGGCCGCCGCCCGCGGAGGCCCGGAACGCGGCGACGGGCTCCGCCTCCACGTCCTGGATGTGCAGTACCGGCCCCAGCCGCGCGTCCGCCGCCTCCGCGTACACCTGGGCCTTGCGGCGGGCCGCGGCCACCGCCCTGCGCCGTGCCTCGTCGAGCAGCGCCGGCCTGTCGCGCACGTCGAACTCCACGCCGTCGATCCGGTGCGCGCCCGCGTCGACCACGTCCGCGATCAGCCGCTCCAGGTCGTCCAGCGCCCCCGTCTCCACCGAGTACGAGGCCTGGCACCGGTACCCGAGCAGCGTCCGGCCACGGGCGTGACCGTCGTACTCCGAGCTGAGGCCCAGCCGGGAACCCGACACCGAGGCGTCCGGCACGCCGTGCCGCCGCAGCACCTCCCGCAGCCGGGCCACGGCCTCCCCGGCCCGCTGGAAGGCCTGCTCCGGCGACGGTTCCAGCACGTCCACCGCCGGCCGCACCCGAGCGAGCGACGGCTCGGCCCGCACCGTGCCCGAGCCGAACACACTGATGCCCCACGGTTCTTCGATGGCCTGTGTCATAAGGGCATTGAAGCAGCGGCCCCGCACCCCGCGCGGCGACTTACGTGTCGCACTCCAGCACCGTCCGGCACAGCCCGCACCGCGCCCGGACCCGCCCCCGCACCGGCACCCTGATCCGCTGGTGGCAGGTCGGACAGGGGAACGACACCCGCAGCTGCCCCGGCGCCTGAGCGGTGAAGGCGTACGGGCCGCCGTCCGCCGCCGGGCCGCCGTCCGCCGCCGGGCCGCCGTCCGCCGCCGGGCCGCCGGCCACCGCCCCGGCGGGGTGCGGGTCCTGCGCGTGCCGGCGGTCCCGGGCGTAGCGGCGGCGGCCCGCCCAGCCGGCCGCGGTCAACGGCGGCTGCTGCTCGTCCCGGCGCGCCCGGGCCAGGCCCTTGCCGTACGCCGTGTAGGCCTGCGGACTCGTGAACCACACCGACGGGTCCTCGCCGAACACCAGCGCCCGCTTGGCCAGGACGTAGCCGAACTCCTCCGGGGTCAGGTACCCCAGCTTCTGCGAGGACGCCGCGTCCTCCCGGTAGGCGTCGAGCAGCAGCCAGCCGGCGCCCAGGTACGTCGTCGCCGTGTCGGTGAGGATCTCGTTGTCCCGGGTGGAGGGGAAGGCCAGGTCGAGGCGGTGCAGATACACGTGCATCACCTCGTGCGCGAGGGCCGCGCCGATGTCTTGGCGATGGGTGCGGAAGCGGTCGTTCAGCTCGACGAAGTACTCCGGGCCCGCCGTGAGTTCCACGTTCGCCGCGTGGGTCATCTCGCGGAAGGACACGATCATGCGGGCGTCGGGCAGCCGGTAGTGCCGCACCAGCTCGTGCGCCACCCGCTGCGTACCCAGGTACAGGTCGTCCGTGTCGCAGAACGCCACGTCCACCGGGGCCACACTGGCCGAGAACGTCCGCACGGTGTCGTACGACAGCCGCCGGTACAGCGCCGTGACCGCCGCCCGCACCGTCTCCAGGTGCGGGAACCCGTGCTCGACCGGTCCGCCGTTCGCCACGTCCGACCCCCAAGGCGCCTGAACCCTGCCCCCACTGTACGAGCCGCACGAGGACCGTACGGCGTTCAGCGCCTGAGACGGTCTGCGACACCCGGGCCCCCGCCCGTAGGGTGTGCGCCCATGACCACCAGCAACACCGGTACCGGTGCCGTCGAACCCGCCGTCCGCGAGGAGCTGGCCCGGCTGCGGGACAGCATCGACAACATCGACGCGGCCGTCGTCCACATGCTCGCCGAGCGCTTCAAGTGCACCCAGCAGGTCGGCCACCTCAAGGCCCGCCACCAGCTGCCGCCCGCCGATCCGGCCCGCGAGGCCCAGCAGATCGCCCGGCTGCGCACCCTCGCCGAGAGCGCCAAGCTCGACCCGGCGTTCGCCGAGAAGTTCCTGAACTTCATCGTCGCCGAGGTGATCCACCACCACGAGCGCATCGCGGAGAGCAACGCCGCCGGCCGGGCACCGGCCACCGACTGAGACCGGGTGCGCCCCCGCCCACGGGGGCGCACGCCCAGGGAGTGCGACGGCCGGCGCGACGGACCGGACATACCGCGCGTACCGAACCGCCTCTGTGCCCTGCCCACCGCATCAGGCAGCATGTCGTGCATGTCCGTACTGACGCGCGACGAAGCGCAGACCCGTTCCCGGCTCCTCGACGTCCACCACTACGCGATCGACCTCGATCTGACCCGTGGGGACGAGACCTTCGACTCCCGGACCGTGATCCGGTTCACCGTCCGCGGCGACACGGCCGGCACGGACACGTTCGTCGAGGTCAAGCCCGCGGAGCTGCGCGCCGTCACCCTGGACGGACACCCCCTGGACCCGGCCGCGCTCGACGAGAACCGGCTGGCGCTGAAGGGACTCACCCCCGGCGAGCACGAACTGCGCGTCGACGCCGCCATGCGCTACTCCCGCACCGGCGAGGGCATGCACCGCTTCACCGACCCCAGCGACGGCGAGACCTACGTCTACACCCAGCTCTTCCTGGACGACGTGCAGCGCGTCTACGCCGCCTTCGACCAGCCCGACCTCAAGGCCGTCTTCGACCTCGCCGTGACCGCCCCCGAGGGCTGGACCGTCCTCGCCAACGGCGTCACCGAGCACACCGGCGACGGCCACTGGAAGGCCGCCACCACCCCACCGATCTCCACCTACCTCGTCGCCGTCGCCGCCGGCCCCTGGCACTCCGTGCGCACCGAGCACCGCGGCCTGCCCTTCGGCATCCACTGCCGCCGCTCGCTCGCCCCGCACCTGGACACCGACGCCGACGAACTCCTCGACGTCACCCGGGCCTGCTTCGACCGCTACCACGAGAAGTTCGACGAGCCCTACCCCTTCGACTCCTACGACCAGGCGTTCGTCCCCGAGTTCAACGCCGGCGCGATGGAGAACCCCGGCCTGGTCACCTTCCGCGACGAGTTCGTCTTCCGCTCCGCCGTCACCGACACCCAGCGCCAGACCCGCGCCATGGTCATCGCCCACGAGATGGCCCACATGTGGTTCGGCGACCTCGTCACCCTGCGCTGGTGGGACGACATCTGGCTGAACGAGTCCTTCGCCGAGTACATGGGCTACCAGACCACCGCCGAGGCGACCCGCTTCACGGACACGTGGACCGACTTCGGCGTCACCCGCAAGGCCTGGGGCTACGACGCCGACCAGCGCCCCTCCACCCACCCCGTCGCCCCCGAGAACGTCCAGGACACCGCCTCCGCCCTCCTCAACTTCGACGGCATCTCCTACGCCAAGGGCGCCTCCGCCCTGCGCCAGCTCGTCGCCTGGCTCGGCGAGAAGGACTTCCTGGCCGGCATCAACATCCACATCGAGCGGCACAAGTTCGCCAACGCCTCCCTCGCCGACTTCATCGACTCCCTGGCCGCCGCCACCGACCGCGACGTCCACGCCTGGGCCGACGCCTGGCTGCGCACCACCGGCGTCGACAGCCTCCTCCCCGGCGTCACCGGCGACAACGGCAGCCGCACCCTCACCGTCCACCGCACCGGCGAGCGCCCCCACCGCATCGCCGTCGGCCTCTACGACCAGAACCCGGACCACGAGGGCCGCCTCACCCCGCGCGAACGCCTCGACATCGACGTCCCCCAGACCGAGCCCCGGCCCATCGGCAAGCTCCCCGCCCTGGTCGTACTCAACGACGGCGACCTGAGCTACGCCAAGATCCGCTTCGACCCCGACTCCTTCCGGACCGTCCGCGACAGCCTGTCCGGCCTGCCCGACCCGCTCACCCGCGCCGTCGTCTGGAACGCCCTCAGGGACGCCGTCCGCGACGGCGAACTCCCCGCCACCACCTACCTCGACATCGCCCGCACCCACCTCCCGCACGAGAGCGACCTCGCCCTCGTCGACGGCGTCCTCGCCTTCGCCGCCGGCCAGATCGCCGACCGCTACGCCACCCCCGAACAGCGGCCCGCCGCCCTCAACACCCTCGCCGACCTCTGCCGCGACCTCATCCGCCGCACCGAGGACGGCGACCACCCCGGGCTGCGCCTGATCGCCGTACGGCACCGCATCGCGACCGCCGCGCACCCCGACACCATCGCCGCCTGGCTCGCCGACGGCACCGTCCCCGGCGGACCCGAACTCGACCCCGAGCTGCGCTGGCGCATCCTCACCCGGCTCGCCGTCCTCGGCGCCACCGACGAGGCCGCCATCGCCGCCGAGCTGGCGAACGACCCGAGCGCCACCGGCCAGGAGGGCGCCGCCCGCTGCCGCGCCGCGCTCCCGGACGCCGAGGCCAAGGCCCGCGCCTGGGAGGCCATGTTCGCCTCCGACGACCTCTCCAACTACCTGTTCACCGCCACCGCCCAGGGCTTCTGGCAGCCCGAACAGGCCGACCTCGTACGCGACTACGTACCGCGCTACTACACCGAGGCCGTCGCACTCGCCGCCCGCCGCGGCCCCGCCATGGCCGACGCCGCCGGCCGCTGGGCCTTCCCCGCCCACGCCGTCGACGCCGACACCCTGCGCCTGGGCCAGGAGTGCCTCGCCGACGCCGACCCGATCCCCGCCCTGCGCCGCAAGCTCACCGACCAGCTCGACGACCTGGCACGCGCCCTGCGGGTACGGGAGGCGACCACGGACTGACCCGCCCGCGGCCGGTCCCCCCGCGCGGCGCTGCGGGACCGGCCGTGTCCCCGGTCGAGAGCCGCCCGGATACCCCTTTCGGGTTGTGATCACTGCGCTGTCCGGGCGTACGCGCCCGGGCACGTGGAAGCTGGAACCCCAGCCCCCCGTGCCCGGAGGACAGCTCATGGGCATGCCGCCCCTCGCCTCGGGCCCGCACGGCGCCGACGCCCTGCGGCCCCTGCTCGACACCGTCCTCGACGCCCTGCGCGCCGGCACGGCCGCACGCGGCGGCCCGCTGCCCGCCGGCGGCCCCCGCGCCGTCGCCGCCCGGGTGGCGGACGCGGCCGGCGACATCCTGCCCGGCCGGGGCGACCCCGAGGCCCTCCGCGTCCTGGTCACCGCGCTCGCCGAAGGCGCCGCCGACCCCGCCCACCCCCGGTGCGCCGCCCACCTGCACACCCCGCCGCTCGCCGTCGCGGCCGCCGCCGACCTCGCCGCGAGCGTCCTCAACCCCTCCCTCGACTCCTGGGACCAGGCACCCGCCGCCTCCGCGCTGGAAACCCTCGTCACCCGCGCCCTCGCCCGGGAGACCGGCGCCGCCGACGCCCTCGTCACCACCGGCGGCACCGAGTCCAACCAGCTCGCCGTCCTCCTCGCCCGCGAGCGGCACGGCGCCGGCCTGCGGCTGGTCCACGGGGCGGGCGCCCACCACTCGCTGCCCCGCGCCGCCTGGCTGCTCGGCCTGCCCGAGCCCGTCGTCGTCCCCACCCCCGCCGGCACCCTCGACCCCGCCGCCCTCGACGAGGCCCTCACCCACGTCCCCGGCCCGCACCTCGTCGCCGCCACCGCCGGCACCACCGACGCCGGACTCATCGACCCACTGCCCGAGATCGCCGCCCGCTGCACCGCCCACGGCGCCCGCCTCCACATCGACGCCGCCTACGGCGCGGGCCTCCTGTTCAGCGACCGGCACCGCGCCCGGCTCACGGGACTGGAGGCCGCCCACACCGTCGCCCTGGACCTGCACAAGCTCGGCTGGCAGCCGATCCCCGCCGGCCTCCTCACGGTCACCGACGCCGACGACCTCGCCGCCCTCCACCACCGCGCCGACTACCTCAACGCCGACGACGACACCGACGCCGGCCTGCCCGACCCAGGGCCTGCCCGGCGGATCATGCCGCAGACGCGGGGTCTGGCACACGCATCTGCGGCGTTGTCGTCGGTTGCCGACGCTCCGCGTCGACGCCCTCCTCCGCCTTGCAGATGCACGCACCAGACCCCGCTCTCCGGCGCTGACCGGGTACTGCCGATTTCCTGCGACCTGCTCCGCCGGGCAGGCCCTCCTCGGGCGCTCCCCGCGCACCAGCCGCCGCCCCGACATCCTGAAGACCGCCGTCACCCTCAAGACCCTGGGCCGCACCGGACTGGGCGCCCTCGTCGACGCCGTCTGCTCCCTCGCCCAGGAGTTCGCCGACCTGGTCGAGACCCACCCCGGGTTCGAACTGCACGCCCCGCCCACCATCAGCACGGTCCTGTTCCGCCCCGCCGGAGCGAGCGACGACACCGTCGCCGCCGTACGCCGCGCACTGCTCACCACCGGCCGCGCCGTCCTCGGCCGGGCCCGCGCCGACGGCCGGCTCTGGCTCAAGGCGACCCTCCTGAACCCCCACACCCGCCCCGACGACCTCGCAGCCCTCCTGACGCTCGTGGAAGGACACGTCCCGCGATGAACACCCCCGCGCACCACACCCCCGACGCCCCACGCGACCTCGTCGGCATCGGCATCGGACCCTTCAACCTCTCCCTCGCCGCCCTCGCCGACCCCCTCACCGGCCTCGACGCCGTCTTCTACGACCAGCGCCCCGACTTCCGCTGGCACCCCGGCCTGCTCATCGACGGCGCACGCGTCCAGGTGCCCTTCCTCGCCGACCTGGTCACCCTCGTCGACCCGGCGAGCCCCTGGACCTTCCTCAACCACCTCAGGGCCAGAGAACGCCTCTTCCCGTTCTACTTCGCCGAGCGCTTCCACATCGAGCGCGCCGAGTACGACGCCTACTGCCGCTGGGTCGCCGAGCACCTGCCCGCCCTGCACTTCCACCACCAGGTCGACGCCGTGCGCTGGAACCCCGAACGCGACCTCTTCGAAGTCGACTACACCCAGCTCGACACCGCCGGAGAGGCAGAAGCCCTCGGCCGCACCCACACCAGGAACGTCGTCCTCGGCGTCGGCACCGAACCGCACGTCCCCGACCCGCTCAGACCCCTCGTCGAAGACCCCGCCGTCCCCGTCGTCCACGCCGCCGACTACCTCCGCCACCGCGACACGCTCCTGGCCGCCGGACACGTCACCGTCATCGGCACCGGCCAGTCCGGCGCCGAGGTCTTCCTCGACCTGCTCCGCCACCGCCCCGCCGGACGGGAACGGCTGCACTGGCTCGGCCGCACCGGCGCCCTCGCCCCCATGGAGTACTCCAAGCTCGGCCTGGAACACTTCACCCCCGACTACACCCGCTACTTCCACGGCCTGGCCGAACCGGTCCGCGACCGCCTCGTCGCCGCCCAGTGGCAGCTCCACAAGGGCATCGACGCCGACACCACCGCCGCCATCCACGATGAGCTGTACCGCCGCACCCTCGACGGCGGCTGGCCCGACACCACCCTCACCCCCGGCGTCCACGTCCGCACCGCCGGACGCCTCGCCGCCACCCAGATCGAACTCCACCTGGAGCACGAACAGCAGAAGACCCGCTCACGCCTCACCACCGACGCCGTCGTCCTCGCCACCGGCCACCGCGAACGCCCCCTGGGCCGCCTCCTCGCCGGCCTCGACCCCTACATGCGGCGCGACAGCTCCGAACGCCCCCGCGTCGACGACCGCCACCGCCTCGTCCTCGACCCCTCCGTCACCGGCCACGTCTACGTCCAGAACGCCGAGACGCACACCCACGGTGTCGGCACACCCGACCTGGGCCTCGCCGCCTGGCGCAGCGCGACCATCCTCAACGACCTCACCGGGCGGGAGCCGTACCCACTGCCCGCCCGCACCGCCTTCACCACCTTCGGCCTGGACGGCGGCCTGCCCCAGATCCCCTCGGCGCGCCACCACCGGGCACTGACCCCCCTGGCGGACGGGATCTAGGGATCCAGGGATCCAGGGCCGCCTCGGGCCCCGCGCGTCAGAACACGGGCACGCCCTCGCGCGTCAGCGACCAGTCCGCGGACGCGAAGTCCTTCGGATCCAGCACACCCTTCGCGGTCGCCCACTCCGCGATCCGCGTGCGGATCTCCGTCGACTCCGACCACAGCTCCTTGGCCGACGCCACATGCGGGAAGGCGCCGCCGCCATTGGCCCGGTAGTTGTTCACGGCCAGCACGAACTGCTGGGCGTCGTCCAGCGGGGCACCGCCGTACGTCAGATTCCTGATCCGCGAACCGGCGGCCTGCGCCACGTCGATCTCGTACGCCAGCCCCGACACGTAGTCGTAGTTGTAGTCCGGGCGGCCGTTCGCGTTGGTCAGCTTGTCCACGTCCACCGGCGCACCGGCCGCCGTCCGCACGTAGTACTCCGCCGAGTACTCCAGGTACGCCCGCAGCTGCGCGCCCGTCAGCAGCTTCGCGACCAGCGTGTTGTCGTACACGTACAGGCTCGAGAGGTCCCGGATCGTCACATCGCCGGCCGGGATCTCGGAGGACCGCGAGAACGGCGACGCCTGCGCAAGCACCGGCAGCGCGGCGTACTCCGTACCCGCCAGCGCCTCCTTGACCACGTCCTCCTGCACCTTGGTGATCAGGTCGATGATCGGGGCGTCCTTGTACCGCGCCTCGACCGTCGTCAGCGTCTCGGTCGCCGTGCCGACGACCTGGTTGACGTACGCCACGACCTTCTCGTGCTCGTCCGCCAGCAGCTTCGTGATCCTCGGGTCGTCCTCGACCGCGTTGGAGTTGCGCAGCGACGCCTTCACCGACTCGACGTGCCAGCGGCCCCGCTCGAAGACCAGCTCGAAGTCGAACAGGGTGAGCCGTTCGGCGAAGCACAGCGGCTCCGACAGCACGACCGTCCTCCCGGTCTCCTCGTTGACGACCTTCAGCTCGGCGATCTCCTCGTGCGCGTGCCCGACCAGGATCGCGTCGATGCCCGGCACCAGCCGGGCCACGTTCGCCGCCGCGTTCTCGACGTACGGGACCTGGTCACCGTAGGAGGACGTGCCCGACGAACCCGAGTGCGCCGAGACCACCACCACGTCCGCGCCCATCGAACGCAGCCTCGGCACCCACTTGGCCGCCTGCTCCTCAAGCCCCGGAAAGGCCAGCTTCCCCTGCACGTACGCCTTGTCCCAGATCGCGATGCCCGGATTGGTCAACCCCAGCACCGCCACCTTCACCGGCGGCGCGCCCTTCACCCGGAACGTCTTCATGAAGTACGGCGGGAAGGCGGGCTTCAGGGTCTTCGCGTCCACCGCGTTCGCTCCGAGCAGCGGGAAGTCGCACTGCTCCTCGAACCTGCGCAGCGTCTCGATGCCGTAGTTGAACTCGTGATTGCCGAGCGCCACCGCGTCGTAGCCGATGACGTTCATCGCCTGCGCCATCGGGTGCACCGGACCGCCCTCGGCGGTGATCGGGTCCACCTTCGCGTAGTAGTACGTCAGCGGGGTGCCCTGGATGGTGTCGCCCGCGTCCACCAGCAGCGTGTTGCGGCGGCCCTTCTCCTCACGGACCTGGTCCACCAGGGTGGAGATCCGGCCGAGGCCCTGGGCGTTGCCCGCCGCGTCCGTGTACTCGGCGTCCTTGAAGTAGTCCCAGTTGAAGACGTGCCCGTGCAGGTCGGTGGTGCCGAGCACGGTGAGCGCGTACCGCTTGGGCTTCCGGTGGCCCCGGTGCGCGGGGGCCGCGGCCTCGGCCGCCGGAGCCGCCGCCGCACCGGCCAGGGCGACCCCCGCCCCCGTCACGGCGGACCTGCTCAGGAACTTCCGGCGGTTCAACGGCATGACTGACTCTCCTCGGGGACCCGTGCAGACAGTGGCAACGCGCGTAGATTCTGTCCTGAACATGCCTCCTGTCAAGGGGTGGCGGACCATCCGAATGCTCATCGGAGCGGCAGTGCGCACAATTCAACACTTGTCAATAACCCTTTACTCAAAGGTTGTTGAGTGGTCATGCGTGGCCAATTCGCTACCCGGCAGTAAGTCATAGGCTCGAACCATGCGCCGAGCAAAGATCGTCTGCACTCTTGGGCCCGCCACCGACTCGTACGACCAGATCAAGGACCTGGTCGACGCCGGAATGGACATCGCCCGCTTCAATTTCAGCCACGGCACCCACGCCGAACACGAAGAGCGCTACCACCGTGTCCGCAAGGCGTCCGACGAGACCGCCCGCAGCGTCGGCACCCTCGCCGACCTTCAGGGCCCGAAGATCCGCCTCGGCCACTTCGGTGAAGGACCCGTACTCCTTGAACGCGGCGACGGCTTCACCATCACCGTCGAGGAGGGCGTCGAGGGCGACCGCCACATCTGCGGCACCACCTACGCGGGCCTGGCCGAGGACGTCACCCCCGGTGAGCGCATCCTCGTCGACGACGGCAAGGTCTGCCTGGAGGTGACCGGCGTCGACGGGACCCGGGTGCGGACGCGGGTGATCGAGGGCGGTATGGTCTCCGACCACAAAGGCCTCAACCTGCCCGGCGTCGCCGTCTCCGTACCCGCCCTCTCGAAAAAGGACGAGGACGACCTCCGCTGGGCGCTGCGGGCCGGCTTCGACGTCGTCGCCCTCTCCTTCGTCCGCAGCGGACGCGACATCCTCGACGTCCACCGCATCATGGACGAAGAAGGCCGCCGCCTCCCCGTCATCGCCAAGGTCGAGAAGCCGCAGGCCGTGGAGAACATCGAGGACATCGTCGCCGCCTTCGACGGCATCATGGTCGCCCGCGGCGACCTCGGCGTCGAAATGCCCCTCGAACAGGTGCCCATCGTCCAAAAGCGCGCCGTCAAGCTCGCCAAGCGCAACGCCAAGCCGGTCATCGTCGCCACCCAGATGCTCGACTCCATGATCGACAACGCCCGCCCGACCCGCGCCGAGGCCTCCGACGTCGCCAACGCCGTCATCGACGGCACCGACGCCGTGATGCTCTCCGGCGAGACCAGCGTCGGCAAGCACCCGACCGACACCGTGCGCACCATGGTCCGCATCGTCGAAGCGGCCGAGGAAGACATCCTCGCCAAGGGGCTCCCCCCGCTGACCGAACGCAACAAGCCCCGCACCCAGGGCGGTGCCGTCGCCCGCGCCGCCGCCGAGATGGGCGACTTCCTCGGCGCCAAGTTCCTGGTCGCCTTCACCCAGTCCGGCGACACCGTCCGCCGCCTCTCCCGCTACCGCTCACCCATCCCGCTGCTCGCCTTCACCCCGGAACCGGCGACCCGCTCCCAGCTGAGCCTGACCTGGGGCGTGGAGACCTTCATCGGCCCGCACGTGGACTCCACGGACGCGATGGTCGACCAGGTGGACGAACTGCTCACCAAGTACGGCCGCTGCGAGAAGGGCGACGTCGTGGTCATCACGGCCGGCTCCCCGCCGGGGGTGTCCGGCACGACAAACCTGGTGCGGGTGCACCACATCGGGGAGGACGACAGTCCCAAGTGATCAGTACTTGGGGCCGACGTGCACGTCCATGAGGGCAACGGAGGCTTTGCGGGCTACGGAGATGTTGTACGCGTTGCCGTGGCGGGTGCAGCGCGTCCACTCGACGCCGAGAGAGTCGAGGGTGTCGGTGTACAGGAGGCGGATGTCGGCCGACACGTTGGTGAAGAAGTACCGGGGATATTCGTAGCGCTTGAGTACCCCGCCGACGCTCCTCTGGGTCCAGTTGGTGATACGGCAGCCGTCGGAGTGGATGAGGCCCCGGACGAACGCCCAGGGGTGAGCGTCGACGATCGCCTGTTGCCAGGGTTCGAGAACGATCCGGCGATCGTGCTTCTTGCCGGGGCCGTGTTGAGGGAAGAAGCAGGGCCAGTGTCGGCTGTAGCCGACCACAGAGGTGTATCCGACGGCCTGGACCCGGTGGGCCTTGCCGCTGGGGTTGATGGCCTCGATGGCGGCAGCGCACGCATCGATGAGGCCGGGCCACGCATCGGCGCACGCGATCCGGAGGAAGTAGCCCGACCGCACGCCGGGACTGATGCAGCCATCTCCGAGATAAAGGCCTAGCAGGTAGGCGTATGCCGCCTGGTTCCGGGGCGGCTCGGCTGTTGGGCCGCACAGCGAGCAGAGTGTTTGCCGCATGCGTGGCAGAGGCTCGATGCGCGCCTGCCACGAGCGGATGGCAGCGCGGGATATGCCGGTCGTTTTGCTGACCGAGTTGAGGCTTTGTCCTTGTGCCACCAGTGCCAGTGTTCGCTCGCGCGTGCTCATGTCGTACATGCGACCACTTTGCGAGTGTGGGAATTGCGACGCGCAGTAAAAAATGGATGTTCACGAGAACGTGGACATCCACTTGCTGATGACAACCTTGGAAACGAAGGAAAAGTGCCCCGGGTCGGACTCGAACCGACACTGTATGGGTTTTGAATCCATTGCCTGCTGCCAATTGGGCTACCGGGGCCCGCGGAATCGAAGGTTTCCCCCGACCCTCCGCGCGTACACCTTACCGCAGCTAGGTAGGCTCTTGTCAGCAGTACCCCTGCCCCGAACGAGGAGCCCACGTGACCGCCCCCGAGTCGCCCCAGCCCGTAGACGTGCCCGACGACGACCAGTCGCACGTTCCTCCGCTGACGACCCGTGTTGTCATCGCCGAGGACGAGGCCCTGATCCGGCTGGATCTCAAAGAGATGCTGGAGGAGGAGGGGTACTCCGTCGTCGGTGAGGCCGGTGACGGTGAGCAGGCCGTGGAGCTGGCCCGCGAGCACCGGCCCGACCTGGTGATCCTCGACGTGAAGATGCCCAAGATGGACGGCATCTCGGCGGCCGAGAAGATCGCCGAGGAGAGCATCGCGCCGGTGTTGATGCTGACCGCCTTCTCGCAGCGCGACCTGGTGGAGCGGGCCCGGGACGCCGGGGCCATGGCGTACCTGGTGAAGCCGTTCAGCAAGAGCGACGTCGTGCCGGCGATCGAGATGGCCGTCTCGCGGTTCACGGAGTTGAAGGCGCTGGAGAAGGAGGTCGCCGACCTCAGCCTGCGCCTGGAGACCCGCAAGCTGGTGGACCGAGCCAAGTCGGTGCTCCAGACGGAGTACGGGCTGACCGAGCCGGCCGCCTTCCGGTGGATCCAGAAGACCTCGATGGACCGGCGGATGTCGATGCAGCAGGTGGCCGAGGCGGTTATCCAGGACGCGGAGGAGAAGAAGGCGTCCAAGGGCTGAGGCCCGCCCCGACGTACGAGTGAGGCCCGCGTCCCCGGTGTGGGGGCGCGGGCCTCAGCCGTACGGTGCTCCGTGGCGGCCGTCAGTCCTCGCCCAGGTAGGCCTTGCGGACCGATTCGTCGTGCAGCAGGTCCTGGCCGCTGCCGGACAGGACGATGTTGCCGACCTCCATGACGTGGCCGTGGTCGGCCAGGGAGAGGGCGGCCTGGGCGTTCTGCTCGACGAGCAGGATGGTGGTGCCCTCGGACTTCAGCTCGGCGATGGTCGCCATGATCTTCTGCATCATGATCGGGGAGAGGCCCATGGAGGGCTCGTCGAGCATGAGCAGCTTGGGCTGGGACATCAGGGCGCGGCCCATGGCGAGCATCTGCTGCTCTCCGCCGGACAGGGTGCCCGCGGCCTGCTTGCGGCGTTCACCGAGGATGGGGAAGAGGTCGTAGGCGCGCTGGATGTCCTTGTCGATGCCTGGCCGGTCGTTGCGCAGGAAGGCGCCGAGGCGCAGGTTGTCCTCGATCGTCATGCGCGGGAAGATGTGCCGCCCCTCGGGTGAGTGGGCGAGTCCCAGCGAGACGATCTGGTGTGCGGGGACCTTCTTGAGCGACTTGCCGCCGAATTTGATCTGGCCGCCGACGGGCTTGAGCAGCCCGGACAGGGTGCGCAGTGTCGTGGTCTTGCCGGCGCCGTTGGTGCCGATGAGGGTGACGACCTCGCCGGCGTCGACCTTGAAGGAGATGCCCTTGACGGCCTCGATCTTGCCGTAGGCGACGCGGAGGTCCTCGACCTCGAGCAGTGCGGTCATCGGTCGTTCTCCTTGCCGGCCGCGGTGTCCGTGGTGGTGTCGGCCCGGGCGGCTTCGGCCTGTGCGGCTTCGGCGGCCTCGACCTCGGCCGCCTCCGCGGCGCCGGGGTCGTCGGCGAGGGGTTCGCCGAGGTAGGCGGCGACGACGCGTTCGTCGCCCTGCACGGTGGCGCTGTCGCCCTCGACGAGTTTTTCGCCTTGGACGAGTACGGCGACGCGGTCGCAGAGGTTGAAGATGAACCGCATGTCGTGCTCGATGACGAGGACGGCGATGCCCTGGTCGCGGATGGCGAAGACCAGTTCCTCGGTGGCCCGCGTCTCCTGGGGGTTCATGCCGGCGGTCGGCTCGTCCAGGAGCAGCAGTCCCGGCTCGCTGGCCAGCGCGCGGGCGATCTCCAGCTTGCGCTGCTCGCCGTAGGGCAGGTTGCGGGCGAGGTGGTCGGCCTTGGGCGCGAGGCCCACGAACTCCAGCAGTTCCAGGGCGCGTTCCCGGGAGGCTTTCTCCGCCCGGTGGAAGCCGGGTCCGCGCAGCACGGCCGACCAGAAGCCCTCCCTGGTCCGGGTGTGCCGGCCGACGAGTACGTTTTCCAGGACGGTCATGTTGGCGAACAGCCGGATGTTCTGGAAGGTGCGGGCGACGCCGGCGGCGGTCACCTTGAAGGATTTGGCGGGCAGGATCTGGTCTTTGTAGCGGACCTCGCCCTCGGTGGGGATGTAGAGGCCGGTCAGGCAGTTGAAGAAGGTGGTCTTGCCGGCGCCGTTGGGGCCGATCAGGCCGACGATCTCGCCGCTGTTCACGGTGAGGTCGACGCCGTTGACGGCGGTCAGTCCGCCGAAGCGCATGGTGACACCGCGCGCGTCGAGGATGGTGGTGCCGGGGGCGGGGGCGCCCGGTGCGGTGTCCTTGGTGGTGGTGTCGGTGGTCATGGTGGTCAGGCCCCTGTCTTGCTCAGGACTGCGGGCGCTTCGTTCTCTTCGTGGAACTCCAGCTTGCGGCGCCGGTTGGCGATGAGGCCCTCCGGGCGGAAGCGCATCAGCAGGACGAGCGCGAGCCCGAAGGCGAGGAGCTGGTAGTCGTCGAGGAACTGGAGCTTGTTGGGAATCAGGAAGAGCAGCGCCGCGCCGATGAGGGGGCCGGCGATGGTGCCCATGCCGCCGAGTACGACGGCGGCGAGCAGGAAGGCCGAGTTGGGCGGTGTGGTGCCGGCGAAGAGGTACTGCTCGGGGGTGACGGTGTAGGTGACGTGTGCCTGGACGGTGCCGGCGAGTCCGGCCAGCGAGGCGCCGACGGCGAATGCGATGAGTTTGACGCGGAAGCCGTTGATGCCCATGGCGAGTGCGGCGGTCTCGTCCTCGCGGATGGCGACCCAGGCGCGGCCGATGCGGGAGTCGCCGCTGCGTCGGAAGACGAGGACGACGACGGCGGTGATGACGAGCATCAGCAGGAAGTAGTTGGCGAACCGGCCGAGGGTGAAGCCGCCCATGTCGTGCGAGACGCCGAGGTCGAAGCCGAGGATCTTGAGGTCGGGGATGGACGAGATGCCGTTGGAGCCGTTGGTGACGTCCGGTCCCGAGGTGCCGTCCAGGTTGTTGGCGGTGATCCGGAAGATCTCACCGAAGCCGAGGGTGACGATGGCGAGGTAGTCGCCGCGCAGCCGCAGTGTGGGGGCGCCGATCAGGACGCCGAACACCAGGGAGGCGGCTGCGCCGACCAGGACCGCGGCCCAGAAGGGCAGGTGCAGGTCGAAGGGGGAGCTGGGGGAGCCGGAGACCATGGAGGCGGCGTAGGCGCCGACGCCGAGGAAGGCCACGTAGCCGAGGTCGAGCAGGCCGGCGAGGCCGACGACGATGTTCAGGCCGAGCGCCACGGTGGCGAAGATCAGGATGTACACGCCGAGGGTGGCGTACTGGTCGTCGGACTGTGTGAAGGGGAAGCAGGCCGCCGCGATGAAGCCGCCGCAGACGGTGATGTTCTGGTGTCGTGCGGTGATCTCGGTGATGTGGCTGATCAGTCCGGACCGGTGGAGGGCGGTGAAGCCGAAACCGGCGACGATCAGGAAGCCGATGAACAGTTCGTCGTACTCGGTGCCGATGCCGTAGGTGAAGACCAGCAGGGCCACGGCGAGGGTCGCGACGATGACGAGGATCTCGACGTAGGAGGGGAGTGCGCGCACGGGCCGCGGCTCTTTGGAGGCGAAGGCTGCGCGGACGGTCTGCCAGTTCTGCGAGCTGGTGTGCTTGAACTGGTCCCAGCCGGTGTCGTCGGGGTCGAACGGGTCGGGTTCCGGGTGTTCGAAGGGCAGCGCGAGGGCGCCCAGGAACGCGACGAGGGTGACGGCTGCGGCGATGTAGCCGCCGGGTTCGAGGTTGACGAGGCCGCCGAGCTTGGTGCTGATCGCGATGATCGTGTACCAGGTGGTGGCGAAGGCGGCGAGGGCGGCGAACTTGAGCGAGGCGTCGGCGCCGGCGGGTGCGAGCCAGCCGAGCCCCTTGACGCCGTAGGAGGCGAGGCCGAAGAGGGCGGTGAGGGCGCCGGCGATCAGTACCAGGACCTGGAGGCCGCCGGGGTAGCCGTAGACGGTGAGGTCGCCGGGGAACTCGGCGGTCCAGGTCCAGGCGAGGAAGGTGGAGACGACGGTGAGGACGCCGCCGCCGGTGGCGAGGGCGCGGCCGAGGTTGGCGGGTATGCCGATGAGGCCGGAGGTGTCGCCGGGTGTGGGGGCGCCGGTGTTCTTCGGTGCGGTGGTCTGTGTGGTCATCGGTGTCACGCCCTGTCCGCAACGCGTTCGCCGAGCAGGCCCTGTGGCCTGAACAACAGCACGAGGATGAGGAGGATGAAGGCCCAGACGTCCGCCCAGGACTGGCTGCCGAACTTGTCCAGGCCGGGGATGTCGGCGACGTAGGCGGTGGCCAGGGTCTCGGCGACGCCGAGGACGATGCCGCCGATCATGGCGCCGTAGATGTTGCCGATGCCGCCGAGGACCGCTGCGGTGAAGGCCTTGAGTCCGAGGATGAAGCCCATCTTGAACTCGATCTGGCCGTATCGGAGGCCGTAGGCGACGCCTCCGACGGCGGCGAAGACGGCGCCGAGGGCGAAGGCGATCACGATGATGCGGTCCGTGTTGACGCCCATGAGTTTGGCGGTGTCCGGGTCCTGGGCGGTGGCCTGCATGCCGCGTCCGGTGCGGGTGCGCATGACGAAGAAGCCGAGGATGGCCATGCTCACCGGGGCGACGACGAACAGGAAGATGTCGCCGGTCTGGAGGGTGACGTTGCCGATGTGGAAGGGCCCGCCGTCGATCTGCGGGAAGGGCCGTGCGGACTTGGCGTCCGGGTACCAGGCCCACACCGCCTGCTGCAGGGCGAGGGAGAGGCCGATCGCGGTGATGAGGGGGGCGAGTCGGGGTGCGCCGCGCAGGGGGCGGTAGGCGAACCGTTCCGCCCCGACGGCGACGGTGGTGGAGACGATCACCGCGCCGATGAGCATCAGGGGCAGGGCGATCAGCATGGAGGTGCCGTCGGGCAGGATGTACATGTAGACCGTGAGTGCGCCGAAGGCGCCGGTCATGAAGATCTCGCCGTGGGCGAAGTTGATGAGCTGGACGATGCCGTAGACCATTGTGTAGCCGATGGCGACGAGCCCGTACATGGATCCCAGTAGCAGGCCGTTGACCAGCTGCTGCGGCAGTTCGTTCACCGCATGTCCTCCGAGACTTTCGGACGTTCGACGGATGGTGTGGCCGGATGCGAGTCCGCGCGGGGCGCCAGTGGAACAGCGCCCCGCGCGGCTCGTGGGCTGTGGTGCGGGTCGGTCAGCCGGTGTAGGTACCGGACTTGACGGACTTGAAGGCTCCGTTCTCGACGGAGTAGACGGTGAGCTGCTTGTTGGTCGCGTCACCGAACTCGTCGAAGGAGACCTTGCCGGTCACACCGTCGAAGGAGACGTTCTGCATGGCCTCGGTGACCTTGGCGCGGGCGTCGTCGGGAAGCTTTCCGCCGTTGTCCTCGACGACCTTCTTGACGGCCTCGATGATCGCCCAGGCGGAGTCGTAGGAGTAGCCGCCGTAGGCCGCGTAGTCCTCCTTGTAACCCTCCGCCTTGTAGTCGGCCACGAACTTCTTGGCCGACGGGAGTTCTTCGACGGGTGCGCCGACGGAGGTGGCGAGGTCGCCGTTGGCGGCGGCGCCGGCCAGCTTGATGAAGGTGTCGTCCTTGATGCCGTCGCCGCCGACCAGCGGAATCTTGGCGCCGGCCTCCTTGATCTGCTTGCTCAGCGGACCGGCCTGCGGGTATTCACCGCCGTAGTAGACGACGTCGGCGCCGGAGTTCTTCACCTTGGTGGCGACCGAGGAGAAGTCCTTGGTGTCGGGGTTGATGTGCTCGGTGCCGACCACCTGGCCGCCGAGCTTCTTGAACTCGTCGGTGAAGGTGCCGGCGAGGCCCGCGCCGTAGGTCTTCTTGTCGTCGATGACGAAGACCTTCTTCTTCTTGGCGTCGTTGTAGACGTACTGCGCGGCGAACGGGCCCTGGATGGCGTCCGTGGTCGCGGTGCGGAAGTACGACTTGTACGGGCGGACCTTCTTGGTCCGCCAGTCCGGGCCCTGGGTGAGGGAGGGGCCGGTGTTGGCCGGGGAGACCTCGACCAGCTTGGCGGTGTCGAAGACCTTCTGCATGGACTCGCCGACGGACGAGTTCAGGGGGCCGACGACGCCGAGGACGTCCTCGTTGGCGACGAAGCTGCTGGCGTTCTGCTGGCCGACGGAGGGCTGGCCCTGGTCGTCGAGCGCCTCGACCTTGAAGGTGATGCCCTCGACGGTCTTGTTCTTGTTGGCCGTCTTGGCCGCGAGGTCCGCCGAGTTCTTGATGCCGAGGCCGAGCGCGGACAGGTCGCCGGTCAGCGGGGCGTCGACACCGATGACGACGGTGGTGCCACCGCCGCCGTTGCCGGAGTCCGAGCCGCCGCCGTCGTCGTCGCGCGAGCCGCAGGCGGTGAGGGTGAGCGCTCCCGCCGCCAGAGCGGCGGTGATGGCGATGAGCGAACGTTGACGCACGATCAGTCCTTTCCCTGGCACGGCCGCTTCCCCGTGGAGGCGGTCGAGTCGAGCGCGGAGCCGAAATGACAATCCGACGGCGCGGTGACTGGCCGTGACTCTAAGCGTGTGTGGGGAAGGTGGAGGAGGGTCTGACTGAGGCTGTGACTCTCTTGTTATGACACCGGGTATTGCAGAGCGGTACTGGCTGGGAAGAAGGGCTGAATTCAGGCCGATTCGCCCTGTCCGCATGCTGAGAACCCGCAGGACGGACCGCCCCGGTTCAGGCGTCTGGGGCGTTTTGGTGATTACCTCGAATCGTTGCTGCAGGCGACCTCAAGGGCCCGGGAGAGGTCCTGCGCATAGCGCGACCCCAGGATGAAACTGTGGGCTTCTATTGCGCGCACATTACGCAGTGTTACATCCAGGAAAGGGAGCCCGGGATTCCGGGGCGCTTTTTCACATTCCGTCACCCGTAGCGTGACAATGATCTTGCGGGCGGAATGCGAATTTGTCTGGAAAGGTGCCGCGGGGGAGGTGGTCACCGACAGGCCGTCGTAGGGCTGGGTCAGCCGCGTCACGGTGACGGGCGGCCCGCTGCGCACGCTCAGCAGCACCGTGAAGCTGTAGCCGGCGGCCCGGGTCCCGGGCGAGCCGGTCAGCGGGGCCACGTAGACCAGGTCGACCGCCTGGGACGGGTAGGGCGGCGGGGGAGCGGGGGGCGGCTGCGGACGGCTCGCGTACAGGTAGCCGCCGCCGGACAGGACGACGAGGGCGGCGGCCAAGGCGAGGACGGTCCGGCGGTGGCGGTCGTAGCGCAGGGCCAGTCGGCCGCGCGGGCGGGGCCGCGGGACGTCCTGGACGTGGGTGTCCTCGCCCGGCTCGACCGGTCCGACGCCGCTCATCGCTGCCACGGGCCGACGCTCGGCCCGCCGTCGCGGTACCGCTCGGCACACGTCCGGCGCACCTGGCGCTCGGCCAACTCGCCTGCGGCGCGGGTGCCTTGCTCCCGCTTCGCGGCCCGCGCCGCGGCCACGACCTCCCGCAGGATGTCGTACTGCCGGTTGGACAGCCCCATCGACTGATAGTCGCCGTAGGGCACGCCGCCGTCCAGTATCTCGCGCGCCCAGTACCCGACGGCGCTCACGCACAACTCGGCGCCGGACAAGGGGCGCGGGGGCCCGGACGACGCGCCCGACGGGGACGACGCAGAAGCGCTGGGCGCGGTACCGGCGGAACCGCCCGCTCGGTCGTCGGGGCCGCCGCCGCACCCGGCGGCGGAGACGCCGATCAGCAGCGTCAGAGCCAGGGTCCGGGCCAAGGCCCGGGCCGGGTGGGGAGTTGGGGCCGCGGGAGCGCGTACGCCCCCTCCGGGCACGGTCCGCCCCCGCACGACACGGCGCCGAAGCGCCGCCGCCCCCGGCCGAGGGCCCCCTCCCCGTCCCATGCCCCGACGCTAGAGCGCCCGGCGGCAGGGGGCAATGCTTGAGGCTGGGCTGGGCTGCGCTGGGCCGGGCTTGGCGGGGGCGGAGGGCGCGGTGGGCGCCTGGCGCTCGCGTGCCGGACCCCGCGTCTGCGGCATGACCCGCCGGACGCCCCCTAGCCCGCCGTGGCCGCCCGGACTCCGTCGCCGGGGCTCACGTCCCGCAGCAGGCAGGTGAGCCGGGCGGTGCACACCCGGCGCTTGTGCTCGTCGCTGATCACGATCTCGTACGTCGCCGTTGACCGGCCGCGGTGCACCGGCGTCGCCACCCCGGTGACCAGACCGGAGCGGGCCCCGCGGTGGTGGGTGCAGTTCAGGTCTACCCCGACGGCGATCTTGGAGGCGCCCCCGTGCAGCATCGAGCCGACCGACCCGAGCGTCTCGGCCAGCACGGCCGAGGCGCCCCCGTGCAGCAGTCCGTACGGCTGGGTGTTGCCCTCCACCGGCATCGTGCCGACGACCCGGTCCGCGGACGCCTCGACGATCTGGACACCCATGCGCGTCCCCAGGTGCCCGGCGGAGAACAGCGCGGGCAGGTCGACCCCGAGCGCGGCGTACTCGTCGATGACCTCCTGCGGGAACTGCACCTGCTGCTGCTCGCCCATGGGCCGGCTCCGTTTCGTCGATCCGTCTGCGTGTCCGCCGGCCGGCCGCTCGCTCGGAGGCGCCGGCCGGCCGGTCCGCTGAGCAAACGCTCAGTCGGTCGCCGATTGTTCCAGACGGACGACCACGGACTTGCTGGCCGGGGTGTTGCTGGTGTCCGCGGTGGCGTCCAGCGGCACCAGCACGTTGGTCTCCGGGTAGTACGCCGCCGCGCAGCCCCGGGCCGTCGGATACCGCACGACGCGGAAGCCGGGCGCCCGCCGCTCCACCCCGTCCCGCCACTCGCTCACCAGGTCGACGTACGAGCCGTCCTCGACGCCCAGCTTCCGGGCGTCCTCCGGGTTGACCAGGACGACGCGGCGGCCGTTCCTGATCCCCCGGTAACGGTCGTCCAGGCCGTAGATCGTGGTGTTGTACTGGTCGTGCGAGCGCAGCGTCTGCAGCAGCAGCCGCCCCTCGGGCAGCTCGGGGAACTCGACCGGAGCGGCGGTGAAGTTGGCCTTCCCGGTGGCCGTCGGGAAGCGGCGCTCGTCGCGCGGGGCGTGCGGCAGCGCGAAGCCCCCGGGGTGCGCCACGCGCGCGTTGAAGTCCTCGAAGCCCGGCACGACACGCCCGATGCGGTCGCGGATCGTGGCGTAGTCCTTCTCGAACTCCTCCCACGGCGTGCGGCTCTCCTCGCCCAGCACCCGCCGCGCCAGCCGGCACACGATCGCGGGCTCGGACAGCAACTGCCCGCTCGCGGGCTCCAGACGGCCGCGCGAGGCGTGCACCATGCCCATGGAGTCCTCGACGGTCACGAACTGCTCGCCGCCGCCCTGCAGATCACGCTCCGTGCGGCCCAGCGTCGGCAGGATGAGCGCCCGCGCGCCCGTGACCGCGTGCGAGCGGTTCAGCTTCGTCGACACGTGCACGGTGAGCCGGGCGCGGCGCATGGCCGCCTCGGTGACCTCCGTGTCGGGGGAGGCGGAGACGAAATTGCCGCCCATGGCGAAGAAGACCTTCGCCTCGCCGTCGCGCAGCGCGCGGATCGCCCGTACGACGTCGTAGCCGTGCTCGCGCGGCGGGGCGAAGCCGAACTCCTTCTCCAGGGCGTCCAGGAAGGCGGGCGCGGGCCGCTCGAAGATGCCCATCGTGCGGTCGCCCTGCACGTTGGAGTGGCCGCGCACCGGGCACACGCCCGCCCCCGGGCGGCCGATGTTGCCGCGCAGCAGCAGGAAGTTCACCACCTCGCGGATCGTGGGCACCGAGTGCTTGTGCTGGGTCAGGCCCATCGCCCAGCACACGATGGTGCGCTCCGAGGCGAGCACCATGCGCAGCGCTTCCTCGATCTCCGCGCGCGTGAGACCCGTCGCCGCGAGCGTGTCGTCCCAGTCGGCGGCGCGGGCCGCGGCGGCGAACTCCTCGTAGCCGTGCGTGTGTTCCTCGACGAAGGCCTCGTCGACCGCGCCCTTCGTCTCGAGGATCAGCTTGTTGAGGAGCCGGAACAGCGCCTGGTCGCCGCCGAGGCGGATCTGCAGGAACAGGTCGGTCAGGGAGGCGCCCGCGGTGAGCCCCTTGGGGGTCTGCGGGTTCTTGAAGCGCTCCAGACCCGCCTCGGGCAGCGGATTGACGCTGATGATCCGCGCGCCGTTCGCCTTCGCCTTCTCCAGGGCCGAGAGCATCCGCGGGTGGTTGGTGCCCGGGTTCTGGCCCGCCACGATGATCAGGTCGGACTTGTACAGGTCCTCCAGCAGGACGCTGCCCTTGCCGACGCCGATGGTCTCGGACAGCGCCGAGCCGGACGACTCGTGGCACATGTTGGAGCAGTCCGGCAGGTTGTTGGTGCCCAGCTCGCGTGCGAAGAGCTGGTACAGGAACGCCGCCTCGTTGCTGGTGCGCCCCGAGGTGTAGAAGACCGCCTCGTCGGCCGAGTCGAGCGCGGCGATCTCCTCCGCGACGATGCCGAAGGCGCGCTCCCAGGTGACCGGTTCGTAGTGCTCGCCGCCCTCCGGCAGGTACACCGGGTGCGTCAGCCGGCCCTGCTGGCCCAGCCAGTAGCCGCTGCGGGTCGCGAGGTCGGCCACGGAGTGCGCCGCGAAGAACTCCGGGGTGACGCGGCGCAGGGTGGCCTCCTCGGCCACGGCCTTCGCGCCGTTCTCGCAGAACTCCGCCTTGTGCCGGTGGTCCCCCTCCGGCCAGGCGCAGCCCGGGCAGTCGAAGCCGTCCTTCTGATTGACGCGCAGGAGCGTCAGCGCCGTGCGCCGCACACCCATCTGCCGCTGCGCGACCCGCAGGGTGTGGCCGATGGCCGGGATGCCCGCCGCCGCGTGCTGGGGCTCCGAGACCTGCGGCGCGTCCTGAACCGGATCACCCTTGGGCGGCTTGGTGGCCATCGCGCGCTCCTTCGCGTACACGTGTGAAGTACGTCTCCGATCCTCGCACGCGCTGCCGACACCGAGGCCGTCCGGGAGGGGCGGAGGCGGTGAGCAAAGGTTGCGGAACCCGCGGTGCCGTCGCCGCGCGCCCGGCGCCGGACGGTGCGGGACGTGGCGGGACGGCGAGGGCGGAGCCGAGTGTCAGTGGCACGTGGCAGGATCGGTGTCGTGGCGAAGACAGCATCGAAGAAGACCGACAGCACCTCCGGCGGCCGACCGCGGCTGATGCTCATGGACGGGCACTCGCTGGCGTACCGCGCGTTCTTCGCGCTGCCCGCGGAGAACTTCACGACCGCGACGGGCCAGCCGACCAACGCGATCTACGGGTTCGCGTCGATGCTGGCCAACACCCTGCGTGACGAGGCGCCCACGCACTTCGCGGTGGCGTTCGACGTCTCCCGCAAGACCTGGCGGTCCGAGGAGTTCACCGAGTACAAGGCGAACCGCTCCAAGACCCCGGACGAGTTCAAGGGGCAGGTCGAGCTGATCGGCGAGCTGCTCGACTCCATGCACGTGCCCCGGTTCGCCGTCGGGGGCTTCGAGGCGGACGACGTCATCGCCACCCTCGCCACCCAGGCCGAGGCCGAGGGCTTCGACGTCCTGATCGTCACCGGCGACCGGGACTCCTTCCAGCTGGTCAGCGAGCACACCACGGTCCTGTATCCGACCAAGGGCGTCTCCGAGCTGACCCGCTTCACCCCGGAGAAGGTCTTCGAGAAGTACGGGCTCACCCCCGCCCAGTACCCCGACTTCGCGGCGCTGCGCGGCGACCCGTCCGACAACCTGCCGGGCATCCCGGGCGTCGGCGAGAAGACCGCCGCGAAGTGGATCAACCAGTTCGGATCGTTTGCGGAGCTGGTCGAGCGCGTCGACGAGGTCAAGGGCAAGGCCGGGCAGAACCTGCGCGACCACCTGGAGTCCGTGAAGCTCAACCGCCGGCTCACCGAGCTGGAGCGGCGGGTCGAGCTGCCGAGGACCGTCACCGACCTGGAGCGGACGGCGTACGACCGCAAGGGCGTCGCGGTGATCCTGGACACCCTGGAGATCCGCAATCCCTCGCTGCGCGAGCGGCTCTACGCCGTCGACCCGGGCGCCGAGGAGGCCGAGGCCACCCCGGTGGTCGCGGACGGCGTGGAGCTGGACGGCACCGTGCTGGGCACCGGCGAGCTGGCCGGCTGGCTCGCCGAGCACGGCGCGCGGCCGCTCGGCGTGGCCACCGTCGGCACCTGGGCCCTGGGCACCGGCTCGGTGGCCGAGGTCGCGCTCGCCGCCTCCGACGGCAAGGCCGCCTGGTTCGACCCGACGGAGATCGACGAGGCCGACGAGACCGCGTTCCGCTCCTGGCTCTGCGACCCGGACCGGCCGAAGGTCTTCCACAACGCCAAGGGCGCGATGCGCGTCTTCGCCGAGCACGGCTGGAGCGTCGCCGGCGTGGGCATGGACACCGCGCTGGCCGCCTACCTGGTCAAGCCGGGCCGCCGCTCCTTCGACCTGGACGCGCTGTCCCTGGAGTACCTGCACCGCGAGCTGGCCCCCGCCGCCGCGGCCGACGGACAGCTCGCCTTCGGCGCGGACGAGGGCGCCGAGGCCGAGGTGCTGATGGTGCAGGCCCGCGCCATCCTCGACCTGGGCGAGACCTTCGAGAGCCGCCTGGCCGACGTGGGCGCCGGCGACCTGCTGCGCGACATGGAGCTGCCCACGTCCGCGCTGCTCGCCCGCATGGAGCGGCACGGCATCGCGGCCGACCGGGAGCACCTCCAGGCCATGGAGCAGATGTTCGCGGGCGCCGTCCAGCAGGCGGTCAAGGAGGCCCACGCGGCGGCCGGACGCGAGTTCAACCTGGGCTCGCCCAAGCAGCTCCAGGAGGTCCTCTTCGGCGAGCTGAACCTGCCGAAGACCAAGAAGACCAAGACCGGCTACACCACCGACGCCGACGCCCTGGCCTGGCTCGCCGCCCAGACGGACAACGAACTGCCGGTGATCATGCTCCGCCACCGCGAGCAGGCCAAGCTGCGCGTCACGGTGGAGGGCCTGATCAAGACGATCGCCGCGGACGGCCGCATCCACACCACGTTCAACCAGACGGTCGCCGCGACCGGCCGCCTCTCCTCCACGGACCCGAACCTGCAGAACATCCCGGTCCGCACCGACGAGGGCCGGGCCATCCGCCGCGGCTTCGTGGTCGGCGAGGGATTCGAGTCCCTGATGACGGCCGACTACAGCCAGATCGAGCTGCGCGTGATGGCCCACCTGTCCGAGGACGCGGGCCTGACCGAGGCGTTCACGTCCGGCGAGGACCTGCACACCACCGCGGCGGCCCAGGTCTTCTCCGTCGAGCAGTCGGCCGTGGACGCGGAGATGCGCCGCAAGATCAAGGCCATGTCCTACGGACTCGCGTACGGGCTGTCCGCCTTCGGCCTCTCCCAGCAGCTGAACATCGAGGCGGCCGAGGCCCGCGGCCTGATGGACGCCTACTTCGAGCGCTTCGGCGGCGTGCGCGACTATCTGCGCCGGGTCGTCGACGAGGCACGGGCCACGGGATACACGGCGACCCTCTTCGGCCGCCGCCGCTACCTCCCCGACCTCAACAGCGACAACCGCCAGCGCCGCGAGGCGGCCGAGCGGATGGCCCTGAACGCGCCGATCCAGGGCACGGCGGCCGACATCGTCAAGATCGCCATGCTCAACGTGGACAAGGCGCTGCGCGAGGCCGACCTCAAGTCCCGCATGCTCCTCCAGGTCCACGACGAAATCGTCCTGGAGATCGCTCCGGGCGAGCGCGCCGCGGCGGAGGAGCTGGTCCGCCGCGAAATGGCCGACGCGGTGCAGCTCAGCGTGCCGCTGGGCGTCTCCGTGGGCGCGGGCCCGGACTGGGAGTCGGCAGCGCACTAGCCGCCCCCGCCCGCCGCCGCTGCGGGCAGTCGTGCACCCCCACCCACCGCCGCTGCGGGCAGTCGTGCCTCCCCCAGTGCCTAAAGGGCCTGGGAGGTACCCCCAGGCGGCACGGGTGGGCGGTGGGGCACCTCCCAGGCCGTTCAGGCACTGGGGGAGGCACCCCGCACCGCCGGGCTGCGCACCCCCGCCCCGCCCGCGCCGGTCACCCCGTCGGCGCCGGGCTGCGCACCCGTCCCCAGCGCCGCCCGGCCCGCCCCGTCACTCCGGTGGCCCCCGAGGAAACGCCCCCGCCCCGGTCTCCCGTGAGGATGCGGGCATGGGTATACGCATGCTCCACCACCGGACGAAACCGGCACGGGCACGCACCGACGGACCCGCCCGCGTGCCACTCCTCCCGGTCCCGGTCTTCGCACCGGGCGCAAGTACCGGCCGCATCCCCGCCACCGTCACGACGGTCCTGCACCGCACCGCGACGGACCTCCGCCGCAGGCTCGCCCACCGGGCCCCCGCGACCGCCACCCCGCAGGGACCACCCGCCTGGCAGCTCTGGGCCGACCTGGCCCGCGGTTACCTCGCGCTGGCCCTCGCCCTGCTGCCGCGGCCCCGGCCCGCCCACACCTTCACCGTGTTCGTCGCGCCCGCCGACACCCTCGGCACCCGTCCCGGCGGCCCGGCTCCGTACTGACGGCGGCCCCGGGCGGCATGCCTGCCGGACGACCGAGGGCGAACGACAACAGAACCCCTCATATGGCCAAGTGGTGAATGTCGGGCAGGAACGGGTGCCCGTGCAAAGAAAGTTGCCGTAGGGTCGCCTGCGGCACCGTACTGGTCGAACTGACGACCACGGTGCTCGCGGGACGGCGGTGCAACCGTTCGCACCGGTCGCTCGTCCCAACAGGGCGGATACAGCGGGTACGACGGGCGAGCACGACAGCAGAACACGGACGGAGACGGACGCACGGGCGTCCAGGGGAGGGGTTCACTCTATGGCGGCGCATTTCGACAGGAGGCTCCGCAAGGCGGCGGTCACCACCACCGTGGCGGCGGTCGCGGTCGCGGCCCTGTCCGCGTCCCAGGCCCCGGACGTCACGGCCGACGGCAACGGCAGACAGACCACCGCCGACAACGCGCCGACGTCCGACACTCCCCCCGAGGAGAGCGCCACCGGCAACTCGCGCTACTACACCGACCTGCCGCCCCTCAACAGCCCCAGCCCGGCTCCGACCACGGGCACCCCCGCCTCGCGCGGCTCGTCCGAGGCCGGCATCCCCGCGACCGTCCTCGACGCCTACAAGAAGGCCGAGTCCGAGCTGCGCCGGGCCAAGCCCGGCTGCAACCTGCCGTGGCAACTGCTCGCCGCCATCGGCAAGGTGGAGTCCGGCCAGGCCCGCGGCGGCCGCGTGGACGCCGACGGCACCACCATCGGCCGCATCATCGGCCCGCAGCTCGACGGCAACGGCTTCGCGCTCATCCAGGACACCGACAACGGCGTCTACGACGGCAACAGCAGGTACGACAACGCCGTCGGCCCGATGCAGTTCATCCCGTCCACTTGGGCGTGGGCGGGCCGCGACGGCAACGGCGACGGCAAGGCAGACCCCAACAACGTCTACGACGCCGCCCTCGCCGCCGGCCACTACCTGTGCCGCTACAGCTGGGACCTGGCCGACCAGGCCGACCTGAAGCGCGCGATCCTCAGCTACAACAACTCGCAGGACTACCTGCACACGGTCCTGTCGTGGCTGGAGTACTACCGCAAGGGCACCCACGAGATCCCGGACGGCACCGGCAGCCTCCCGGTCGGCCGCAGCGACGACGCCACCACCGGCACCGGCACCGGTTCCCGGGGGCGCGGCACGGGCGCGAGCAGCCGGCCCCAGACCCCCGGCACGGCGACGCCCAGTCCGGACCCGAGCCCGAGCAAGCCGCCGGCGTCGGGCAGGCCCACCGATCCCGATCCCGGAGGCCCGAGCACCAGCCCCTCCACGCCGCCCACGGACCCGGCGCCGCCGACCGAGACCCCCACGCCCACCGACACCGTTCACCACCTGGAGAACGCCGGCGCCACGGGGTTCAGCGCGATCGCGGGCGACACGTTCGCCGAGAAGATCAGCACCCGCGCCGAGACCAAGGCCGGAGAGGCCGTCGGCAAGGTGCGCGTCCGCTTCACCGTCCTCGGCGACACGGACGCCACCTTCACCGGCGGTGAGAAGGTCGCCGCGGTCACCACCGACGCCTCCGGCGTGGCCGTCGCGCCCGCGCTGGTGGCGGGCGAGCAGACCGGCGGGTTCACCGTCCGCGCCACCGTCATCGGCCGTACCGTCCCGGGCCTCGACTACAAGGCCACCGTCACCGAGCGCGTCGCCGACGCCCTCACCCGCACCACCGAGACCGAGCTGACGTGCACGCCGGGCGGCGAGTTCGCCGACCCGATCGAGGTGAAGGCCACGCTCAAGGGTGTCGTCGCGGACCAGGTCGCCGTCACCGCGACCCTCATCAAGTCCGAGGACGACCCGGCCGAGAACGACAAGGGCCCCTACTTCAAGGACGCCGACGGAACGGCCGTCCGTACGCTGACCGGCCGGAAGACCGACGCCAAGGGCCTGCTGGAGCTGCCGAAGCTGTACGCCGACGACGCGGAGGGCACGTACATCCTGCGCCTCACCACGCCGGGCGGCGCCGCGCTCGACATCACCCTGAAGGTGGCCAAGGCGGCCGACCCGACGCCGGACCCGTCGACCGGTCCCTCGACCACCCCCTCCACCGAGCCGTCGACCGGACCTGAGGCGTAGGCACCGCCACCGTCCGCCCGGCGAGGCACTTCCCGCCCCGCCGGGCCGCGGTCACTTGCCGAGCCGGGCCTTCGTGTACCGGGTCGGCTCCGCCGTGGCCGGGTCCTCGGGCCACGGATGCTTCGGATACCGGCCGCGCAGCTCCGCCCGTACGCCGGTGTAGCCGTCCTTCCAGAACGAGGCCAGGTCGGCGGTGACCGCGGCCGGCCGGCCGGCGGGGGACAGGAGATGCACCAGGAGCGGCACCCCGGCGATCTCGGGGGACCGCTGGAGCCCGAACATCTCCTGCAACTTCACCGCGAGCACGGGCTGTTCGGGGTCGTCGTAGTCGATCCGGATCCTGGACCCACTGGGGACGAGGATCCGCTCGGGGGCCAGCTCGTCCAGCCGCGCCGCCTCCCCCGAGGCCCAGGGCAGCAAGCGCGTCAGCGCCTGCGCGGCGTCGATCCGCCCCAGGTCGGCCCGCCGCCGGGCCCGGCTCAGCTCGGGCTCCAGCCACTCGTCCGCGCGCGCGAGCAGGGCGTCGTCGGTGACGTCCGGCCAGGGCTCGCCCAGCCGGTGCCGCAGGAACGCGAGCCGCTTGCGCAGCAGGCCGGCGTCGGCCGAACGCCGCAGCAGCCCGAGCCCCTCCCGCCGCAGCCCCTCCAGCAGGGCGCCCCGCACGAGTACGGGGTCGGCGTCGGCGAGGGGCCGCACCGCGAGTTCCACCGCCCCGAGCCGTTCGACCCGCCGGGCCACCACGTCGCCGTCGGCCCAGTGCACCTCGTCGCGCTCCGTCAGCAGCGCCCCCGCTGCGAGCCGGGCCGTCTCCTCGTCGACAGCCGCGCCGAGCTGCACGCGCGCGTGCCCCCTTCCCACGGGCCGGTCGGCCACGGCGACGGCGATCCACGGCGCCCCGCGCAGTGCCGACGCCTGCGGAAGTTCCGCCCGGGTGCCGGAAACCATCAGATACGAACCGCCGTCCTTCCTGGCCACCCGCTCCGGAAACGCCAGCGCGGCAACCAGCCCGGCGAGAACACCCTCACCAACCCGCCCGCCGTCGCCACCCTCGACGGCGGCACGCTGTCCGCGCCGGTCGTCGCCATCCTCCACGGCGGCGCGCTGGCCCGGTCCGCTGTCGTCACCTTCCGCGGTGGCGCGCTGTCCGCGCCGGTCGTCGCCGTCCTCCACGGTGGCGCGCTGGCCCGGTCCGCTGTCGTCACCTTTCGCGGTGGCGCGCTGTCTCCGCCGCTTGTCGCCGTCCTCCGCGGTGGCGCGCTGGGCCGGTCCGCTGTCGTCACCTTTCGCGGTGGCGGGCTGTCTCCGCCGCTTGTCGCCGTCCTCCGCGGTGGCGCGCTGGCCCGGTCCGCTGTCGTCACCTTTCGCGGTGGCGCGCTGTCTCCGCCGGTCGTCGCCGTCCACCGCAGCGGCCCTCAGTCGCCGCACCTCGGCCCGCCACCGGGCTCCGTACGCGTCTCCTCCGCGCCTGGCGGCCCGCAGTACGGACACGAGGTCGTCCCCGTACTCCCGCGGCGCCTCCTCGCTCAACAGGCCCACCACCTCGGCCACCACCTCGGCCCCACCGCTCCCGAAGCCGCCCGCCCCGGGGACTCGGGCCCCGGCGGCGGCCGGTCGTGCGGTGCCTCCGGCGGCGTGTCGCGGTGCCGGGGTCTCCGTCGGCGAGGCGCCCGTACCCGCAGGACGAGCACCCGAGCGGCCCGCGGGCGCCGCCGCCCCCGAGGCGGCCCGGGGCGCAACCCCCGCGCTCGGCTCCGCCGCGTCCAGGAGTGCCCGGCCCAGCCGGGGGTGCAGGCCGAGGCGGGACAGGCGAACGCCTCGCTCCGTCGCGCGCCCCGCGGAGTCCACGGCGCCGACCGCCTCCAGCACCGACCGGGCGGCCGCCATCGCCCCGCCGGGCGGCGGATCGAGCAGCGCCAGACCGGACGCGTCCGGATCGCCCCAGCAGGCCGCCTGCAGCGCGAACGCCGTCAGGTCGGCCACCTTGATCTCCGGCGCCGGGAACCGCGGCAGACGGGCGTCCTCCGCCTCCGCCCAGCAGCGGTACACCACCCCCGGCGCCTCGCGTCCGGCGCGGCCCGCCCGCTGCCGCGCCGCCGCCCGCGAGGCCCGTACCGTCGTCAGGGCGCTCAGCCCGCGCGCGTGGTCCACCCTCGGCTCCCGAGCCAGCCCCGCGTCCACGACCACCCGCACGCCCGGGACCGTCAGCGACGACTCGGCCACCGAGGTCGCGAGCACCACCCTGCGCCGCGCCCCGGGCGCCAGCACCGCGTCCTGCACGGCAGCGGGCGCCCGCCCGTGCACCTGGAGCACATCCACGTCCGCCGGCGCCCCGAGCAGACCGGCGACACGGGAGATCTCGCCCACCCCCGGCAGGAAACACAGGACGTCCCCGTCCCGCTCGGCCAGCGCCCGCCGCACCACGGAGGCCACGTGGGCGAGCAGCGCCGGGTCCACCCGCATCCCGTGCGGCGGGCGCACCGCACGCGCCGGCGGTGCCCACACGGTCTCGACGGGATACGACACGCCGTGCGCCTCGACCACCGGCGCGCCGCCCAGCAGCCGGGACCAGCCCGCCGCGTCGGTCGTGGCCGACGCGGCCACCAGCCGCAGCTCGGGCCGCAGGGCCTGCCGTACGTCCCACAGGAACGCCGCCGACGTGTCCGCGTCCAGATGCCGCTCGTGGCACTCGTCCAGCACCACCGCGTCGACGCCCGTCAGCTCCTGGTCCCGCTGGAGCCGCTGCAACAGCACGCCCGTCGTGACGACCTCCACGCGCGCGTGGCGCCCCACGACCCGCTCCCCGCGCACGGTGTACCCGACACTCGCGCCCGGCTTCTCACCCAGCAGCCACGCCATCCGCCGGGCCGCCGCCCGTGCGGCGATCCGGCGCGGCTCGGCCACCACCACGCGCCGCGCCGGAGCGCCCTCCCCGCCCAGCAGCCCGGCCAGCGCCAGCGGCACCAGCGTCGTCTTGCCGGTACCGGACGGCGCGACCAGCACCGCCGTGCCGTGCCCCTCCAGGGCGTCGTGCAGCGCGGGCAGGGCGCCGCGCACGGGCAGCGCGTCCAGGGCGTCGTAACGGATCACGCCCCCAGTGTCGTACGTCCGCGAAGGCGCCCTCCACGCGCGCGTGGACCCGGCTCCCGGTGCGGCTCAGTCGCGCTCGCAGACGAAGATCGCCGTCCCCGGGACCAGCTGCCCGCGCAGCGGCGACCAGCCGCCCCACTCCGAGGTGTTCCAGTCCGGCCACTCCGGCTCCACCAGGTCCACCAGCCGGAACCCGGACGTCACCACGTCCCGCACCCGGTCACCGAGCGTCCTGTGGTGCTCGACGTACACCGCGAGGCCCTCGTCGTCCTGCTCGACGTACGGCGTCCGGTCGAAGTACGAGGCGGAGACCGACAGCCCCTCGGGGCCCGGCTCGTCCGGGAACGCCCAGCGCAGCGGGTGCGTGACCGAGAAGACGAAGCGGCCGCCGGGCCGCAGCACCCGGCGCACCTCCCGCAGCACCAGCCGCGGGTCGGCGACGAAGGGCAGCGCCCCGTACGCCGAGCACGCCAGGTCGAACGAGCCGTCCGCGAAGGGCAGCACCGACGCGTCGGCGCACACCAGGGGGAACGCGACGCCGATGCGCAGGGCGTGCTGGAGCTGGCGGTGGGAGAGGTCGAGGGCCACCGGACGGGCACCCTGTGCGGTCAGCCAGCGCGAGCACTGGGCCGCGCCGGCGCCGATCTCCAGGATGTCCTTGCCCTTCAGCTCCTCCGGCGGGCCGAGCAGCTCGGCCTCCACCTCGTCCAGGCCCTCGGGACACCACACGAAGCGGTCGTCGCCGAGGAAGGTGCCGTGCTCGGTCTGGTACTCGTCCGCGTTCCGGTCCCACCAGCCGCGGTTGGCGCGGGAACTCTCCGTGACACCGGCGGCACGCCGGGTGGCCTCGGGTTCGGATGCTTCGACTCCCTCTTGGATGACCGGCTCCCTCGTACTAGTCTGCGGGCTCTTCCGTGCCGCCCGCCCCTCGTGTCACGCAGGGGGCATCCAGGGGTCCGTGTGGCCTCGGGAGACGGCTTTTGTGCCGGGTATGCGACGATCCGCCCCGGGTGTGCGGCTTCGCGCATTGACCCTGCCCGGCTGCCCCCGTATGCTACAAGTTGCGCTGCGGGCCTGCGCACCTCAGACGTAGCAGGTCGCGCTCGCATCTGTTGTATGTCCCCTCGGTTCTCGAGGCGTCACCAGTGGTTTTCGGTGACGCTTCCTTGGCTGTCCGGCTTCTGCAGAGCGAAACGGGCTCCCGGCGTAAGCAGTACCTACGACTTCAATGTCCGTACCGGAGCCCTTTCCCACATGACGAGCAGCACCGAGACCACCGCCACCACCCCGCAGGTTGCGGTCAACGACATCGGTAACGAGGAAGCCTTCCTCGCCGCGATCGACGAGACGATCAAGTACTTCAACGACGGCGACATCGTCGACGGCGTCATCGTGAAGGTCGACCGGGACGAGGTCCTGCTCGACATCGGTTACAAGACCGAAGGTGTCATCCCGAGCCGAGAGCTCTCGATCAAGCACGACGTCGACCCCAACGAGGTCGTCGCCGTCGGTGACGAGATCGAGGCCCTTGTTCTCCAGAAGGAGGACAAGGAAGGCCGCCTGATCCTCTCGAAGAAGCGTGCCCAGTACGAGCGGGCCTGGGGCACCATCGAGAAGATCAAGGAAGAGGACGGCATCGTCACCGGTACCGTCATCGAGGTCGTCAAGGGTGGTCTCATCCTCGACATCGGCCTCCGCGGCTTCCTCCCGGCCTCCCTGGTCGAGATGCGCCGCGTCCGCGACCTCCAGCCCTACGTGGGCAAGGAGCTCGAGGCGAAGATCATCGAGCTGGACAAGAACCGCAACAACGTGGTCCTGTCCCGCCGTGCCTGGCTGGAGCAGACCCAGTCCGAGGTCCGCCAGACGTTCCTCACGACCCTCCAGAAGGGTCAGGTCCGTTCCGGCGTCGTCTCCTCGATCGTCAACTTCGGTGCCTTCGTGGACCTGGGTGGCGTCGACGGTCTGGTCCACGTCTCCGAGCTGTCCTGGAAGCACATCGACCACCCGTCCGAGGTTGTCGAGGTCGGCCAGGAGGTCACCGTCGAGGTCCTCGACGTCGACATGGACCGCGAGCGTGTCTCCCTGTCGCTGAAGGCGACCCAGGAAGACCCGTGGCAGCAGTTCGCCCGCACCCACCAGATCGGCCAGGTCGTGCCCGGCAAGGTCACGAAGCTGGTTCCGTTCGGTGCGTTCGTCCGCGTGGACGAGGGCATCGAGGGTCTGGTCCACATCTCCGAGCTGGCCGAGCGCCACGTGGAGATCCCGGAGCAGGTCGTCCAGGTCAACGACGAGATCTTCGTCAAGGTCATCGACATCGACCTCGAGCGCCGCCGCATCAGCCTCTCGCTGAAGCAGGCCAACGAGGCCTTCGGTGCCGACCCGTCCACGGTCGAGTTCGACCCGACCCTGTACGGCATGGCCGCGTCCTACGACGACCAGGGCAACTACATCTACCCCGAGGGCTTCGACCCCGAGACCAACGACTGGCTCGAGGGCTACGAGACCCAGCGCGAGGCCTGGGAGACGCAGTACGCCGAGGCCCAGCAGCGCTTCGAGCAGCACCAGGCGCAGGTCATCAAGTCCCGCGAGGCGGACGAGAAGGCCGCTGCCGAGGGCGTCGACACCGCGGGTGCGGCTCAGGCCGCGTCCGGTGGCGGCGGTGGCGGCGGCTCGTACTCCTCCGAGGGCGGCGACAACTCCGGCGCCCTGGCGTCGGACGAGGCGCTGGCCGCGCTGCGCGAGAAGCTGGCCGGCGGCCAGAGCTGAAGCTCTGCACCGGCCGCTGACGCACAGCGGTTGAAGCACGACGGTTGACTGAGGGGCCGCACCTTTCGAGGTGCGGCCCCTTCAGTGCTTCCCTCCGGGAATGCCCCACCCCACAAGGGTGTTGTGACATACGAACACGAGGAGGGGAGCGGTCACTGTGCTTGATCCGCAGGATTTGTACACCTGGGAGCCGAAGGGCCTTGCCGTCGTCGACATGGCACTCGCCCAGGAGTCGGCCGGACTGGTCATGCTGTACCACTTCGACGGATACATCGACGCCGGGGAGACCGGCGACCAGATCGTCGACCAGGTGCTCGATTCGCTGCCCCACCAGGTCGTCGCCCGCTTCGACCACGACCGGCTCGTGGACTACCGGGCCCGCCGGCCGCTGCTGACCTTCAAGCGGGACACCTGGACGGACTACGAGGAACCCACCATCGAGGTGCGGCTCGTCCAGGACGCCACCGGGGCGCCCTTCCTGTTCCTGTCCGGCCCCGAGCCGGACGTGGAGTGGGAGCGCTTCGCCGCGGCCGTGGGGCAGATCGTGGAGCGGCTGGGCGTCCGCCTGTCGGTGAGCTTCCACGGCATTCCCATGGGCGTCCCGCACACCCGGCCGGTCGGCATCACCCCGCACGGCAGCCGGACCGACCTCGTGCCGGGTCATCGCAGCCCCTTCGAGGAGGCGCAGGTTCCCGGCAGCGCGGAGGCACTCGTCGAGTACCGGCTCGCGCAGGCCGGCCACGACGTGCTCGGCGTCGCCGCGCACGTCCCGCACTACGTCGCCCGCTCCGCGTACCCGGACGCGGCGCTGACCGTCCTGGAGGCGATCACCGCGGCGACCGGCCTGGTCCTGCCGGGCATCGCGCACTCCCTGCGCACGGACGCCCACCGCACCCAGACGGAGATCGACCGGCAGATCCAGGAGGGCGACGAGGAGCTCATCGCCCTCGTCCAGGGCCTGGAGCACCAGTACGACGCGGCCGCCGGTGCCGAGACCCGGGGCAACATGCTCGCCGAACCCGTCGAGATCCCCTCCGCCGACGAGATCGGCCGCGAGTTCGAACGGTTCCTCGCCGAGCGGGAGGGCGACGGCTGACGCCGTGACCGGCACCCTCTAAGCTTCCGCTCATGCTGAGGGTTGGCCTGACCGGCGGGATCGGCGCCGGCAAGAGCGAGGTGTCACGGCTCCTCGTCGAGCACGGTGCCGTACTGATCGACGCCGACCGGATCGCGCGCGAGGTCGTCGCCCCCGGAACACCGGGGCTCGCCGCGGTCGTGGCGGCGTTCGGCGAGGACGTCCTGGCCGAGGACGGCAGCCTGGACCGGCCGAAACTCGGCTCGATCGTGTTCGCCGACCCCGAGAAGCTGGCCGTCCTGAACGGCATCGTGCACCCCCTGGTCCGCGAGCGCTCCAGTGCCCTCGAGGAGGCCGCCGCCGAGGACGCCGTCGTCGTCCACGACGTCCCCCTGCTCACGGAGAACGGCCTGGCGCCGCTGTACGACCTCGTCATCGTCGTGGACGCCGCCCCCGCCACCCAGCTCGACCGGCTGGTGCGGCTGCGCGGCATGAGCGAGCAGGACGCACGGGCCCGCATGGCCGCCCAGGCGACGCGCGAGCAGCGCCGGGAGATCGCGGACGTGGTCGTCGACAACGACGTACCGCTTCAGGAGCTGCGGCGGCGCGTCAAGGAGGTCTGGGACGAACTGGTGAGCGGGGCGCACACGGAATAGCGGGTCCGGCGCGTGCGTTGATCCCTTCCAGCGAGGGAAGGACTCAGCCGTGCCCGAGACAAGCGGTCCGACCGGACGTACTCCGGAGACGGATGTCATCGACTTCCGTGCCGCCGAGCAACTGCTCGCGGCGCGGGACCCGCGCGGCGCGGTGAAACTGCTCGACGGTGTCATCGGCGCCCACCCCGAGAACACCGCCGCACGGCTGCTGCGCGCGCGTGCCTTCTTCGCGGCGGCGCAACTGCGTCCGGCCGAGCTGGAGTTCACCATCGTCCTGGAGCGCGAGCCGGACAACGCGTTCGCGCACTTCGCCCTCGCCCGCACCTACGAGCGCCGGGGCTGCCCCGGCCAGGCCCGGCGCCATTTCCGGCTGGCGGCGGCCCTGGACCCGAACCCGGAGTACCTGCAGCAGGCGCGCTTCGACTCCTGACCGCGCGGTCAGCGCCTCGGTGGCAGGTACGGCGGGATGTTCCGGCCCGGCTGGTAGTGCGGGCCCTGGCGGAGGTGCCGGAGGATCACCGTCAGGTCGGCCGTGACGACGAGCCACAGCACCCCGCAGGCGAGCGCCCAGCCGAAGTGCCCCGTGAGCGCGAAGACGGCCGTGCCGAAGACCGCCCAGACCAGCCCCCACAGGCTCAGCCAGAACCGCGCCCGCAGGGCACTGCGCGCGGTGGCCGGTTCACTGCCCGTACGCATCGGTTCACCACTCCTGTTTCGAACGTACTGCGGCGCGCCCCGAGGGGGAAACGAGGCGCATCCACGGACCGACCGCACCACGGGACGGCACGCGTTCACTCGGTCGGGTGAACCGAGGGCGTGGGGGAACGGGTGTGCGGGGGCGGGCCGTTGGACGGGTATGGAGCTGAGCATGCGAGAGGGACACCAGGGGACGGGACCCGGGGCCATCACCCCGGACGGCTGCGCCGTCGAGCTCTATTCGAGGCTGCCGGTCGGAGCCGAGCCGGACATCGTCGCCGCCGCCGTGCCCGAGGGCGCGCGAATACTGGAGCTGGGCAGCGGGGTGGGGCGAATGACGCACCCGCTGCTGGAGAGGGGGTTCGGGGTCACCGCGGTGGACGAGTCCGCCGAGATGCTGGAGCGCGTGCGCGGGGCGCGCACCCTATGCAGCCCGATCGAGGACCTCGACCTCGGCGAGCGCTTCGACGCCGTGATGCTGGCGTCGTTCCTCGTGCACGCCGGGGACGTCGAGGTGCGGCGGGGCCTGCTGCGCACCTGCGCCCGGCATGTGGCGGAGGACGGCTGCGTACTGATCCAGCGGGAGGGGGCGGATTACCACACGAATCTGCCGAGGGAACGGGTGGACCCCAGCGGCTTCACCATCCGGATCCTGTCCGCGGACCCGGTGGGTGACGGCGTCAACTCGGTCCGGGCGGAGTACGAGTTCCCGGACGCGGTCTGGACCCAGACCTTCCGGGCCCGGCCACTGACCAGGGAGCAGTTCGAGGGGGCACTGGGGGAGGCGGGGCTCGCGGTGGACCGGTATCTCACCGACGACGGGACGTGGGTGAGGGCCGTGCCTGTGCGGCAGGGGTAGTGGCAAGGGCAGGCCCGGCATGGGCGGAGGGGAGTCGGGGCGCGGTCCGGCTATGAGTTCCGGGGCGGCGGGCGGTCTGTGTCCCGACAGCAGCACGGACCGCTCGGCCCAGGAGATAGCCATGTCCGACACCACCGCTTCCCCCGCCCCCGTCCCAGCCCCCACCGTCTCGGCCCGCCCGCGCGGCCTCCGGGTCGCCCTGCGCGTCGTGCAGATGCTCCTCGCGCTGTTCTTCGCTCTCGCGAGCGCCCTGCCCAAGCTGATCGCGCACTCCTCGGCGGCCGACACCTTCGCCGAGATGGGCTGGGGCGACGCGGGCATGTACGCGATCGGTGTCCTCGAGCTGACGGGAGCGGTCGCCCTGCTCGTGCCGGTGCTGCAGTCGGTGGCGGCGACGGCGCTGAGCGCGCTGATGGTGGGCGCGTTCGTCGTCCAGCTCACCTACTTCGACGGTGCGGGCGCGGCGACACCGCTGATCCTCATGGTGCCGCTCCTGGTCGTCGCCCGGGCCCGCCGCGGGCACAACGAGGAGCTGCGCCGACTGCTGCGCCCGCGCCCCCGGGTCCGACGCGGCTGACCGGGCGTGACCCGTGCACGGACCGCTCAGGGCCTGGTCTCCGCGTCCCTCCGGGAGCTGCTCAGGCCCTCCAGCCCGCGCAGCCGGTCCATCTCGCGGCGGTCGCGCTTGGTCGGGCGGCCGGCGCCGCGGTCGCGGATGCCGGCCGGGGCGACGGCCTCGCGGGGCGGGGGCGGCGGCGAGTTGTCGACGTAGCACTGGACGGCGACCGGGGCACCTACGCGCTTGCGGATCAGCCGTTTCACGACGACGACCCGTTCCCGGCCCTCCTGTCGCAGGCGCACCTCGTCGCCGACGCGGAGCGAGTACGCGGGCTTCACCCGCTCGCCGTTCACCCGGACATGGCCGCCGCGGCAGGCGGTCGCGCCCAGGGAACGGGTCTTGATCAGGCGGACGGCCCAGATCCAGCTGTCCACGCGGACGCTCTCGCCGTTCTGCGGCCCGGCCGCCTCGGCGGCGGCGACCGCCGCGGCCGTCTTCGGGTCCGGTGTCGGCGTCTTCGGGTCCGGTGTCCCGGCCGCGGCAGCGGCGCCGTCCCGCGGTGCGGCCACCTGGCCGCTCCCGCCTTCGTCATGCTCGGAAGCCATGGTTCGACCCTAACCGCCCGGCACGGCGCGGCGGGCCGCAATTTCGGCGGCCGACGACGGCCCCCGCGGACGGGGCACCCAGGGGCTCGTACGTCCCGCCCGTGCCGGAGAGGGTCTTACGGTGGAGGTATGGACACCGGCGGCCTCCGCGTACTCGACCAGCGCATCGCGGGGTGCCGCGCCTGCCCGCGGCTGGTGGAGTGGCGGGAAGAGGTGGCCCGTACCAAACGGGCCGCCTTCGCCGACTGGACGTACTGGGGCCGGCCCGTGCCCGGCTTCGGCCCGCCGGACGCGCGGCTGCTGATCGTCGGCCTGGCGCCCGCGGCCCACGGCGGCAACCGCACCGGGCGGATGTTCACCGGCGACCGCTCCGGCGACGTGCTGTACCAGGCGCTGTACGACGTGGGCCTCGCCTCGCAGCCCACCGCGGTCGACGTGGACGACGGCCTGGAACTGTACGGCGTGCGCGTCACCTCGCCCGTGCACTGCGCCCCGCCCGCGAACAAGCCCACGCCCGCCGAACGGGACACCTGCCGTTCCTGGCTCGTCCAGGAACTGGGGCTGCTGCGGCCGACACTGCGGGCGGTGGTCGTCCTCGGGGCCTTCGGCTGGCAGGCGGCGCTGCCCGCGTTCGCCGGGGCGGGCTGGGCCGTACCCCGCCCCCGTCCGGCCTTCGCCCACGGCGCGCAGGTGACGCTGGACGCCGCCGACGGGCCGGGCCTGCACCTCTTCGGCTGCTTCCACGTCAGCCAGCGCAACACCTTCACCGGCCGGCTCACCCCCGGGATGCTGCGCGACGTGCTGCGCACGGCGGCGGACACGGCGGGGCTGCCCGCGCGGTGAGGGCCGCACCGTAAAGCGGATGAGCGAGCGGGGCCACCGCCGCTACGGTGCTCCGATGGGCCTGTATCCGGAGATCGAACCGTACGACCACGGCATGCTCGACGTCGGGGACGGCAACCACGTGTACTGGGAAACCTGCGGGAACCCGCACGGCAAACCCGCGCTGGTGCTGCACGGCGGACCCGGCAGCCGCGCGAGTCCGGGGCACCGGCGCTACTTCGATCCCGCCGCCTACCGGATCGTCCTCCTCGACCAGCGCGGCGCCGGGCGTTCGCTGCCCCGCGCGAGCGCCCCCGACACGGACATGAGCGTCAACACGACCGCCCACCTCATGGCGGACCTGGAGCGGCTGCGGGCCCACCTGGGCATCGAGCGCTGGCTGGTGTGGGGCGTGTCCTGGGGCTCGGTCCTGGGCCTGCGGTACGCGCAGACGCACCCCGGCGTGGTGAGCGAGCTGGTGCTGACCGGGGTCGCCACCGGCTCCAACGCCGAAGTGGCCCTCCTGACGAGAGGATTGGGGAAGATCTTCCCCGAGGCCCACGAGCGGTTCCTCGCCGAACTGCCCCCTGACGCCCGCGACGGAAACCTCCCCGCCGCCTACAACCGACTGCTGGAGTCCCCGGACCCGGCGGTCCGCGAGCGGGCCGCGCGTGCCTGGACCGACTGGGAGACGGCGATCGTCCCCGCGCCGCCCCGCTCGGTCGCCCGCTACGAGGACCAGGACTTCCGCATGGGCTTCGCCCGCACCGTCACGCACTACTGGGGCAACGACCACTTCCTCGGCGACGGCAACGACGAGGGCGTGGTCCTCGGGGACGCGCACCTGCTGAAGAGCATCCCCGGCACCCTGGTCCAGGGCAGCCTCGACTTCGGCAACCTCCTCGGCATCGTCTGGCGGCTCCACCACGCCTGGCCCGACAGCGACCTGGTGATCGTGGACGAGGCCGGACACGACGCCGGGGCGACCGGCGACGAGGCCCTGCTGGCGGCGACGGACAAATACGCGCGCGGTGGCACCGCGGAATGACGGACTAGACGGACCGAGGTTGCCACTCGTAGCGCACGTCCGGCTCCCGCTCCTCGTTCCGGTCGCCGTCCGTCCACTCCACGGCCCGGAACCCGTGCCGCTCGTAGAAGCGCCGCGCGGGCGCGTTGACCTGGAAGGTCCACAGCGACAGCCCGTCCGCCCGGCGCTCCTTGGCCAGGGCGACGAACCGGTCCCCGATCCCGCGCCCGCGCCGCTCGGGGGCGAGGTACAGCTGCGACAGCTCCGCGCCCTCCAGCACCATCACACCGGCCACCGCGCCGTCGGCCCCCTCCGCCACCCAGGTCTCGTGGCGCTCCACCAGCACGTGCCGGAAGTACGCACGGACCTCGGAGTCGGAGCGGGGCCGGACCACGGTCGGCAGCGCGGTGGCGAAGGAACGCAGCCACACGTCGGCCGCCGCACGCGCGTCGACGGCCCGGGCGCGCCGCAGCACCACCGCTTCGGCTCCCGCGTCGGTTCCCGTACCCCGGTTCACGGTCGGCCGCTTTCCGGCACGGACGCGGTCGCGGTGATCTCCACCAGCTGACCCGGGTAGCCGAGGCAGCTCACCCCGAGCAGTGTCGAGGAGTGCGGACCGGTGCTGAGCCCGGACGCCTCGACCACGTCCCAGACGGCGGACAGCGCGGCGGTCTCCGCGCTCACGACGTACACATCGGTCGACAGCACGTGCTCCAGCCCGCTCCCGACGGCACGCAGCTGCTCGGTGAGGTTCGCGAGCACCTGCTCGGCCTGACGGACCGGATCGCCCTCGCCGACCAGCTTGCCCTCCGCGTCGAGCGGAACGGAACCGGCGAGGAACGCGAGCCTGGTCCCGGCCTCGACGACGGAGGCGTGGGAGTAGACGGGCGGCGGGAAGAGGCCGGGCACGGTGACGCGTTGGATCACGTGGACTCCTGGATGACGGCGGGCAACCTCCCGATCGTCCGTTCTCCGGCCGTGCCGCGCACCCGAATTTCGCTCGCGGCCCGCACGCCGGCCGCCTAGGCTCCCCGGCGTCGGCCCGCTCCCGTCCCCGCCCCGCTCCCGTCCCGCTCCCGTCCCGTCCCCGCCCCGCCGTCAGGAGCCCCCACCAGTGCCCACGCCCACCCTCACGGACCAGGCCTTCCTCGACACCACGGCCGACCGGCTCGCCGCCCTGCCCGCGGTCCGCGCGGTCACCCTCGGCGGCTCCCGGGCCCAGGGCACGCACAGGCCGGACAGCGACTGGGACCTGGCGGTCTACTACCGGGGCGCCTTCGACCCCGAGGACCTGCGCGCCGCCGGCTGGCCGGGAGAGGTCTCGGAGCTCGGCGCCTGGGGCGGCGGCGTTTTCAACGGGGGCGCCTGGCTGACGATCGACGAGCGCCGGGTCGACGTGCACTACCGCGACCTCGACGTGGTGGAGCACGAGACGGCGGAGGCGGCGGCGGGCCGCTTCGGCGTCGAGCCGCTGATGTTCCACCTGGCGGGCATCCCGACCTACCTCGTGGTCGCCGAGCTGGCGATCAACAAGGTGCTGCGCGGGGACCCGCCCCGTCCCGCCGCCTACCCGGAGGCCCTGCGCACCACCGCGCCCGAACGCTGGTACGGCACGGCCACCGCCACCCTCGCCTACGCCCGGGCCGGCCACGCCCCCAAGGGAGCCCTCACCCAGGTCGCCGGCGCGCTCGCCCTCGCCACGACCCAGACGGCCCACGCGGTGCTGGCGGCACGGGGGGAGTGGGTGACGAACGAGAAGGGGCTGGTCGAGCGGGCCGGGCTGGACGGGATGGACGTGCTGCTCGCCGGTCTGACGCCGGAGCCGCGGGCTCTGGACGACGCGGTGACACGGGCCGGAACCCTGCTGCGGGACGCTCTGGAGGCCGCCCGCTCCTGAGAGCCCCGCCCCGCCCCGCACCCACCGCACCCACCGCACCCACCGCACCACACGGAACCGCCCCGGACCGCAGTGCTCCGTGGCGCTCAACGGCCGTCACCCCCGCGAAACAAGCCCGTTTCCGCGCCTTTGAAAACCCGTCGTACGCTTGACAGCGCACCGCCCAGCCCGGCCACCGTCGCCCGAAGGCTCACCACCGCCTCGCCCGGACGACAGGAGCCCCGCACCCCGTGTTCCGCACCGCCGCCCACGCACTCCCGCCCTGGCTCGGCCACGCCCTGAACGCCCAGCGCGGCCCGGTGCCCTGGAACGCGGTGGTCCGGGGCGCACTGGCCGGCGGGCCGCTGCTGATCGCCGCCCTGGTCGCCGGGCGGGCCTCCCTCGGAGTCGTCGCCGCGATCGCCGCCATGCTGGCCGGCGTCAACGACCGGCCGGGCAGCCGCCGTACCTCCGTGCGGCGGATCGGCGTACCCGCGCTCGCGGGCGCGCTCGGACTGCTCGTCGGGACGTACGCCGGGCAGCACCTCGGGGCCGTGGTGCTGACCCTGGTGCTGACCGGGCTCGGACTGGTCGCCGGGTGCGTCAGCGCCGTCGGGCCCGTGGCGTCCGGGACGGGGACGCAGCTGCTGGTCACCGCGGCCGTGGGCGCCGGGATGCCGCTGCCCGACCCCGGGTGGCGGAGCGTCCTCGCCTTCCTCGCCGGTGCCGGATGGCTGCTCCTGCTGCGGCTGGTGCTGCCCACACCCACCTCTGTCACCGGCGACCTCCGTCTCGACTTCCGTTTCGACGGGGAACGGGCAGCCGTCGCCGACGTCTACGAGGCCGTCGCCGCGCTCCTCGACGCGGTCGGCACGGAGCACGCCGTGGCCCGCCGGACCGCGCTCACCGCCGCCCTCGACCACGCGCAGGACGCGCTCGCCGGACCCCGGCTGCGGCGCCGCGCCGCCACCGCCGCCGAACGCCGGCTGCACGCCCAGTACGCCGCCGCGCTGCCCCTCGGCGAGGCCGCGACCGCGCTCGCGTGGGCGGAGCGGGCGGTGCCCGCGCGGGCCGGCGAGGGCCCCCGGCGGCTCGCGGCGGCCGTCCGAGGCAACACCCACGCCGGGCCGCTGCCCGCCCCCAGCCGGACCGATCCGGCCCTGCGCGCCCTGGACGACGCCCTGCTGCACGCGGCGCAGGCCTTCGACCGGGGCAGTGGCCCCGACCTGCACGTCCGCAGGCGATCGCCCCGCTCGGTGGCGCGGGCGGTGCTCGGCCCGGGCGGGCGGGAGTACGGGCTGCGGGCCGGGCTGTGCTTCGGCGCCAGTGCCGCCGTCGCGCAGGCGCTGCACCACGGTCACTGGTACGGCTCCCACCAGCACTGGTACTGGCTGCCCGCCACCGCCGTCTTCCTCGTCAAGCCCGACCTCGGCCCGCTCGTGTCCCGGGTGCTGTGCCGGGCGGCCGGGACGGTGCTCGGGGCGCTGCTGTTCGCCGGGTTCGCGGCCGTACTGCCCCGGCCCGAGGGTCTGGTCGTCCTCGTCGCGGTCTGCGGTGCCCTGGTGCCGGTCGCCGCGCGGCACTTCGCCGCCCAGACCACCGTCGTCACCGTTCTCGTCCTCGCCCTGGTCATGGTCGGCGGCGAACCGCAGGCATCCGCCGGCCGCATCGGGGAGACGCTGCTGGCCTGCGCGATCGTGCTGGTGGCCGGGCACCTGCCGATGCCGGGGCCGCGGGGCGCCGGTATCCGGGCGGGTGTCGACGCCGCCGACGTGGCCGCGCACGCCTACCTCACGCACGTACTGAGCGAGTCCGACGACCGCGCCGCCCGGTGGACGCTGCGCCGGGAGGCCTACCGCACGCTCGCCGAGGCCCGCGCAGCCATCGCCCGTGCCGCCGCCGAACTGCCCGCCCTCGCCCGGCACTCCGAGGGCACCGACGAGGTCGCGGCGGTCCTCGAACGGCTCGTCGACACCACCACCGCGTGCGCCGTGCACCTCGACGACACCGGGCGGCTCACACCCCGCCACACCGAACGGCTCGCCGCGCTGCGGGACGAACTCGCCGAGCGGCGCGGGCGCGTGGGACGGCACCGTACGTTGGCGTGATGACGCCTTCCTCACCCGAGCCCGCCGAGCCCGCCGAGCCCGCCGAGCCCATCGAGCCCGCCGAGCCCGCCGGGATCGCCGATCTCGTCATCACCGGCTGCACCGTGCTCGTGCACGACGACCGCGAACGGATCGGCTTCGAGCAGGACGCGGCCGTCGTCGTACGCGGCGGAGTCGTCGACTCCGTGACCACCGCCGCGGCAGGGGCCGCGGTACCCGCCGCCGACCGCATCGACGCACGCGGCCAGGTCGCCCTCCCCGGGCTGATCAACTGCCACACGCACACGCCCATGGTCGCCCTGCGCGGACTCGCCGAGGACCTGCCCACCGAGGAGTGGTTCAACGACGTCGTCTGGCCCGTCGAGTCCAACCTCACCGTGCGGGACGTGCTCCTGGGCGCCCGGCTGGCCTGCGCCGAGATGATCCGCGCGGGCGTCACGACCTTCGCGGACAGCTACTTCCACATGGACGCCGTGGCCGCGGTCGTGAACCAGTGCGGGATGCGGGCGCAACTCGGGCAGGCCTACTTCTCCTCGCAGGGGCCCGAGGGGCTGGCGGCGTCACTGGAGTTCGCGCTGCGCCGCCGCGATTCCGCCGGTGGCCGGATCACCACCGCCCTCGCCCCGCACGCCCCCTACACGGTGGTCGACGCCGACCTCGCCGCGACCGCGGAACTCGCCCGCGAGCACGGACTGCCCGTGCACCTGCACGCCGCCGAGAACCGGGACCAGACCGACACGAGCCTCGCCCGGCACGGCGTCACCCCCATCGGCGTCCTGGAACGCACCGGAGTCCTCGACACCGACGTGCTCATCGCCCACGGCACCGGCATCACCGAGGGCGACCTGCCGCTCCTCGCGCGCGCGGGCGGCCGTACGGCGGTGGCGACCGCGCCCCGCGGCTACCTCAAGTTCGGCTGGCCCGGCACCACACCGGTGCGCGCGCTGCGTGACATCGGCGTCCCCGTGGGGCTGGCCACGGACGGTGCCGCGTCCAACAACTCCCTCGACGTGTGGGAGTCGATGGCGCTCACGTCCCTGATCCAGAAGTCCGCCGAGGGCGATCCGCGCTGGCTGACCTCCCGCCAGGCCCTCCACCACGCCACCGTGCAGAGCGCCCGGGCCGTCGGGCTCGGGGACACCGTGGGACGCATCGCACCCGGGCGGCGGGCGGACCTGATCCTGGTCGACCTCACCGGACCGCACACCCAGCCCGTGCACGACCTCGCCGCCACCCTGGTGCACAGCGCGCGCTCCGCCGACGTGCGCACGACGATCGTCGACGGACGCGTCCTCATGCGGGACCGCGAACTGCTCACCGTGGACGTGCCCGAGGTGGTCCGGGAGCTGGGGGAGCGGCTGCCCGCCCTGACCGACCGCGGGCACGGCCGGCGCATCCAGGAGTACGACACCTGAAAGGCCTGTTCAGGGCCTGTTCAGGGCCTGTTCGGCGGACCGCTGAAAAGAATCTTGCCGGGCAGCGATGAGTTCCGCTCCGCCCTTCGGTCACCACCCGGACGGCCCGACCGCGTCGTCGTACAGGAGGCTGGAGTATGTCGCTGCCCGAGATCGTCACCCGCGCGGACTGGCGCGCGGCGCGCGAGGCCTTACTGGCCAAGGAGAAGGCGGCCACCCGCGCGCGTGACGCCCTCAACGCCGAGCGTCGCGGGCTGCCCATGGTGGAGGTCGGCAAGGAGTACGTGTTCGAGGGCGGCGACGGCAAGGCCACCCTGCTCGACCTCTTCGAGGGCCGGGAGCAGCTCGTCGTCTACCACTTCATGTTCGCGCCCGAGTGGGACGCCGGCTGCCGCAGCTGCTCGGCGTTCCTGGACCAGATCGCCCACCTCGCGCACCTCAGGGCCCGCGGTACGTCCTTCGCGGCCGTCTCCCGGGCGCCGTACCCGAGGATCCTGCCGTTCAAGGCGCGGATGGGCTGGACACTGCCCTGGTACTCGTCGTACGTCAGCGACTTCAACACCGACTTCGAGGCGACCCTGGAGCACGAGGGCGAGCTGGTCGAGCGGCCGGGGCTCAGCTGCTTCCTGCGGGACCGCGAACGGGTCTTCCACACCTACTCGACGTACGAACGCGGCCTCGACGGGCTCGGATCCACCACCAGCCTGCTCGACCTGACCGCGCTCGGCCGGCGGGAGCCGTGGGAGAAACCGGAGGGGCGCGCGTCGGCTCTCGGTGCGCCCGCGGGCAGCGGGGGAGTGCGCTATCACGACGAGTACGAGGACTGAGACGCTCGGTGGCGAAAACGGCCGGACGGCTGAGGCGCCGCTCACCCTTTGCGGTGAACAGGTGTCAACTGTGTCTCAGTACCATCACCACGCGAGGCGTCCGCTCCATGGTTGGCGTTTAACTCTACGAGTGCAGCGCTACATGGAGGTGCGGAGTGAACGGGCGAACGGTGCTCGAACGCTTTCCCGCCGGCGGACCGCGGGGATCCTGGCCGGCGGAGGAGTTCGCACAGGCGCGGCGTCTGGAAGGTATGCCCGCCGAGGTCGTGATGGACCTCGCGACGGACATGTTCCTGGTCGTCGTACGCCGGGACAGCGCGGGTGACGCGGCGGCCTGACGCGCCGCCGCCCGGCTCCTACGCGCTCACCGTCCGCGACCAGGTGGGCGTCGTGTTCGTCAGCCGGCACAGGGCCAGGTACAGCGGGATCGGCGGCGTGTAGGGAACCGTGCCGTCCGAGCGGTGGATGAGGGCGGGCAGGCTCGTCGAGCCCGGTACGACCGCACCGGTCGCGTAGCGCGCGGGGGCGGGCCACTCCAGCGCGTAGTCGGAGTCGGACGGAACGATCCACCACCAGTGCGTGTCATCGGCGTAGACGCACCCCACGCGTGGCAGCCGGGGCAGCACCTGCTGGCCGAGGCGGGCGGGAACGGCCACCGCGTCGCAGCCCAGCGGTGCGGTCATACCATCCGGCACGGGCAGTCTCCGAGGTGTTCCGGCGGTGTGCCGTCCGCGCTGGAGGCGGACCATCGTGTCCAGACCCAGAGGTCGGACGCCGGACGCGGCCCTCATAGCCATTCGGTCCCCGTTCCACGGACTGTTTCCAGGCCCTTGCGGCTCTCGGCGGTCCCCCGCGGCTCTGCGGTCACCCGGGCCTCTGCGGTCACCCGGGCCTCGCGCGGTCGGTGGTCTTCCCTGCGGCGGGACTCGGCCTCGCCCTCGTCCCCCGTGTCATCCGTCGGGGCGGGCTTCGGCCGGGCGCCCCAGCCCAGGTCGTTGCGGGGCTCCGCGGGGTCGCGCGGTTCGTCGGCCTTGCGCGGCAGCTCCGCCCAGACCAGCAGTCCGGGACCGTGCTCGTGGGCGCCCCAGGCCTCGCACAGGGCGTCGACGAGGATCAGGCCCCTGCCGTGCTCGTCCTCGGGCTGCTGATCGGCCGAGGGGTGGGGCTGGCCCGGGGCGCAGCCCTCGTCGCGCACGGCTATGCGGACCAGGTCGTCGGCGTCGTGCAGCTCGCACACTATGTGTCTGCTCGCCGTGTGCACGATCGCGTTGGTCACCAGCTCGGAGACCACCAGGGCCGCGGTGTCACAGGTGTCCTCGCACACTGCCCAGCCGCTCAGCCGGGCCCGTGTCAGGCGTCTGGCCTGTGAGGGAGAACCCGGATGAGCGGCCAGCTCGAAACGGAACCGGCGCTCGGCGGCGGCGGCTCCCGAAGCGCCGGCTCCCATGGCGGCACCGAGGCCCAGGGAGCCCGCGGCGGCGTCTGTTCCTAAGGGCGCGGACGGAATCACGCTTGCCACTATCGCCCCGCCGTGAACACTTGGCAAGTGTCACTCTGAAAAATGCAGAGTGCTGTGTGACGTTCTGGACGGCCGTGGCACACTGCTCGCAACAGCACGTCGAGCGGCGCCACTTCAGGTCGTCGAAGACCTCGCCAGGTTTTCGAACAGATCTTCGAATGGCGCCGCCGGGCTGTCCGCGCCAGGACACGCCGGGTCTCGCCGAGGCTGTCCGTACGGGAAAACAGGGACGCAAGGACTCTGGGACGCAGGGAATCTTCCGGGACTCTTCAGGAGGTGGGCGGTGAGCGAGCCGCGGTCCGCGCCGACGGTCGGCCAGGTCGTACTCGGCCGGCGCCTGCTGGACCTGCGGGAACGTGCCGGTCTCAAGCGCGAGGAAGCCGCCCGCATCCTGCGCGTCGCCCCCGCCACGGTCCGCCGCATGGAGATGGCCGAGGTCGCCCTCAAGATCCCGTACCTCCAGCTCCTGCTGAAGGCCTACGGCGTCGGCGACGAGGAGGCCGACGCCTTCGTCCAGCTGGCCGAGGACGCCAACAAACCGGGGTGGTGGCAGCGCTTCCACGACATCCTCCCGGGCTGGTTCTCGCTGTACGTCAGCCTGGAGGGCGCGGCCTCCCTGATCCGTGCCTACGAGCCCCACTTCGTCCCCGGAGTGCTGCAGACCGAGGACTACGCACGCGGCGTACTGCGCTCGGGAGCCATCGGGCAGACCCGGCCCGACGACATCGAGCGCCACGTCGACCTGCGCATGCAACGCCAGGAACTGCTCACCCGTAAGGACGCACCCCGGCTGTGGGTCGTGATGGACGAAACCGCGCTGCGCCGCCCCGTCGGGGGGCCGGAGGTGATGCGTGCCCAGATCGACCGGCTGCTCGAGGCCACGAAGCTGCCCAACGTGACGCTGCAGATCGCCCCGTTCTCGAGCGGGCCGCACCCCGGCACGTACGGGCCCTTCGTGCTGTTCCGATTCGCCATGCCGGAACTGCCGGACATGGTCTACAGCGAGTACCTGACCGGCGCCGTCTATCTCGACGCGCGCGCGGAGGTGGCGACCCACCTCGAGGTCATGGACCGCATGGCGGCGCAGGCCGCCACGGCACATCGCACGAAGGAGATCCTCCGGGATCTCCGCAAGGAGCTGTGAATGAACCGCATCAAGCCCCAGCGCTCACCACTCAACCGCGCCGAGCGGATCTACAACGGCATGCCCGCCCGTGACCTGGGCAGCGAGGGCTGGCACAAGCCGTGGAGCGGAGGCAACGGAGGCAACTGCCTGGAGGCCATGAAGCTCGCCGACGGCCGGATCGCGGTACGGCAGTCCACCGACCCGGACGGGCCGGCGCTGATCTACACCTCCGCCGAGATGACGGCCTTCATCGAGGGAGCGAAGGCGGGAGAGGCGGACTTCCTTCTGTCCTGAAACGTGCACCCCCTTGGATTGTTGTTTTTAAGCTGTTAGGCACTGAGTTGATCACCCATCGCCCCGCGCGGACGTACGGCCGGTATCCCGGCGGAAAGGACCGAGTACCTCCAGGCCGACGTCCGGCCGCACCCCGGTCAGGCCGTCATCGGCCGGTCGTACGGGCCGACCGGGGCCGGCAGCCGGGTGCTGCCGCCGGACAGGTGGCGGTCCACGGCCGCCGCCACCGCCCGCCCCTCCGCGATCGCCCAGACGACGAGTGACTGCCCGCGCGCCGCGTCCCCGGCGGCGAACACCCCGGGGACATTGGTCGCGAAGCCCCGGTCCCGGGCGATCGTGCCACGGGGCTCCATGTCCAGTCCCAGCCCGTCGACGAGCCCGTCCTGCCGGTCGGGCCCCGAGAAGCCGAGGGCGAGGAGGACCAGGTCCGCGGGGAGCGACCGCTCGCTGCCGGGCAGCGGACGGCGCCCGGCGTCCACCCCGACCAGGTGCAGCGCACGCACGTGCCCCCGCTCGTCGCCGGTGAAGCGGAGCGTGGACGCCGCGAACAGCCGCGCGTCCGCGTCCGCCGCCGGCGCGGACCGCAGGTCGCGTGCCTCCTCGTGCGCCACCGACAGCCGGTACAGGCGCGGATAGGTCGGCCAGGGCTCGGCCTGCTCGTCGCGCTCCGCACCCGGCCGCGGGTAGATGTCCAGTTGCGTCACCGAGGCGGCCCGCTCCCGCACCGCCGTGCCGAGACAGTCCGCGCCCGTGTCGCCACCACCGACGACGACCACGTGCCGCCCGGCGGCGGACAGCGGGGAGCACTCGAGGTCGCCCTCGCACACCCGGTTGGCCAGCGGCAGGTACTCCATCGCCTGATGCACCCCCGCCAGCTCCCGGCCGGGCACGGCCAGCTCGCGCCACGCCGTCGCCCCGGTGGCGATCACCACCGCGTCGTAGCGAGCCCGCAGCGCGGCGGCGTCCACGTCCCGTCCGACCGCCGTCGACGCACGGAACCTCGTCCCCTCCGCCCGCATCTGGCCGACGCGCCGCTCCAGGTGCCGCTTCTCCATCTTGAACGCGGGGATCCCGTACCGCAGCAGCCCACCGATCCGGTCGTCGCGCTCGTACACCGCGACCGTGTGCCCGGCCCGGGTCAACTGCTGCGCCGCCGCGAGCCCCGCCGGTCCCGAACCGATCACCGCCACCGTCCTCCCGGACAGCCGCTCCGGCGGCAGGGGCGGGACCAAGCCCTCCTCCCAGGCCGTGTCCGCGATCGCGCACTCGACGTTCTTGATGGTGACGGCGGGCTGGTTGACGGCGAGCACACAGCCCGCCTCGCACGGCGCCGGACACAACCGGCCGGTGAACTCCGGGAAGTTGTTCGTGGCGTGCAGCCGCTCGCTCGCCGCCCGCCAGTCCGACCGGGAGACCAGGTCGTTCCACTCCGGGATCAGATTGCCCAGCGGACATGCCTCGTGGCAGAAGGGGACGCCGCAGTCCATGCACCGGTCGGCCTGCCGGCCGACGATCGGCAGCAGCGCACCCGGGACGTACACCTCGTCCCAGTCCCGGACCCGCTCGTCGGCCGGTCTGCGGGGCCACTCCTCGCGGGGTGTCGTCAGGAAACCCTTGGGATCGGCCATGGCCGTCTTCCTTGCGTGCGCGGTGGCTGGCCGTGCGCCGGGGGGCGGCGCTCACGCGCTCCACGATACGACCGGTCCGCTCCGCCCGCAGAGCGCCGGACTGCTCCTCGCCCGGACCGGACCGCGCCGGACCGGGCCGCGCCGGGTCGGTGCGCCGCGGCCCGTGCCGCGGCCGGCTCAGGCGAGGGCCAGCACGTACGCCACCGCCGCGGCGGCCGAGGCAACCGCGCGCACGTGGTTCCAGGCCGTCCACTCGCGCACATAGGCCGGCCAGCGCTCGGCCGCCTCCGCGGCGCCCGGCTCCAGCCGGAGCAGCGCGGCGTTGCGCGGCACGTTGGCCGCCGCGGTCACCCCGAACGACCCGACCAGGTACAGCCCGCTGCCCAGCAGCAGCTCCACCGCCGCCTCCTCCGGCCACAGCACCAGCGTGACCACCGCGATCACCGCGGCCAGCACCGCCGTCCCGAGGAACACGGACATGAAGGCCGGCCGCACCGCGGCCGTGTTGATCGCGTTCATCGCGGCGACCCCCTGGGCGGGCGGCAGCGCGGCGAGCCCCCGCATGACGAAGGTGGAGAAGGCACAGAAGACACCAGCGGCCACACCGGTCCCGAGCACGCCCAGCACCGTCAGTACGAAGTACGGTCCCTCGCCCATGTCGCGTCAACTCCCACCCGTCGAGTAACTGTCGGCCCGGAGCACGCCCTCGCGGCGGCACCGCCCGTCGATCACCCCAAGTCAACCGCCGCACCGGCACGGTGACCATGGCCGAGCGCCGCGAACCCATGCGCGAGCGTCCAGGAGGGCGGGGCGCTGCCCGGCGCGGCAACCGTCGTGCCGACCGACACCGGAGCTGACGCATCATGGGCGGGTGCGACTGGAAGCGATCACCTGGGACCGGCTCGGCGACCGTCTCGCCGAGCGACTGCTCGACCTGGAGCCCACCGACGGCAGTGCCTGGACGCGCGTCGCCCTGGACGGCGCACCCGCCGCCCGTCCCGGCGACCTCGCCGAACGGGTCGGTGAGGCGTTGCGCGTGCGCGGACGCCCCTCCCTCGTCGTCGGAACGCAGGGCTTCCTGCGACCCGCCTCGCTCCGTCTGGAGTACGGGCACCAGGACGCCGAGTCCTACTACAACGGCTGGTACGACACCGGTGCCCTGTGGCGCGAGGTCTTCGATCCCGTCGGTCCCGGCGGCGACGGGCGGGTCCTGCCCGACCTGTGGGACCCGGTCACCGACCGGGCCACCCGCAGCCCCTACGCCCGACTCCCGCCCGGCGGCGCGCTGCTGCTCCACGGTCCCTTTCTGCTCCGTCACTGGTTCCCCCTCGATCTGAGCGTCCATCTCGTCCTCACCCCGGGCGCCCTGCGCCGCCGCACCCCCGAGACGGAGCAGTGGACCCTGCCCGCCTTCGAGCGCTACGACCAGGAGGCCGACCCGTCGGGCACCGCCGACGTGCTGGTGCGCGCCGACGATCCACGGCATCCCGCCTGGAGCGGCTGACCCGGTGCGGCCGGCACCTCAGAGCCAGCCGTTGCGCCGGAAGCCCCGGTGCAGCGCCAGGCAGCCGACGGCTATCACGCCGATGACCAGGCCGTAGCCGTACCGCCAGCCCAGCTCCGGCATGTGGTCGAAGTTCATGCCGTACACGCCGCAGACCATCGTGGGCACCGCGACGATGGCGGCCCAGGCCGTGATCTTCCGCATGTCCTCGTTCTGCGCGACCGTCACGCGCGCCAGGTGGGCCTGGAGGATGGAGTTGAGGAGTTCGTCGAACGCCGCGATCTGCTCGGTGGCCCGCAGCAGATGATCGGCGACGTCGCGGAAGTAGGCCTGTATCTCCGGCTCGACCACCCGGAACGGCCGGGTGGCCAGCTCCTCCAGCGGCCGGCCGAGCGGCACCACGGCCCGCCGCAGCTCCAGGAGTTCACGCTTGAGCTGGTAGATGCGCCCCGGGTCGACCCGCGCGCCGTTCTCCGCGAACACCTCCGTCTCGACATGGTCGATGTCCTCCTGGACCGACTCGATGACGCTCAGGAAGTCGTCCACCACATGGTCCGCGATCGCGTGCAGCACCGCCGAGGGGCCCTTGGCGAGCTGGGCCGGATCGGACTCCAGTCCTTCCCGCAGAGGCCCCAGCGAGCCGTGCCTCCCGTGCCGCACGGTGATCACGAAGTCCGGCCCGGCGAACACCATGATCTCGCCGGTGCTCACCACCTCGCTCGTGGCCGTCAGTTCCTCGTGCTCCACGTAGCAGACCGTCTTGAACACGGCGAAGAGCGTCTCGCCGTACCGTTCCACCTTGGGCCGCTGATGGGCCTCGATCGCGTCCTCGACCGCCAGCGGATGCAGCTCGAAGAGCTCCGCCACACCCGCGAACTCCTGGTCCGTCGGCTCGTGCAGACCGAGCCAGACGAAGCCCGCCCCGCGCCTGCGCATCCGCGCCACGACGTCGACCGGATCGCCGGCCTCGGGCATGCGGACACCGTCCCGGTAGGTCACGCAGTTCACCACCGAGGAGCCCAGCGGGGAACGGGCGGGGTGGCTCAGGTCCACCCGCCGCCGACGGGCCAGCCGTGCCACCTTCCGCAGGCCGCCGACCCTGCCCAGCCCCGTGACCTTCCGCAGATTGCCCGCCATGGTCATCCGAATCTCCCCGCGTATGTCCCCTCGCGCTGTGCTTCCCGCGCCCTGGCAGGCCAGTCTGCCAGGCCGGTGGAACCGGCGAACGAGCCTGTGGAAACGGGGGATTCCGCTTTGTTCCCGCCTGTGGACGGACCGCCCGGGCGCCCGCACGCCCCGGCCCCAACCGGTCCGGCCGCCGCGGAGGTGGCCCGCCTGCCGGAGCGTCGCCCCCATCGGGCAAGCGGGACAACTGGGATGATCGCAGCATGACGCGAACCGACGGATACCTCCTCGACAACGGGCAGTCCGAGGCGGCGGAGCGCTTCGACGCCTTCGCCAGCCTCTTCGATCCCACGACGTTCCGGCACCTGGAGGCACTCGGCGTCGGCCCCGGCTGGCGCTGCTGGGAGGTCGGCGCCGGAGGCACCTCCGTGGCGTCGTGGCTGGCCAAGCGGGTGGGGCCGACCGGCAGGGTCCTCGCGACGGACATCGACACCTCACGGGTCGCCCCGGCCGGCCGGCCGCCGGTCGAGGTGCGCGTGCACGACGTGGGCGCGGAGGAACCGCCCGGGGAGGGCTTCGACCTGGTCCACGCCCGACTCGTCCTCGTCCATGTCCCCGACCGGGACCGGGCGTTGCGGTCGATGATCAAGGCCCTGCGTCCCGGTGGCCGCCTCCTGGTCGAGGACGCCGACCCGGCACTCCAGCCCCTGCTCTGCCCCGACGAGCACGGACCCGAGCAGGAGCTGGCGAACCGGCTCCGGCACGGCTTCCGCCAACTTCTGTCCGGTCGCGGCGCCGACCTCTCCTACGGCCGCCGGCTGCCCCGGATGCTCCGGGAGGCGGGACTGCGCAGGGTGGAGGCCGACGCCTACTTCCCGGTCACCTCACCCGCGTGCGCCGCGCTGGAGTCCGCGACGGTACGACAGATCCGCGACCAACTGGTCGCCGCCCAAGTGGCCACCCACGACGACATCGACCGCCACCTCGCGAACGTCGCGTCCGGCGGCATGGACCTCGCGACGGCGCCGATGATCTCGGCGTGGGGACGCAAGGGCTGACCCCTGAACCCCGCTAACCGTCGCCCGGCTCCCGGCCGGCCGCTCGTGGCGGTCTCCCGCCCACCCGTTCGACCGCCCGTGCGCCCGCCCGGCACCCGGCGGCCGTGGCCTCCTCGGCCTCCGCGCCCGCGAGCAGTGCGGCGAGGAACGCGCCGGTGAAGGCGTCACCGGCGCCTGTACTGTCCCGCGGTGCCGCCGTGACCGCGGCGACCCGCGCGCCCACGGTGCCGGACCGCGCCACCAGGGCCCCCTTGGCCCCCTGTTTGACGATCACCAGCGGTACGTGCCGGCTGAGCTTCGCCGCCGCGTCCGCCACGTCGGGCAGGCCGGTGAGCAGACGCGCCTCGTCACGGCTGGGCAGCAGCACGTCCACGCCCTCGACCAGGCCGAGGAAACGGTCGACGCCCAGCGTGGTGAGGAACCCGGCCGACGCCGGGTCCAGACTGACCGGCACCCCGCGCGCGCGGGCCGCCCCCAGAGCGACCGACACCAGGGCGCGGCCCGGTTCCGAGAAGAGGAGGTAGCCCGAGAGGTGCAGCCGGCCCACTCCGTCGAGCAGCGTGTCCGACCAGTCGCCCGGCCCGATCCGCAACGCCGCCCCGCTGTCCGTGAGGAACGTCCGCTCGGCCGAGTCGGCGGTGTCGACCAGGCAGATCACGGTCCCGGTGGGCGCCGCCGAGTCGACGACGAGGAGCGGACGCACCCCGCACGCCGTCAGCTCCCGTTCGTGCCACGCGGACGCGTCGGTGCCCACCCGGCCCAGCAGCCGCACGTCCCCGCACCCCTCGTGCGCGGCCCAGCAGGCCACGTTGGCGCCCGCCCCGCCGGGCAGCCGCCGCACCGCGGCAGCGGTGTCCGTGCCGGGGGCCAGCGGTCCCCGATGCCGGGCGACGATGTCGGTGACCACGTCCCCGACGACCAGCAGCGCACCGCCCGGGGCCAGGCTCATGCCCCGGTCCAGGCCGCCGCGATCCGGGCCGCCAGCCGCACGTTCCCCCGCACCGCCGCCAGGTTGGCGCTCAGCGAGGCGCCGTCGGTGAGCCGCACCAGGCGTTCGAGGAGGAACGGCGTGACCGCCTGGCCCGTGACACCCTCCGCCTCGCAGGCGTGCAGCGCGTCGGCGAGCACGCGCGCGTGGAGCGCGGGATCGAGCTGCTCCTGCTCGGGAACGGGGTTGGCGACCACGAGCGCGGACCGCGGCCCGTCCAGCGCGTCCTGCGCCCGCATGACCGCCGCCACCTGCCCCGGGTCGTCCAGCGTCCAGGCCACCGGATGCCCCGAGTCGGACAGGTAGAAGCCGGGGAAGCGGTCCGTTCCGTAACCGGCCACGGCGACCCCCAGCGTCTCCAGCCGCTGCAGCGTCGCCGGTACGTCCAGGATCGACTTCACGCCCGCGCAGACCACAGTGATCCGGGTGCGGGCCAGCAGACCCAGGTCGGCCGACTCGTCCTGCGTCACCGTCCACTTCCGGTGGACGCCGCCCAGCCCTCCCGTCGCGAACACCCGTACGCCCGCGAGGTCCGCCAGCAGGGCGGTCGCCGACACGGTGGTCGCCCCGCTCGCGCCGCAGGCCACCGCGAGCGGCAGGTCCCGGTGTCCCAGCTTGCGGATGCCGTCCTCGTTGGCGACCCGTTCCAGCTGCTCCTTGTCCAGGCCGACATGCGGCCGGCCGTCCAGCACGGCGATCGTCGCCGGTACGGCGCCCTCCCGCCGCACCGCCTCCTCCAGCTCCCGCGCCACCAGCAGATTGCGCGGGCGGGGCAAGCCGTGCGCGATGATCGTGGACTCCAGGGCCACCACGGGGCGACGCGCGTCCACCGCCTCCCGCACCTCTTCCGACACCACCAGCATCACGCGCCTGCCTCCTGTCCGACGGTTCTCCCTCAGCTCCGGTCTCCCCTCATCCCTGGCGGGTGCGGGACCGGGCCAAACCCCGACGGCCCCGGAACCGACCCCTTGCGGCCCCGGGGACCGGCCGTGAGCCTGGGAGCCATGACGGACAACACGACACGTCTCGACCACATCGTCCTCTGGGTGCGCGACCCGGTCGCCGCGGCCGGCTTCTACGAGAAGAACCTGGGCCTCGAGCCCCTGCGGACCACCGAGTACGCCGCGGGGACCGTGAGCTTCCCCTCCGTGCGCCTCAACGACGAGACCATCCTGGACCTCGCACCGCACGCCATGGCGGACCGCATGCGCATGCTCCCCGGCGCCGACGCCAGTGCCGGGCATCCCGTCAACCACATCTGCGTGTCCCTGTCCCCGCACGACTTCGACGCCCTGCGCACCCGCCTGGAGGAGCAGTCCGTCCCGGTCTCGGACCTGTCGTACGACTCCTACGGCGCCCGCGGCATGGCCAGGCGAAGCTTCTACTTCGGCGACCCGGACGGCAACATCATCGAGGCCCGGCACTACGAATAGCCCCGCCCGGCCGCTGTCCGCCCCTCAGAACAGCGGCTCGGGCAGCACCCCCTCCAGCGCGAGCAGCCGCCGCTTGGTGTCCACGCCGCCGCCGAACCCGCCGATGCCGCCGTCGCTCTCCACGACCCGGTGGCACGGCACGACGACCGGCAGCGGATTGGCCCCCATGGCCAGGCCCACCGCCTGGGCGGCACCCGGCTGGCCCACCCGGCCGGCCAGGTCGCCGTAGCCGACGACCGAGCCGTAGGGGACGCCGGACGCCAGCTCGCGCAGCACCTGCCGGTTGAAGCCCGAGATCAGCGACCAGTCCAAGGGCAGCTCGAAGTCGCGCCTCCGGCCCGCGAAGTAGGCCTCGACCTGGCGTACCGCCTCGGCGAGCAGCGGGGAGCCGGGCGCCTCGACGGGCTCCGTGCCCAGCCGGGCCGCGAGCCTTTCGAGCGCCCGGCCGCGCGCGGCGTCGGTGGCGTGGAACACGACGTTGACGAGGCCGTCGTGGGTGGCGGCCAGCAGCAGCGGACCTATGCCGGTGCCGACGACGGTCCACACGACCTGCTGCTCGTACTGCCCGTGGCTGTCCATGTGCCCACGGTACGGCCCGCCACCGACAACGCCCGGGTCAGTCCACGGCGTCCCGCACCACGTCGGGCTTGTTGGTGATGATGCCGTCGACGTCGTACCCGGCGACCCGGCGCGCGGTGTCCGCGTCGTTCACCGTCCAGGTGAGGACCTCGAGCGGCCTGCCGTGCGGCCCGGTGAACGCGTGGACCGCGGACACGTAGCTCATGGAGAGGGAGCCGTACGACGGGTTGATCTGGTCGGCGAACTCCGCGTACGCCGGCAGCTCGGACACGGCCGGGGTGCCGAGGAACCCGGTCTTGACGGCGGGTTTGAGGTCGTGGACCGTCCGGATGCTGTCGGCGTCGAAGCTCTGCACGACCAGCCGCCCGGCCACGTGCCGCCGGTCGAGCCAGCCCTCGTTGGCGAGGACCTTGAGGGTCTGCCGTTCGATGCCCGGGTACAGCCCCGGGCTCTTCAGCTCCAGGAGCAGCTTCTGGTGGTTGTGCTCCACGCGGTGCACGTACTGCTCCAGCGTCGGCACGCGCGCGCCCGCGTACTGGGACCCGAACCAGCTCCCCGCGTCCAGCCGCGCGATCTCGGCGGCGGTGAAGTCCTTCACCTTCCAGGGCGAGCGGTCGGGGAAGACCTGCTCCACGTCGGTCGTCCGGGCCAGGCTCTCGTCGTGAAGGACGACCAGTTCGCCGTCCCGGGTGCGCTGGACGTCGTTCTCCACCCAGCGGATGCCCAGCTCGGCCGCCCGGTCGACGGCGGCCAGCGTGTTCTCCGGCGCGTAACCGGAAGCACCCCGGTGGGCCACGACCGTGGGCCCGTCGTCCCCCGCCTCGTCCGCTCGCGCGTGCGAGAGCGGAGCCGTGAGGGCGACTCCAAGAAGGGCGGTGGTCGTGACGGCTACTGCGCGCACGTGCATGCGTACTCCTCGCGTCGAACGATCACGGACAGCACCACTGTGACATCAGAGATTCAACAAAAGAGGGGTGCGGAGTGGCCACAGGCTGAATGGAGTTGCTCAACTACGCTCACGGGGGCGGCACAACTGGGGCGAGACCGTGATTCTTTGCCGGAGAATCGTTCGACCATTCCGGTGGACGCCATACTCTCTGCCTCGACCCTGAATCGTTCGCGCGGTCCTGGGAGGGGCGCACATCAGGAGAATCCGGAACACCACCGGGGCGTAAGAAGGCGGAAGGGCAGCCGCACATGCACAGCACGGTCCACGGATTCAGCTACGGACTCGTCACACCGCTGGTGGCCTACCTCATGGCCTGTCTCGGCGGCGCCCTCGGTCTGCGCTGCACCGCCAGGGCCGTGCTGGTCAGCCGTTCCTGGCGCCCCGGCTGGCTCGCCCTCGGCTCGGCGGCGATCGGCTCCGGCATCTGGACCATGCACTTCGTCGCGATGATGGGCTTCACGATCGAGCACACCCCGATCCGCTACGACTGGCTGATGACCTTCGCCAGCCTGGCCGTCGCCATCGTCATGGTGGGTGTCGGGATCTTCATCGTCGGCTACCGGGGCGCCCGCGGGACCGCCCTGTTCACCGGCGGCACCATCACCGGCCTGGGCATCGCCTCGATGCACTACCTGGGAATGGCCGGTATGCACCTGGACGGACAGCTGACGTACAACACGTTCACCGTCGCCGTGTCCGTCGTCATAGCCATGGCCGCCGCCACCGCCGCCCTGTGGGCGGCCGGACAGGTCCGGGGCTTCCTGTGGAGTGTGGGCGCGGCCCTCGTCATGGGGCTGGCCGTCACCGGCATGCACTACACGGGAATGGCCGCGGTCGAGGTCCACCTCAGCGGCACGGCCGAGCCCTCCCTCGGCGGATCGCCCGCCGAACTGCTCGCCCCCATGCTGATCGGCCCCCTCGCCTTCCTCCTCCTCGCCGGCGTCGTCGTCATGTTCGACCCGCTGATGGTGATGGGAAGGCCCGCCGTGGTCCCCGCCGAGCGGAAGCCGGGCATCCCCGCCCACACCGAGGTCCCGCGCACGATCCGCCACCCGGCACACCACCCCGCGCGCCGCACCCGCCGCCCCCTCGGCCACCGGCGCTCCCGCACCCCGCAGAACCGCTGACGGGACCCGTTGTCAGTGCGGGGTCGTACGGTGGAACCCATGCGGCCCGTTTCCCAGATCGAACGCACGGTGGCGCCCTTCGAGGTCGTCAGCCCCTACCAGCCGAGCGGTGACCAGCCGACGGCCATCGCCGAGCTGGCCCGGCGCGTCGAGGCAGGCGAGAAGGACGTCGTCCTGCTCGGCGCGACCGGCACCGGCAAGTCCGCCACCACCGCGTGGATGATCGAAAAGCTCCAGCGCCCCACCCTGGTGATGGCGCCGAACAAGACCCTGGCCGCCCAGCTGGCCAACGAGTTCCGCGAGCTGCTGCCGAACAACGCCGTCGAGTACTTCGTCTCGTACTACGACTACTACCAGCCCGAGGCCTACGTCCCCCAGTCGGACACCTACATCGAGAAGGACTCCTCGGTCAACGAGGAGGTGGAGCGCCTGCGCCACTCCGCCACCAACTCGCTGCTCACCCGCCGTGACGTCGTCGTGGTCGCCTCCGTGTCCTGCATCTACGGCCTCGGCACCCCGCAGGAGTACGTGGACCGCATGGTCCCGCTGCGGGTCGGCGAGGAGCACGACCGGGACGAGCTGCTGCGCCGCTTCGTCGACATCCAGTACACGCGCAACGACATGGCCTTCGCGCGCGGCACCTTCCGGGTGCGCGGCGACACCATCGAGATCTTCCCGGTCTACGAGGAGCTGGCCGTCCGCATCGAGATGTTCGGCGACGAGATCGAGGCCCTGTCCACGCTCCACCCGGTCACCGGCGAGATCATCAGCGACGACCAGCAGCTGTACGTCTTCCCTGCCTCCCACTACGTCGCCGGTCCCGAGCGCCTGGAGCGCGCGGTCAACGACATCGAGAAGGAGCTGGCCGAGCGCCTGACCGAGCTGGAGAAGCAGGGCAGGCTCCTGGAGGCCCAGCGGCTGCGGATGCGCACCACGTACGACATCGAGATGCTCCGCCAGATCGGCTCCTGCTCCGGCGTGGAGAACTACTCGATGCACTTCGACGGCCGCTCACCCGGCTCCCCGCCGAACACACTGCTGGACTACTTCCCGGACGACTTCCTGCTCGTCATCGACGAGTCGCACGTCACCGTGCCGCAGATCGGCGCCATGTACGAGGGCGACGCGTCCCGCAAGCGGACCCTGGTCGACCACGGTTTCCGGCTGCCCTCCGCCCTCGACAACCGCCCGCTGAAATGGGAGGAGTTCCAGGAGCGCATCGGCCAGACCGTCTACCTGTCGGCGACCCCGGGCGCCTACGAGCTCTCCCGTTCGGACGGCGCCGTCGAGCAGATCATCCGCCCGACCGGCCTGGTCGACCCGGAGGTCGTCGTCAAGCCCACCGAGGGCCAGATCGACGACCTGGTGCACGAGATCCGCCGGCGGACCGAGAAGGACGAACGCGTCCTGGTCACCACCCTCACCAAGAAGATGGCCGAGGACCTCACCGACTACTTCGTGGATCTCGGCATCCAGGTCCGCTACCTGCACAGCGACGTGGACACGCTGCGCCGCGTCGAGCTGCTGCGCGAGCTGCGCGCCGGCGAGTACGACGTCCTGGTCGGCATCAACCTGCTGCGCGAGGGACTCGACCTGCCCGAGGTGTCCCTGGTGGCGATCCTCGACGCCGACAAGGAGGGCTTCCTGCGCTCCGGCACCTCCCTCATCCAGACCATCGGCCGCGCGGCGCGCAACGTCTCCGGCCAGGTCCACATGTACGCGGACAAGATCACGCCGGCGATGGAGAAGGCCATCGACGAGACCAACCGGCGCCGCGAGAAGCAGGTCGCGTTCAACAAGGCGAACGGCGTCGATCCGCAGCCACTCCGCAAGAAGATCAACGACATCGTGGCGCAGATCGCCCGCGAGGACGTCGACACCGAACAGCTCCTCGGCTCGGGCTACCGCCAGGCGAAGGAGGGCAAGGGCGCCAAGGCTCCCGTGCCCGCGCTGGGCGGCCAGGCGACGGGCGGAGCCAAGGCGGCCAGGGGCAGGGCCAAGGAGACGGCGGTGACCGACCGTCCCGCGGCGGAGCTGGCCGAGCAGATCGAGGACCTCACCACCCGGATGCGGGCGGCCGCGGCCGACCTCCAGTTCGAGATCGCGGCCCGGCTGCGCGACGAGGTCTCCGAAATGAAGAAGGAACTGCGCCAGATGCGGGAGGCGGGCCTGGCCTGACGGCCCCCTTTGGGCACGCGCTGTGTTGCAAGACCGACACAAAGCGCGGACCGGGGTGGGGCACTGTCAGTGCCCCTGCGTAGGGTTCTGGTCAACCGCGGAGACCGCGGCAACAGGGGACAGTTCGAGAGGGGATCAGCGCGTGACCGTCAACATGACCAAGGGTCAGGCCATCAGTCTGCAGAAGAGCGACGGCGGCAGCCTGACGTCGGTGCGGATGGGTCTCGGCTGGCAGGCGGCTCCCCGGCGCGGCCTGTTCGGTTCGCGCACCCGGGAGATCGACCTGGACGCCTCCGCGGTCCTCTTCGCGGACAAGCAGCCGGTCGACGTGGTCTTCTTCCGCCACCTGGTGAGCGACGACGGCTCGGTGCGCCACACCGGGGACAACCTCGTCGGCGGTGTCGGCCAGGGCGGCGACGACGAGGCGATCCTCGTCGACCTGCAGCGCGTTCCGGTCCACATCGACCAGATCGTCTTCACGGTGAACTCCTTCACCGGCCAGACCTTCCAGGAAGTGCAGAACGCCTTCTGCCGCCTGGTCGACGAGACCAACGGCCAGGAACTCGCCCGCTACACACTGGCCGGCGGCGGAGCCTACACGGCCCAGATCATGGCCAAGGTGCACCGCGCGGGCCAGGGCTGGGCGATGACCGCCATCGGCACCCCGGCCAACGGCCGCACCTTCCAGGACCTGATGCCGGCGATCCTGCCGGTCCTGTAGCCCGCAGCAGTCAGAGACGAACCGGCCGGTCCCCGCGCGGGACCGGCCTCACCCGCGTGACGCCTCGCGGGTGGCAGACGAACGACACAGGGGGAAAGGCGATGACGGCCGAGCTGACGCGGGGACAGAACCATCCGCTTCCCCGGGCTCGTCTCGAGATCCGGGTCTCGGCCGGTACGCCGGTCGTGGCCGGGGCCACGCTCGGCGACGAGAACGGCACGATCCACGGCGTCGAACGGGTGGTCCACCCCGGTGCGCCCACCCTGCCGGGCCTGGAGGTATCCCGACAGGCCGCCGCCGACCACCGTCTCGCGGTGGACCTGGACGCCGTGCCGGACGCCGTGCACCGTGTCAGCGTGCTGCTCGCCCTGCCCACCGGCGGGCGGGGCCCGGCCAGGTTCGGGGCCGTGGCCGCCCCCTTCGTCGCCGTCACGGACCTCGACGGCGACGAGGTCGCCAGCTACACCATCACCGGCCTGGAGGCCGAGTCCGCCGTCGTCGCCCTGGAGCTCTACCGGCGCCAGGGCGCGTGGAAGGTGCGTGCCGTCGGCCAGGGCTACGCGGGCGGCCTCGCCGAGCTGCTCGCCGACCAGAAGCTCTCCCAGGCCCACCAGCTCGCGGCGGCCATTGACGAGGCGGTGGCGAGCGGACTGGCCCGTTCGATACCGGCCCCGCCGGCCGCCGCCCCGGCCCACCGGCCGGACCACGGCACCGCGCCCGGGACCGGCCCCGGTGGTCCCGTCCCGTCGGCGTCTCCGTACGACGCCCAGGGAGCTCCCGCTCCCGGCCCACAGACGCCCGGGGCGCCGGGACGGCCCGGGGGACAGCAGCCGTACCCGGGCGGGCCGGGGGAGCCTGCCACCGGCCAGCCGTCCGCTCCCGCCGCGGGTGGTCCGATCGACTACAGCCACCCGCGCCGGCAGAGCGCGGCGCCGCCCCCGCCCCCGCCCGCCGCACCCCCGTCCGAACCGGGCCGCCCGGCCCGGCCGGTCGCCGGTGACGCCACCGGCTGGTCCATGGAGGAGCGGCTCTACAACCAGGTGTGGGGCATGTTCGAGGACCTGGCCCGCACCACGGCCGCCTACCGCAGCGCCGTCGACTTCGCCGACTCCCGCATGGAGAAGGAGCTGGACCAGGTCCTGTCCGACCCCCGCAGCCGGATCGGCGGGCAGGGCGACGCGGCCCGGGACGCGGCGCGCGCCCGGCACGGCGAGCTGGTGTCCCAGGCCCGGGAGGTCCTGGACCGGGACGTCGCCCAGCTCGTCGCCGAGGCCGAGGTCGTCGAGCCCGCGCTGCCGACGGCCTTCGCGCGGTGGGACAACCCCGTCTGGCACGCCTACCGCGTCCCCATGGAGATCCCGATGGCCCTGCGGCTGGGCGACCTCCATCTGCCGGAGGCCGACCGCATCCGCATCCCGATGCTGATCAGGCTGCCGCTCGAGCGCGGCCTGTGGATCGACAGCGGGCGCTCCGCCTCGCTCGACGGGTCGTTCGCCGACTCCCACGAGATGCGGCGCCTGGGCCTGGAGACCGCCGTCTCCCACGCGGCCCGGCTGCTCGCCGTCTACCCGGCGGGCGAGTTCACCGTGCACGTCATCGATCCGGCCGGGTCCGGGGCGCAGGCACTGGCGCCGCTGGCGCGGAGCGGGGTGCTCGCCGCGCCGCCCGCCCAGGGCGCCGCGGGGGCGGCGGACGTACTGGCCCGTCTCACCCAGCGCGTCGACCTGGTCCAGATGGCGTTGCGCGGAGGTGCGCCCGACGCGCTCCCGCCCGGCCTCGACACCTCGCAGCAGCTCCTGATCGTCAACGACTTCCCGCACGGCTTCGACGACCGCGCCGTCAACCAGTTGCGCTACCTCGCCGACGAGGGGCCGGCCGTCGGCGTCCACCTGATGATGGTCGCCGACCGCGAGGAGTCCGCCGGGTTCGGACCGCTGCTCGATCCGCTGTGGCGCTCGCTGCTGCGGCTGACCCCGGTGGCCGACGACCACCTCGCCGACCCATGGGTCGGGCATGCCTGGACGTACGAGCCCTCGCTCGTGCCGCCCGGCAGCCAGGTGCTCCAGCAGGTGCTCGCCCAGGTCGCCGCAGCCCGCCGGTCATGGGATCGTTGACCGGCTCCGACCTGGCCTTTTGAGCTTTATTTGCAAATCTCTTTACCTTCCCTTGGTGATTGGGGTACTGTCGTCCGTACGGAGGGGAGTACTCCCTGTCTGTGCGGCGTACCCGTCAATACGGATCAGGCCAGATCCCGGGGCGTCGGCCCGTGGTTCCGGGCGCATCACGCGTCCCGGACACCCGGGTGGAAGAGACCTCCGGCAGCGACGACGCTGACATCTGCCGTGTGACGTACTGCCGGAGGCGTAGTGGAAGTTTCGGTGACCCTGTGGGTCCTGACCATCGTGGGCCTTGCCGCCCTCATCGCGGTCGATTTCTTCATCGGCCGCAAACCGCACGACGTATCGATCAAGGAAGCCGGTATCTGGACCGGCGTCTGGATCGCCCTGGCGGGCCTCTTCGGGCTCGGCCTGCTGCTCTTCAGCGGCGGTGAGCCCGCCGGCGAGTTCTTCGCGGGCTTCATCACCGAGAAGTCGCTGAGCGTGGACAACCTCTTCGTCTTCGTTCTGATCATGGCGAAGTTCGCCGTGCCCTCCCAGTACCAGCAGCGCGTCCTGCTCATCGGCGTGCTCATAGCCCTGGTGCTGAGGGCCGTCTTCATCGCCGCGGGTGCCGCGATCCTCGCCAGCTTCGCCTGGGTCTTCTACATCTTCGGTGCCTTCCTCATCTACACCGCCTGGAAGCTCATCCAGGAGGCCCGGGCCGACGAGGAGGACGAGGAGTTCGAGGAGAACAAGCTCCTCAAGGCCGCCGAGCGTCGCTTCGGAGTCGCCGACCGGTACCACGGCACCAAGCTGTGGATCGAGGAGAACGGCAAGCGGATCATGACCCCGATGCTGGTCGTGATGCTCGCGATCGGCACCACCGACGTGCTCTTCGCGCTCGACTCCATCCCGGCGATCTTCGGCCTGACCCAGGACCCGTACATCGTGTTCACGGCCAACGCGTTCGCGCTGATGGGTCTGCGACAGCTGTACTTCCTCATCGGCGGTCTGCTGAAGAAGCTGGTCCACCTGTCCTACGGACTGTCCGTGATCCTGGGCTTCATCGGCGTCAAGCTGGTGCTGCACGCCCTGCACGAGTCCGGCGTCCACGTCCCCGAGATCAGCATTCCGGTCTCGCTCGGCGTGATCTGCTCCGTCCTGATCGTCACCACGATCACCAGCCTCCGCGCCTCGAAGAAGCAGGCCGCGGCGGAAGCGGCGGCCATCGGGGGCGACGACACCCGCAAGGACAGCGTCGAGGCCTGATCCACCCGGGCCCGGGAGCGGCGAACGGCGCGGAGCCGTTCGCCACTCCTCCCGTGTGCGCCGGGCGTGCTCCGCGGGCGAAGGCTCCCCGGGCCCGGAGTGCGGCGCCCGTCGCCCTCTGCGACGATCACCGCATGGTCACCGGTCCCAGGGCGCTCCTCGCACAGTGGACGACCGTCACCCCCGTGATCGCGGTCGTCCTGCTGGCCCTCACCTGGGGCCGCTCGCTGCCCGGCGCGGTCGTCGCGCTGCTCACGATCGTCCTGGCGGCCTCCGTCCTGGCCGCCGTGCACCACGCCGAAGTGGTCGCCCACCGGGTGGGCGAACCCTTCGGCTCCCTGGTCCTCGCCATCGCGGTCACGGTCATCGAGGTCGCGCTCATCGTGACCCTGATGGTGGACGGCGGCGACAAGAGCGCGACCCTGGCCCGGGACACGGTCTTCGCGGCCGTCATGATCACCTGCAACGGCGTGGTCGGCCTCAGCCTCCTGGTCGCCTCCCTGCGACACGGGACCGCGGTGTTCAACCCGGAGGGCACCGGCGCCGCCCTCGCGACGGTGGCGACCCTGGCCACCCTCAGCCTGGTGCTGCCGACCTTCACCACCAGCGCGCCCGGCCCGGAGTTCTCCACCGTGCAGCTGACCTTCGCGGCACTGTCCTCGCTCGTCCTCTACGGCCTGTTCATCGCGACCCTGACCGTGCGGCACCGCGACTACTTCCTGCCGATCACCCGGCAGGGCGAAGTGATCACCTTCGAGGAGCACGCCGACGCACCGTCCTCCCGCACGGCCCTGATCAGCCTGGGGATGCTGGGCCTGGCACTGGTCGGGGTCGTCGGCCTCGCGAAGGGCGTGTCGCCGACCATCGAGGACGGGGTGGCGGCCGCCGGACTCCACCACGCCGTCGTCGGCGTCATCATCGCGCTGCTGGTCCTGCTCCCCGAGACCATCGCCGCGGTGCGTTCCGCGCGCCGCGACCGGGTCCAGACCAGCCTGAACCTGGCGCTCGGCTCCGCCATGGCCAGCATCGGACTGACCATCCCCGCGGTGGCCCTGGCCTCCGTGTGGCTGACCGGGCCGCTGGTCCTGGGCCTCAGCTCCATCCACATGGTGCTGCTGGCCCTGACCGTGGTGGTGGCCTCCCTGACGGTCGTGCCGGGCCGGGCCACGCCCTTGCAGGGAGGCGTCCACCTGGTGCTGTTCGCGGCGTACCTGGAACTGGCCGTCAACCCGTAGGCCGGGGCAGGGGCATCGGCGCACCGTGATAGACCGGGGACCGAGCAGCGGTCGCGCAGGGACCGCCGCACCCTCACGGACCGGAGGAACCGTGCCCCGCAGCCTGGCCAACGCCCCGATCATGATCCTCAACGGCCCCAACCTGAACCTGCTCGGCCAGCGCCAGCCGGAGATCTACGGATCGGACACCCTCGCCGACGTCGAGGCACTGTGCGTGAAGGCGGCGGCCGCGCACGGCGGCACGGTGGACTTCCGGCAGTCCAACCACGAGGGCGAACTGGTCGACTGGATCCACGAGGCCCGGCTGAACCACTGCGGGATCGTGATCAACCCCGCCGCGTACTCGCACACGTCCGTCGCCATCCTGGATGCGCTCAACACCTGCGACGGGCTGCCGGTGGTGGAGGTCCACATCTCCAACATCCACCAGCGTGAGCCGTTCCGGCACCACTCCTACGTCTCGCAGCGTGCCGACGGCGTCGTCGCGGGGTGCGGTGTGCAGGGCTACGTCTTCGGTGTGGAGCGGATCGCGGCCCTGGCCGGGGCGGGCTCGGCCAGGGCCTGAGGCGCCGGGGCCGCCGACCGAGGGCGGGGATCGAGGGGCCGGCGGCCCGTGCCGCCCAGGAGCCGTCGTTCCTGTGCGGGGCTGCCACCAGTCGACAGCGCCGGACCGGTGCGCGGGGAGCGGGTGCGGCCCGCGGGTGTGTGCGAACGCTTCACACGGGGCGCGTACGTCGGGCGGTAGGGCGTGGGCGCACACCTGACCCGCCCGCCCGTCACCAGCCCCGCGCCCGCCATTCCGGCAGGTGCGGCCGCTCCGCGCCGAGCGTCGTGTCGTTGCCGTGGCCGGGATAGACCCACGTCTCGTCCGGGAGCGTGTCGAAGACCTTGGTCTCCACGTCGTGGATGAGGCTCGCGAAGGCGTCCGGGTCCTTGAAGGTGTTCCCCACGCCGCCCGGGAACAGGCAGTCCCCGGTGAACACGTGGGGATGCCCGTGCGGGTCGTCGTAGACCAGGACGACGGAGCCCGGTGTGTGTCCGACGATGTGGCGTGCGGTGAGTTCCACCTGCCCCACCCGGATCGTGTCGCCGTCGTCGACCAGGACGTCGGTCGGCACCGGGATGCCCTCGGCGTCGTGCCGGCCGGCGTGGGTGCGGGCGCCGGTGGCCGCGACGACCTCGGCGAGCGCCTGCCAGTGGTCGCCGTGCCGGTGCGTGGTGACGACGGAAGCGATGCCGTCGTCACCGATCGTGCCGAGCAGGGTGTGCGCGTCGTTGGCGGCGTCGATCAGCAGTTGCTCGTCGGTGGCCCGGCAGCGCAGCAGATAGGCGTTGTTGTCCATCGGGCCGACCGCGACCTTGGTGATCATCAGATCCTTGAGTTCGTGCACGTCGGCGGGCCCGCCGACCGTCACCTCTCCGCTGTACGTCATGACGGCCAGCCTAGCGCCGGGAGACGGCCGGCAGGCTGCCTCCCGGCTGCCCACCGGGCGCTACAGAGGAGGCAGCGTCGGCAGCGTGCCGCCCTCCACCGTGAGCGCGGAGCCCGCACGGCGGCCGGCGAGCCAGCCGAGCAGATCGGCCGGGGAGCCGGTGACGGTCACCTCGACGGCGTCCGCCTCCCGTCCCGTGGTCCACGCGCGCGTGCCGTCGGTGAGCCGGGTCGGCGGCACCTCGGGGTGACCGGCGAACCGGGCGGCGAGGAAGTCGGCCTCCCGCTCGGTGAACTCCGCCGGAAGGTCCTCCAGCTCGTAGCCGATGCCCAGGTCCACGTGGTGCAGCTCCACCTCGGCCCACCGCCGGAACGGCACCCTGGAGGCCGAGTCCGTGACCCCGTTGCGCAGTTCCACCGTGCGCGTCCAGTCCGCGGGGGCGGCACCGACGTCCTGGAACCGGGCGGCGCTCTCGCGCACGTCCGCGAGCTGGGCGTCGAGGGGGCGCGGGGCGTCCCGCTCGATGTCGGCGTCCCGGGCCTCCCCGGAGACGTACATGGGGCGTCCTTCGAGGACGTTCACGAGGGCGTCGGCGTTGCGGGCGAGGTGGGCGAGGACGTGACCGCGGCTCCAGCCGGGAAGCCGTGACGACTCCGTCACGGACACGTTGTCCAGTTTGCCGACCGCGGTGAGCAGCCGATCGGTCGCGTCACGTACAGACGCCAGGTCATGAGCGTGATCAATCATGCTGCTGACCCTAGACCGCGCCACACCTTCGGGTGAAGGTTGCGGACGACCCCCGCAATTCGAATGCACGTGCTATAAGGTCGACTGCGGCGTCGGGCATGCTGGGAAGTCGGGGTTTGTTGACAACCGGTGAATCCGACCGGCGTTGTCAGTGGCTCCCCCTAGTCTGAGAAAGACGGGGGCCCCGCCCCTGTCACTTCTCTCAAGAAAGGTGCGGACCGGCGTGGCCGACCGTCTCATCGTCCGTGGCGCGCGCGAGCACAACCTGAAGAACGTCTCGCTCGACCTGCCTCGTGACTCGCTCATCGTCTTCACGGGCCTGTCCGGGTCGGGCAAGTCCTCCCTGGCCTTCGACACCATCTTCGCCGAGGGCCAGCGGCGCTACGTGGAGTCCCTCTCCTCCTACGCCCGGCAGTTCCTCGGCCAGATGGACAAGCCGGACGTCGACTTCATCGAGGGCCTCTCCCCGGCGGTCTCCATCGACCAGAAGTCGACCTCGCGCAACCCGCGCTCCACCGTCGGCACCATCACCGAGGTCTACGACTACCTGCGCCTGCTCTTCGCCCGCATCGGCAAGCCGCACTGTCCGGAGTGCTCCCGGCCCATCTCGCGCCAGTCGCCGCAGGCCATCGTCGACAAGGTCCTGGAGCTGCCGGAGGGCAGCCGCTTCCAGGTGCTGTCGCCGCTGGTGCGCGAGCGCAAGGGCGAGTTCGTCGACCTCTTCGCCGACCTCCAGACCAAGGGCTACTCCCGCGCGCGGGTGGACGGCGAGACCATCCAGCTGTCCAGCCCGCCCACGCTGAAGAAGCAGGAGAAGCACACCATCGAGGTGGTCGTCGACCGCCTCACCGTGAAGGACACCGCCAAGCGGCGCCTGACCGACTCCGTGGAGACCGCGCTCGGCCTGTCCGGCGGCATGGTCGTGCTCGACTTCGTCGACCTCCCCGAGGACGACCCCGAGCGCGAGCGCATGTACTCGGAGCACCTGTACTGCCCGTACGACGACCTCTCCTTCGAGGAGCTGGAGCCCCGCTCCTTCTCCTTCAACTCGCCCTTCGGCGCCTGCCCCGACTGCTCCGGCATCGGCACGCGCATGGAGGTCGACCCGGAGCTGATCGTCCCCGACGAGGACAAGTCCCTCGACGAGGGCGCCATCCACCCCTGGTCGCACGGGCACACCAAGGACTACTTCGGCCGACTGATCGGCGCGCTCGCGGACGCGCTCGGCTTCCGTACCGACATCGCCTTCGCGGGCCTGCCGCTGCGCGCCCGCAAGGCCCTGCTGTACGGCCACAAGACCCAGGTCGAGGTCCGCTACCGCAACCGGTACGGCCGCGAGCGCCGGTACACCACGGCCTTCGAGGGCGCGATCCCCTTCGTCAAGCGCCGGCACAGCGAGGCGGAGAGCGACGCCAGCCGCGAGCGCTTCGAGGGCTACATGCGCGAGGTGCCCTGCCCCACCTGTGAGGGCACGCGCCTGAAGCCCCTCGTCCTCGCGGTCACCGTCATGGGCAGGTCGATCGCCGAGGTCTCGGCGATGTCCATCAGCGACTGCGCGGACTTCCTGGGCGAGCTGAAGCTCAACGCCCGCGACAAGAAGATCGCCGAGCGCGTGCTGAAGGAGGTCAACGAACGGCTGCGCTTCCTGGTCGACGTCGGCCTGGACTACCTCTCGCTGAACCGCGCGGCGGGCACCCTCTCCGGCGGCGAGGCCCAGCGCATCCGGCTGGCCACCCAGATCGGCTCCGGGCTCGTCGGCGTGCTGTACGTCCTCGACGAGCCGTCCATCGGCCTGCACCAGCGCGACAACCACCGGCTGATCGAGACCCTCGTCCGGCTCCGGGACATGGGCAACACCCTGATCGTCGTCGAGCACGACGAGGACACCATCAAGGTCGCCGACTGGATCGTCGACATCGGCCCCGGCGCGGGCGAGCACGGAGGCAAGGTGGTGCACAGCGGCTCCCTCAAGGAGCTGCTGGACAACGCCGAGTCGCAGACCGGCCTGTACCTGTCCGGCCGGAAGGCCATCCCGCTGCCCGACATCAGGCGCCCGCAGGACCCCTCGCGGCGGCTGACCGTGCACGGCGCCCGGGAGAACAACCTCCAGGACATCGACGTGTCCTTCCCGCTGGGCGTCTTCACGGCCGTCACCGGCGTCTCGGGATCCGGCAAGTCGACGCTGGTCAACGACATCCTGTACACCCACCTGGCCCGCGAACTGAACGGTGCGCGCAACGTCCCGGGCAGGCACACGCGCGTGGACGGTGACGACCTCGTCGACAAGGTCGTCCACGTCGACCAGTCGCCCATCGGCCGCACCCCCCGGTCGAACCCGGCGACGTACACCGGCGTCTTCGACCACATCCGCAAGCTGTTCGCGGAGACGACGGAGGCGAAGGTCCGGGGCTACCTGCCCGGCCGCTTCTCCTTCAACGTCAAGGGCGGCCGCTGCGAGAACTGCGCGGGCGACGGCACGATCAAGATCGAGATGAACTTCCTCCCGGACGTCTACGTCCCGTGCGAGGTCTGCCACGGCGCCCGGTACAACCGGGAGACCCTGGAGGTCCACTTCAAGGGCAAGTCCATCGCCGACGTGCTGAACATGCCGATCGAGGAGGCGACCGACTTCTTCGAGGCGGTCCCCGCCATCTCCCGGCACATGAAGACCCTGAAGGACGTCGGCCTCGGCTACGTCCGGCTCGGCCAGTCTGCGACCACCCTGTCCGGCGGAGAGGCCCAGCGCGTCAAGCTCGCCAGCGAGCTGCAGCGCCGCTCCACCGGGCGCACGGTCTACGTCCTGGACGAGCCGACCACCGGTCTGCATTTCGAGGACATCAGCAAGCTGCTGACCGTCCTCGGCGGCCTCGTCGACAAGGGCAACACGGTCATCGTCATCGAGCACAACCTCGACGTGATCAAGACCGCCGACTGGGTCGTCGACATGGGCCCCGAGGGCGGCGCCGGTGGTGGCCTGGTGGTCGCCGAGGGCACGCCCGAGCAGGTCGCGGGCGTGCCCGCCAGCCACACCGGCAAGTTCCTGCGGGACGTCCTGGGCGCCGACCGGGTCAGCGACGCCGCCCCCGTGACGACCAGGCCGCGCAAGGCGGCGAAGACGGTCGCGACCAAGGCCACCGCCAAGAAGACCGCCACGAAGACGGTCACGGGCACGGCGGCCAAGAAGGCGACCGCCACCAAGACGGCCAAGACAGCGGCCAAGAAGGCTGCCAAGCCCGCCGCGAAGAAGACCGCGCGGACGAGCAAGGCCTGAGTCCGACGGCGCCGGACCCCACGGGACCATCCGTGGGGCCCGGCGCCGTCCGCGCGGCCGGACACTCAGGCGCCGGCGGGCTCCACGAACCGCATGTCGAGCTGGATCTTCACGACCTCTCCGAACAGCCCCGGCGCGAAGTCCAGGCCGTACTCGCCGCGCCGGATCTCACCCGTCGCCTCGAACCCGGCGTGCCGGCCGGCGCCCTCCATCGGGACGTCCACCAGCCCGCCGAACTCCACGGCCAGCGTCACCGGACGGGGCACGGCGCCGATCGTCAGCTCACCCTCCATGGTCCAGTCCTCGCCCGCCCCCGACACCCGGGTCGAGCGGAAGGCCATCGTCGGCCGCTCCGCCACGTCGAGCAGGTCGGAGGCGCGTACGTGCGCGATTCACCGACGCGCGTGCGCGGGTCGCCCATCCCGACTGGGACCGGGTGGCCGACGACCTGGTCGCCCAGCTCAGGCAAGAGGCTCCGCTGCGGGACCCGTACGTGAACGACCTGGCCGACGAGCTGACGCTGACCGCAGGCGTGGCCTTCACCGACCGGTTCTCCGACCTCGGCGCGGCGGCCCGGCGGGTCGGCACCCAGCTCATGGAGCATCCCGAGGCCGGACCGCTGCGGCTGCTGCACGAGACGCTGACGGTGCCGGAGGAGGGCCAGCGGATCGTCGTGCACCTGCCCGCGGACGATGCCACCGCCGCCGCCCTGGACCGCCTGAACGGCCGCCGTCCCGGTGCCCTGCGGGCCGTACGCCGGGCGGTCTGAAAAAGCCCCACGCCCCATCGGCGCCGGATCGGACCCGGCCCCGGACCCGGCCCCGGCCATCTGAGCCGGTGCCGGCACCCGTCGCGCGCCCGTCAGACGGCGACTTCGTGCGCGTACGGCGGTTCCGCGCCCGCACGGGAACAGGTGACCGCCGCCGCGCGGGCGGCGAAACCCAGCAGCCCCGCCCAGCCGTCCGGTCCCAGAGCGGCCACGGCCGCGTCATCGAGCGCGTCCCGCGCCGCGAGGCCGTGCAGGAGTGCCGCGTTCACCGTGTCGCCCGCCCCGATTGTGTCCACCACCTCGACGCGCTCGCCCGGCACCGTGTACTCGCCCCCGTCCCGGGTGAAGGCCGTCAGTCCGTCGCCGCCCCGGGTGACCACGACCGCGGCCGGTCCCGCCGCGAGCCACTCCCGGGGCGTGCCGCCGAGCCACTCGGCGTCCTCGGCGGACAGCTTCAGCAGTGACACCGACGGCAGCCAGCTCTTGAACCGGGCCCGGTAGGCGTCGGGGTCCGGGATCAGCCCGGCCCGGATGTTCGGGTCCAGCGCGGTGAACAGACCCCGCGCGGCCGTCTCGCGCAACAGTTCCTCGTACGCGCTCGCGCCCGGCTCCAGGACCAGCGAACAGGTCCCGAAGGAGACGGCCCGGGTGCCGGACGGCAGCGCGGCGGGCAGCGCGAACATCCGGTCGGCCGTTCCGTCCACGTAGAAGGAGTACGCGGCCGAGCCGTCCGCGTCGAGCGACGCCACGGCGAGGGTCGTCGGCTCGGCCCCGCGCTGCACCGGGGAGACGTCGACACCGGTCTCGCGCAGCCGGTCGAGCAGCGCCTCGCCGAAGCCGTCGTACGACACCCGCGAGCAGAACGCGACGGGAGAGCCGAGGCGGCCCAGCGCGACGGCCGTGTTGTACGGACCGCCGCCGAGCGCGGGCCGCAGCGCGGCGAGGGCGCCCGTGCCCTGCGGTACCAGGTCGATCAGTGCCTCACCGGCGACGACGATCACGGGAGGGTCCTTTCGTGGGCCTTGGCGTGGGCTTCCCCGGACGGTCCGGCGAGGTGCCCGGACTTCTCGGAGAGCGGTCCGGGCTGCTCGACGCAGCCGCACGAGCCGCGGTGGACAAGGGTGCAGGGCAGTCGCAGGGTCCGCGCGGGCCGGTCCGGCGCGGCGAGGCGGTCGAGGAGCAGGCGGACGGCCTGCGCCCCGATGTCCCTGCTGGGCTGGGCGACCGCGGTGAGCCGGGGGGAGAAGAGGTCGGCCCAGGCGAAGTCGTCGAAGCAGCACAGGGCGAGGTCACCGGGTACCGACAGGCCCCGGTCCCGCAGGGCGCGCAGGGCGCCGATGGTCATCGCGTTGTTGGCGGTGACCAGCGCGGTGGGCGGCACCGCCAGGGACAGCAGGTCCGCCGTGGCCCGTTCGCCGCCCGCCGCCTCGGAGTCGCCGTGGACCAGCAGCCGCTCGTCGAAGGGCAGCCCGGCGGCGGCGAGGCCGTGCCGGTACCCGGTGATCCGCTCGCGGGTCGTGCTGAGGCCGGGCCGGCCCGCGATCAGGCCGATCCGGCGGTGGCCCAGCCCGGCGAGATGGCCCACCAGTCCGGTCGTCGGCTCGGCGCCCTCTGCGCCCACCTGGTCGAAGCGCGGGGCGTCCTCGCCCTTCGGCACGTCCACGATCCGGTCGAGGAACACGGCCGGCACCCGGTGGCGGGTGAGGTAGGCGACGAGCTCCCGGGGCTCGGCGGAGGGCGCGACGATCATGCCGTCCACGCGTCGCTCGTGCAGCAGCCGGACGACTTCGCGCTCGTGCGCGGGGTCGTCGTGCGGATCGGCGATGAGCAGGCTGTATCCGTGTTCCAGGGCACTGGCCTCGACGCCCTGGAGGATCTCCGTGAAGTACGGGTTGCTGATGGCCGACACCGCGAGCCCGATGGAGCGGGTGCGGGAGGTCACCAGGGAGCGGGCGAGGGTGTTCGTGGTGTAGCCCAGTTCCTCGACGGCGTCCAGCACCGCCCGGCGGGTGTGCGGCAGCACCGGACGGGTGTCGTTGAGCACGTGCGAGACGGTCGCCACCGAGACACCGGCACTCCGCGCCACATCGGCCATGGTCGCCACCGGCGTCCCCCCTTCGCTTCGCGTGCGGTCGCGCTGTGGCCGGACCGTACCCCATGGCGCCGGGTCGCGTAAACGCTTGCGCAAGCGTTTACGCGGTCTCCGGCGAAGGCCTCGCCGGCAGCCCTCGCCCCCGGGCCACCCGGCCCCCACAACTGCCCGGGCCGCCGGATATCGTCGCCCTGCACCCGCGCGCTCCCGGCCCTGCACCCGCACACCTCCGGCCCTGCCCGCCCCGACCAGTGGAGATCCCATGCCCGGCCGTCCCGCCCCGAGCCGCCGTACCGTCCTGCGTTCGGCGGCCGCCACGCCCGTCGCCGGGCTCGGCCTGGCCGCCTGCTCCCCGGGCAACGACGGTGCCGCGCCGGCCAGGCCGACCGCGCCCGTGGACCTCGGCGCGGACGGCGACGTCGCCAAGGGCGCGACGAAGCTCTTCCCGGACGGGAACGTGGTGGTCAGCCGGGCCGCGGACGGCTCCCTGAAGGCGTTCAGCACGGTGTGCACGCACGCGGGGTGCCCCATCAAGAAGCTGGAGGGGACCAAGCTCGTCTGCAACTGCCACGGCAGTGAGTTCGACGCCCGTACCGGCGAGGTGCTGCACGCTCCGGCGACCGTGCCGCTCGTCGAACTGCCGGTCTCGGTCGAGCAGGGCCGGATCGTCGCGAGCCCGGGGACCTGACCGGGGACGGGCCGCGTCCTACTCCCAGTCCCAGCCGATCCCCAGCATCCCCGACCTGACCCGCGGCTCCACGAGGTGCACCGAATGGTGCCGGCCGCTGAGCACCAGGTCCTGCCGGCCGCCGCGCGGTGCCGCCGCGGAGTGCTGCGTGAAGCGGTGGCAGCGCGCCGGAAGCGCCGCGGCGTCGAACCGCACCTGGAGCGCGTACTGCCCGCCCGCCGTACCGAACCCGCGGACGTACTCGCGCGACACACCGGCCGTGGCGTCCTCGACGCCGTAGCGGAAGAGATGGGTGTCGCCGGCTCCCAGCCGCGTGTCGAAGAGCAGTTCGGTGACGAGCACACCGGTCTCCTGGTGGGCGCGGACGCGGCCCGTGCGGCAGTTCTCCAGCGCGTGGACGGTCATCCGCGCGGGAACGCATCCCGGATCGCCGTAGTGGACCGCGACGAAGCGGTCCACGCCGTCGCGGTGGGCACGGACGATGAGATGCGACTCGCGTCCCGCCAGCTCACGGCGGGGGCCGATCCGGATCCGTTCGTGGTGCCCCAGGGTGTGCACCCCGCCGTCCGGCGACGGGTACCCCAGTTCGCTCAGCAGCTGGTCCAGGACGCCCGACGCCGCCAGGTGGGCACGGTAGGAGCGGCCCGCGGGCCGTCGCTCCGCCGGTTCCGCGTCGGCCTCGGCGAGCAGGCGTATCAGCGATTCCTCGGGCAGCTGGAGTATCTCCTCCAGGGCCCGCACCGCCCGCAGGGACTCCGGACGCTGCGGACGGCGGGCGCCCTGCTGCCAGTAGCTCAGACTCGTGACGCCCACCTTCACCCCGTGGCGCGACAGGTGGTGCTGCACGCGCTGCAGCGGCAGTCCGCGGGCGGCGATCGCCGCCCGCAGGGCGACGTGGAAGGGACCACCGCGCAGGGCCGAGTCGAGTTGCGCGGTGGCGACGTCCGCGTGTTGTGTGGCGTGCGGCATGCAGGGGCCCTTCTGTGAAGTTCACGGCGGCTGGTCAGGCCGTCGACACGGATCGACCGGGGCCGCCCGCCCCCGCCCGCGACGCAGAGGTCTTCACATCCGTACGCCGCGCTTCAGGGCCCCGAGTCCCCCCGCATTGAAGCGTGTTGGCCTAGTCCCGACAACACCTGGCGCCCGGCCGCCATCCGCTCCTGGCCGAGAACGCACGGGCCCGCGGTCCCGGGGGCCACCCGCCGTGACCGACCGGCCCCGTACCGTCTTCCCCGGCCTCTCCCGCCGGCTGTCCACAGGGGCCCGGACCGTCGTCCACAGGCCCGCCGATGTGTCGGTCCGCGCCAGTAGGGTGTGAGTCATGGCCGACCCCTCCAGCTACCGCCCCAGGCCGGGAGAGATCCCGGACTCCCCGGGGGTGTACAGGTTCCGTGACGAGCACCGCCGGGTGATCTACGTCGGAAAGGCGAAGAGCCTGCGCCAGCGCCTGGCGAACTACTTCCAGGACCTGGCGCACCTGCACCCGCGCACCCGCACCATGGTCACGACCGCCGCGTCCGTGGAATGGACGGTGGTGTCCACCGAGGTCGAGGCGCTGCAGCTGGAGTACTCCTGGATCAAGGAGTACGACCCCCGGTTCAACGTCAAGTACCGCGACGACAAGAGCTACCCGTACCTCGCGGTGACGATGAACGAGGAGTTCCCGCGCGTCCAGGTGATGCGCGGCCAGAAGAAGAAGGGCGTGCGCTACTTCGGGCCGTACGGGCACGCCTGGGCGATCCGCGACACGGTCGACCTCCTGCTGCGCGTCTTCCCGGTGCGCACCTGCTCCGCGGGCGTCTTCAAGAACGCCGCCCGCACCGGCCGCCCCTGTCTGCTCGGCTACATCGGCAAGTGCTCGGCGCCCTGCGTCGGCCGCATCACCCCCGACGACCACTGGGACCTGGCCGACGAGTTCTGCGACTTCATGGCCGGCCGCACCGGTACCTACCTGCGCCGCCTGGAGCGGCAGATGGCCGAGGCGGCCGAGGACATGGAGTACGAGCGGGCGGCGCGCCTGCGGGACGACATCGGGGCGCTCAAGAAGGCCATGGAGAAGAGCGCGGTGGTGCTCGCCGACGCCACCGACGCCGACCTGATCGCCGTCGCCGAGGACGAGCTGGAGGCGGCCGTCCAGATCTTCCACGTACGCGGCGGACGCGTGCGCGGTCAGCGCGGCTGGGTCACCGACAAGGTGGAGGAGATCACCACCGGCGCCCTCGTCGAGCACGCCCTCCAGCAGCTGTACGGCGAGGAGAGGGGAGACGCCGTCCCCAAGGAGGTCCTGGTCCCCGCCCTGCCCGACCCGGTCGAGCCCGTCCAGCAGTGGCTGGCCGAGCGCCGCGGTTCGGGGGTCTCGCTGCGCATCCCGCAGCGCGGCGACAAGAAGGCGCTGATGGAGACCGTCCAGCGCAATGCCCAGCAGGCCCTCGTCCTGCACAAGACCAAGCGCGCCTCCGACCTGACGACGCGCTCGCGCGCGCTGGAGGAGATCGCCGAGTCCCTCGACCTGGACAGCGCACCGCTCAGGATCGAGTGCTACGACATCTCGCACCTCCAGGGCGACGACGTCGTGGCCTCCATGGTCGTCTTCGAGGACGGGCTGGCCCGGAAGAGCGAATACCGGCGGTTCCAGATCAAGGGCTTCGAGGGACAGGACGACGTCCGTTCCATGCACGAGGTCATCACCCGCCGCTTCCGCCGCTATCTCGCCGAGAAGGAGAAGACCGGCGAGTGGGCGGACGGCGAGGGCCTGGCCGACGACGCCGGGCACCCGAACGGCGACGCCGCCCCGGACGGCGGCGCGGCACCCACGGACGGCGGCGCGGCGCCCACGGGCGGGCGGGGGCTCACGGACGGGCAGGCGCTCACGGACGGCCCCGCGCTCAAGGACGACGACGGCCGGCCCAAGCGCTTCGCCTACCCGCCGCAGCTCGTCGTCGTCGACGGAGGGCAGCCGCAGGTCGCGGCCGCCCAGCGGGCACTGGACGAGCTGGGCATCGACGACATCGCCGTGTGCGGTCTCGCCAAGCGCCTGGAGGAGGTCTGGCTGCCCCGCGAGGACGACCCGGTCGTCCTGCCCCGCACCAGCGAGGGCCTCTACCTGCTGCAGCGGGTCCGCGACGAGGCCCACCGCTTCGCGATCACCTACCAGCGCGCCAAACGCGCCAAACGCTTCCGGGCCGGCCCGCTGGACGACGTGCCCGGCCTGGGGGAGACCCGCAAGCAGGCGCTGATCAAGCACTTCGGGTCGGTGAAGAAGCTGCGGTCGGCGACGATCGACCAGATCTGCGAGGTGCCCGGCATAGGCCGCAAGACGGCCGAGACGGTCGCCGTGGCCCTCGCCCGGGCCACCCCGGCCGCGCCCGCCGTGAACACGGCGACCGGAGAGATCATGGATGACGACGACGGGGCACCCGAGACGACGGCGGATGCCCCGGGGGAGCCCGTGTCCGCGGGCACCCCGGACGAACGACGGGGGCAGGAGAGATGACCGAGCACGAGGCACAGCCCGCAGCGGAGCGAGAACAGGCGCGGCCCGCAGCCGGGCGAGAACAGGCGCAGCCCGCGACGGGACGAGAAAAGGCCCAGGGCGCAGCCGAACGGGAACAGACCCGCGACGACGGAGCACAGGTGAGTACGGGCAAGGAAACGGCCGGGGCGCACGAGGCGGCCATCCCCGAGCTGGTGATCATCTCCGGCATGTCCGGGGCCGGCCGCTCGACGGCCGCCAAGTGTCTGGAGGACCTGGGCTGGTTCGTCGTCGACAACCTCCCGCCCGCGCTGATCCCCACCATGGTGGAGCTGGGTGCCCGCTCCCAGGGCAACGTGGCCCGCATCGCGGTGGTCGTCGACGTCCGCGGCCGGCGCTTCTTCGACAATCTGCGCGAGTCCCTCGCGGACCTCGACGCCCGCGGCGTCACTCGTCGGATCGTCTTCCTGGAGTCCTCCGACGACGCCCTGGTGCGCCGCTTCGAGTCGGTGCGCCGCCCGCACCCCCTCCAGGGCGACGGCCGCATCGTCGACGGCATCGCCGCCGAGCGCGAGCTGCTGCGGGAGCTGCGCGGCGACGCCGACCTGGTGATCGACACCTCCAGCCTCAACGTGCACGAGCTGCGCGCCAAGATGGACGCCCAGTTCGCCGGTGACCAGGAGCCCGAGCTGCGGGCCACGGTGATGTCCTTCGGCTTCAAGTACGGCCTCCCGGTCGACGCCGACCTCGTCGTCGACATGCGCTTCCTGCCCAACCCGCACTGGGTCCCGGAGCTGCGCCCCTTCACCGGCCAGAGCGAGGAGGTGTCGAGCTACGTCCTCAACCAGCCCGGGGCCAAGGAGTTCCTCGACCGCTATGCCGAGCTGCTCCAGCTGATCGCCGCGGGCTACCGTCGGGAGGGCAAGCGCTATGTGACCGTCGCCGTCGGCTGCACCGGCGGCAAGCACCGGTCCGTGGCCATGTCGGAGAAGCTCGCCGCCCGGCTCGCCGCCGAGGGCGTGGAGACGGTGGTCGTCCACCGGGACATGGGACGGGAATGACAGGGGAATGACAGGACGTACTCCGCGGCTGAGCAGGCTGCGCCGGGTGGTGCCCGAGGGACGCGGTGGCAGACCCGCCGATGCCCGCGCCCCCCGGCCCGAACAGGCGCGCGGCGGCAAGCCGCGCCGCCGGGGCGCCCAGCCCAAGGTCGTCGCCCTCGGCGGCGGCATGGGCCTGTCCGCCTCGCTCGCCGCGCTGCGCCGGATCACCGGCGACCTCACCGCGGTCGTCACCGTCGCCGACGACGGCGGCTCCAGCGGGCGGCTGCGCGACGAGCTGGGCGTCCTGCCGCCCGGCGACCTGCGCAAGGCGCTGGCCGCGCTGTGCGGCGACGACGACTGGGGCCAGACCTGGGCCCGCGTCATCCAGCACCGCTTCCAGTCCCAGGGCGACCTGCACGAACACGCGGTCGGCAACCTGCTGATCGTCGCCCTGTGGGAGCAGCTCGGCGACCACGTCCAGGCGCTGGACCTGGTGGGCAAGCTGCTCGGCGCACACGGCCGGGTGCTGCCCATGTCCGCCGTCCCGCTGGAGCTCCAGGCCCTGGTCAGGGGCCACGCCCCGGAGCGGCCGGACGAGGTGGACACCGTACGGGGGCAGGCGACCGTGGCGCTCACGCCCGGTGAGGTGCAGTCCGTGCACCTGGTGCCCAGCGACCCGCCCGCCGTCCCCGAGGCGGTCGACGCCGTCCTGGACGCCGACTGGGTGGTGCTGGGCCCCGGCTCCTGGTTCTCCTCGGTCATCCCGCACCTGCTCGTGCCGGATCTGCTGGACGCGCTGGTCGAGACGAAGGCGCGCCGGGTGCTCTCGCTGAACCTCGCCCCCCAGCCCGGAGAAACTGAGGGCTTCTCCCCGCAGCGTCATTTGGAGGTTTTGGGACGACACGCCCCTAAACTCGCCCTGGACGTGGTGCTGGCCGACGAGGCCGCCGTGCCCGACCGTGACTCGCTCACCGACGCCGCGAAACGGTTCGGTGCCGCGGTCGAGCTGGCTCCGGTCGCCCGGACCGACGGGACCCCGAGGCACGACCCGGAGCTGCTGGCCGCCGCGTACGACCGTATTTTTCGGATGCATGGAAGGATCGGCCCATGGCGATGACGGCAGCGGTGAAGAGCGAGATCTCCCAGCTCCCCGTCACCCGGACCTGCTGCAGAAAGGCGGAGGTCTCCGCCGTCCTGCGGTTCGCCGGCGGCCTCCACCTGGTGAGCGGACGCATCGTGATCGAGGCGGAGCTGGACACCGGGAACGCGGCCCGTCGGCTCAAGCGGGACATCCTGGAGATCTTCGGGCACAGCTCGGAGCTGATCGTGATGGCGCCGGGCGGGCTGCGCCGCGGTTCGCGTTTCGTGGTCCGGGTGGTCGCGGGCGGTGACCAGCTGGCCCGGCAGACCGGTCTGGTGGACGGCCGGGGCCGCCCGATCCGGGGCCTGCCGCCGCAGGTGGTCTCGGGGGCCACCTGCGACGCCGAGGCGGCCTGGCGCGGGGCCTTCCTGGCGCACGGCTCGCTCACCGAGCCCGGCCGCTCCTCCTCCCTGGAGGTGACCTGCCCGGGACCCGAGGCGGCGCTCGCCCTGGTCGGCGCCGCCCGCCGGCTGTCGATCCCGGCCAAGGCCCGCGAGGTGCGCGGCGTGGACCGGGTCGTGGTCCGCGACGGCGACGGGATCGGCGCCCTGCTCACCCGGCTCGGCGCCCACGACTCGGTGCTGGCCTGGGAGGAGCGCAGGCTGCGGCGCGAGGTCCGCGCCACCGCCAACCGGCTCGCCAACTTCGACGACGCCAACCTGCGCCGCTCCGCCCGCGCGGCCGTCGCCGCCGGTGCCCGGGTGCAGCGCGCCCTGGAGATCCTCGCCGACGACGTGCCCGAGCACCTCGCCGCGGCGGGCCGGCTGCGCATGGAGCACAAGCAGGCCTCCCTGGAGGAGCTGGGCGCCCTCGCCGACCCGCCGCTGACCAAGGACGCCGTCGCCGGACGCATCCGCCGCCTGCTGGCCATGGCCGACAAGCGGGCCTCGGACCTCGGCATCGCCGGTACGGACGCCAACCTCGGCGAGGAGGAGCTGGCCGACAACCTCGTCGGCTGACCGGACGCGCACCTGTGCCTGGTGCCCCAGGGCCGCACGGAGCGCGGACAACGAGCCGGTGCCGGCGCCCACTTGGGTGACCGGTACCGGCTTTCGCGTGTCCTTGCCGCACTCTTGACTCGATCATGAGCTGTCATGAGCCTGGCATCTGTTCGCCGCTGTGGCGAACCCAGGCCTGTCGGACAGGCCCCATCTAGGGGGGTTCATGAGACGAAGAGCGAGATCGATCCTCGCTGTCGGCGCGCTCCTGATCGGCGGAGCGAGCTTCGCGCCCATCGCCCAGGCACAACCCGCGGACCCGGGGACCCCGGACGCGAACGAAGTGAAGGTCTTCCGCGCCGACGTCACCAAGGAGCAGGTACCCCTGCTGCTGGCGACCGGCCAGGACGGCCACGAACTCGGCGAGCAGGTACCCGACCGGGGAACCGCCGCCGTCGAGCTGTACCTCACCGAGAAGCAGGCCGGCACGCTGCAGAAGCAGGGCGTCGACCTCACCGAGCACACCCTGTCCGCCCAGGCCGAGAAGCGGGTCGAGAGCGCCGCCGACGGTGTCTTCCGCCCGTACAGCGGCAGCGGCGGCCTGCGCGAGGAGATCCTGCGCACCGCCCAGGAGAACCCCGGTCTCACCAAGGTCGTCTCCATCGGCAAGACGGTCAACGGCCAGGACATCCTGGCGCTCAAGCTCACCAGGCACGCGAAGAAGTCGAGGGACGGCTCCAAGCCGTCCGTCCTCTACATGTCCAACCAGCACGCGCGCGAGTGGATCACCCCGGAGATGACCCGGCGGCTGATGCACCACTACCTGGACAACTACAAGAAGGACCGGCGGATCAGGAAGATCGTCGACTCCACCGAGCTGTGGTTCGTCCTGTCGGCCAACCCCGACGGCTACGACTACACCTTCGAGAGCACCGACAACCGCCTCTGGCGCAAGAACCTGCGCGACGTCAACGGCGACGGCACCATCAGCACCGGCGACGGCGTCGACCTCAACCGCAACTTCGCCTACAAGTGGGGCTACGACGACGAGGGCTCGTCCCCCAACCCCACCAGCGAGACCTACCGCGGCGCGAGCCCCGGCTCCGAGCCCGAGACCAAGGCGCTGGACGCCTTCCAGAAGCGCATCGGCTTCACCTACGGCATCAACTACCACTCCGCCGCCGAACTCCTCCTCTACGGCGTCGGCTGGCAGGTGGCCACCAACACCCCGGACGACGTCCTCTACAAGGCGCTGGCCGGCACCCCCGACAACTCCGCGATCCCCGGCTACCACCCGCAGGTCTCCTCGGAGCTGTACACCACCAACGGCGAGGCCGACGGGCACGCGGCCAACGTCAACGGCATGGCGATGTTCACCCCGGAGATGTCGACCTGCAAGACGGCCTCCGACGTGGACCCCGACGACCAGTGGAACGCGCGCGACTGCCAGTCCGGCTTCAACTTCCCCGACGACGAGAAGCTGATCCAGCAGGAGTTCGCCAAGAACGTCCCGTTCGCGCTCTCCGTCGCCGAGAGCGCCGCCCACCCCGACCGTCCGTCCTCCTCGGTCGGCCTGGACGCCGCCGACTTCACCCCCGCCCCCTTCACCACCTCCTACGCGCGAGGCGCCGACCAGGAGGTCTCCGTCGTCGTCCGCAAGTCCGTGCGCGACAAGGAGCTGAAGTACCGCGTCAACGGCGGACGCACGCACGACGCGACGCTGCGGCCCTGGCGGGGCGGCGAGACGTACGGCGGCGAGGACAACCTCTACTTCGACGAGTACCGGGCCAAGGTCAGGGGCGCCGACCCCGGCGACCGCGTCGAGGTCTGGTTCACCGGCCGGACGCCGCGCGGCACCCACGACGGCCACGACCGGCACGGAGAAAACGGAGAAAGCGGCAGGCACGGCAAGCGCACCGAGAGCGAGCACTTCACCTACACGGTCGCCGAGCGGCCCCGCGCCGACGTCCTCGTCGTCGCCGAGGAGGGCGCGAAGGCCACGCAGACCCGGACGTACGTGGACGCGCTCAAGGCCGACGGCCGACGCGCCGCCGTCTGGGACGTCGCCACGCAGGGCGCCCCCGACGCGCTCGGCGTCCTCGGCCACTTCGACACGGTCGTCCACTACACGGGCGCCGCGGTGCCCGGCAACGCCACCCAGCTCCAGCTGCGCGCCTTCCTCAACGAGGGCGGCAAGCTGATCGAGGCCGGAGAACAGGCCGGCGGCGACGTCGACCTCGGCGGCGGCACCCTCTCCGACGACTTCAGCCAGTACTACCTGGGCGCCTACACCCGCACCGCCACCTCCGGCGCCACCGGGTTCACCGGCTCCGGCAAGCTCGACAAGACCGACGGCGCCCTCGGCGACGCCCCCGGCAACCCGCTGGACGCCGCCGGCGCGTACAGCGTGACCTCCGACGAGCTGGACCCCGGCACCTACCCGCAGTTCGCGAGCGCGGGCGCCGGGAAGTTCGCCGGGACGGTCAACCCGTACGGTCCCTACGCGGGGGAGTGGATGGCCGCCGCCGTCCACACCGACAACGCCTACAAGCGCCTCACCCGCACCGTCGACCTCACCGGAGTCACCGCCTCCGAGCGCCCCACACTCCGCACCCAGCTGCTGTGGGACACCGAGCGCGGCTACGACCACGCCCTGGTCGAGGCGCACACCACCGGCGCCGACGACTGGACCACGCTGCCCGAGGCGAACGGCGCCACCGGCACGGCCGTACCCGCCGAGTGCGCGGCCGGGTTCTACCTGGCCGGGCACCCCTGGCTGGAGCACTACCTGACCCTGTCCGACGAGGGCTGCACCCCGGCCGGCACCACCGGGCAGTGGAACAGCCTCACCGGCTCCTCCGGCGGCTGGAAGCAGGTCGAGTTCGACCTGAGCGCCTACGCCGGGAAGTCCGTGGAGCTGTCGATCGCCTACGTCACCGACCCCGGCAGCGGCGGCCGCGGCGTCCTCGCCGACGAGGCCTCCCTGGTCGTCGACGGCGCGGCGACGCAGACCGAGGGCTTCGAGACCTCGCTGGGAGCCTGGCAGGTGTCCGGCCCGCCCGCGGGCAGCCCCGCCGTCCTGAAGGACTGGACCCGCACCGGGACCCTGTTCCAGACCTACGGCGCCATCACCACGGACGACACCGTGCTGCTCGGCTTCGGCCTGGAGCACCTCGCCGAACCGGCCGCCCGCGCGGCACTGGTCCGGCAGGCGCTGCGCGCCCTGGACGAGTGAATCCCGGTGTGCGAGGGACTGACCCGGTGTAACCAAAACGGGTGATCGGTCCCCGTCGCCCAGGGCGGTCCGCACCCCTACTGGCGGGTACGGACCGCCCTGCCGGGTATGGGGCGTCTCGATGTCACCCCCGAGGCCCCGGAGAGGTAGGGTCGGAGGTGGTCGGGGACATCCCAAATACAGCTCGCCGGCACATCGGGCCGGCGTACCAACGAGGAGATCGGTTCGTGACGATCCGCGTAGGCATCAACGGCTTTGGCCGCATCGGTCGTAACTACTTCCGCGCGCTGCTGGAGCAGGGTGCGGACATCGAGATCGTGGCTGTCAACGACCTGGGTGACACCGCGACCACCGCCCACCTGCTGAAGTACGACACCATCCTCGGCCGCCTCAAGCAGGAGGTCACGCACACCGAGGACACCATCACCGTCGGCGGCAAGACCATCAAGGTCCTCTCCGAGCGCAACCCGGCCGACATCCCGTGGGGCGAGCTGGGCGTCGACATCGTGATCGAGTCGACCGGCATCTTCACGAAGAAGGCCGACGCGGAGAAGCACATCGCCGGCGGCGCGAAGAAGGTCCTCATCTCGGCCCCGGCCAAGGACGAGGACATCACCATCGTGATGGGCGTCAACCAGGACAAGTACGACCCGGCCGGCCACCACGTCATCTCCAACGCCTCCTGCACCACCAACTGTGTGGCGCCGATGGCCAAGGTCCTCGACGAGAACTTCGGCATCGTCAAGGGCCTGATGACGACGGTCCACGCGTACACCAACGACCAGCGCATCCTGGACTTCCCGCACAAGGACCTGCGCCGCGCCCGTGCCGCCGCGGAGAACATCATCCCGACCACCACGGGCGCCGCCAAGGCCACCGCGCTGGTCCTGCCGCAGCTCAAGGGCAAGCTCGACGGCATCGCGATGCGCGTCCCGGTCCCGACCGGCTCGGCCACCGACCTGGTCGTGGAGCTCCAGCGCGAGGTCACCAAGGACGAGGTCAACGCCGCGTTCAAGAAGGCCGCCGACGACGGCGACCTCAAGGGCATCCTGTTCTACACCGAGGACGCGATCGTCTCCTCGGACATCACGGGCGACCCGGCCTCCTGCACCTTCGACTCCTCCCTGACCATGGTCCAGGAGGGCAAGTCGGTGAAGATCCTCGGCTGGTACGACAACGAGTGGGGCTACTCGAACCGCCTCGTCGACCTCACGGTCTTCGTCGGCAACCAGCTCTGATCGACTTCAGCAAGGCACCTCGATGCGGTAGCAGGGCTCGGACAGCGCAAGGTCGCGCTGCCCGGGCCCTGCGTCGCGTCCGCCGCCACCAGCCCTCGTAGGATCACGAGCGATCCGAGAACCCAGGAGCCCTCTTGAAGACGATCGACGAACTGCTCTCCGAAGGCGTCGCGGGCAAGCGCGTCTTCGTCCGCGCCGACCTGAACGTCCCGCTGGACGGCACCACCATCACCGACGACGGCCGCATCCGCGCGGTAGTGCCCACCGTCAAGGCGCTGGCCGACGCGGGCGCCCGCGTGATCGTCGCCTCGCACCTGGGCCGCCCCAAGGGCGCCCCGGACCCCGCCTTCTCCCTCGCCCCGGCCGCCGCCCGCCTCGGTGAACTGCTCGGCGCCGACGTCGCCTTCGCCGAGGACACGGTCGGCACCTCCGCCGAGGCCGCCGTCTCCGGCCTCGCCGACGGCGGTGTCGCCGTCATCGAGAACCTGCGCTTCAACGCGGGCGAGACCAGCAAGGACGACGCCGAGCGCGCCGCCTTCGCCGACCGGCTGGCCGGCCTCGCGGACGTCTACGTCGGCGACGGCTTCGGCGCCGTGCACCGCAAGCACGCCTCCGTCTTCGACCTGCCGAAGCGGCTCCCGCACTACGCCGGGTACCTCATCGCCACCGAGGTCGGCGTCCTCAAGAAGCTCACCGACGAGGTCAAGCGCCCCTACGTCGTCGCCCTCGGCGGCGCCAAGGTCTCCGACAAGCTCGCCGTCATCGACGAACTGCTCGGCAGGGCCGACCGGATCCTCATCGGCGGCGGCATGGCGTACACCTTCCTCAAGGCCAAGGGGTACGAGGTCGGCATCTCCCTGCTCCAGGAGGACCAGATCCCGGCGGTCAGGGAGTACATGGAGCGCGCCGAGAAGAACGGCGTCGAGCTGGTCCTGCCCGTCGACGTCGTCGCCGGGCCCGAGTTCCCGGACCTGAAGACCAAGGCTCCGGCCAACGCCACCACCGTCGCCGCGGACGCCGTCCCGGCGGACCGGATGGGCCTGGACATCGGCCCCGAGTCCGGCAATCTGTACGCGTCCAAGCTCGCCGACGCCGGCACCGTCTTCTGGAACGGTCCCATGGGCGTCTTCGAGCACCCCGACTACGCCGAGGGCACCAAAGCGGTCGCCCAGGCCCTCGTCGACGCCCCGGGCTTCACCGTGGTCGGCGGCGGCGACTCCGCCGCGGCCGTGCGCACGCTCGGCTTCGACGAGAACGCATTCGGCCACATCTCGACCGGCGGCGGCGCCTCCCTCGAATACCTCGAGGGCAAGACGCTCCCCGGCCTCGCCGCACTGGAGGACTGACCCCGATGACCACCCGCACGCCGCTGATGGCGGGCAACTGGAAGATGAACCTCAACCACCTGGAGGCCATCGCCCACGTCCAGAAGCTCGCCTTCGCCCTCGCGGACAAGGACTACGACGCCGTCGAGGTCGCCGTCCTCGCCCCCTTCACCGACCTGCGCTCCGTGCAGACCCTGGTCGACGGGGACAAGCTCAAGATCAAGTACGGCGCCCAGGACATCTCCGCGCACGACGGCGGTGCCTACACCGGCGAGATCTCGGGCCCGATGCTGGCCAAGCTGAAGTGCGCGTACGTGGCCGTCGGCCACTCCGAGCGCCGGCAGTACCACGCCGAGACCGACGAGATCGTGAACGCCAAGGCCAAGGCCGCCTACAAGCACGGTCTGACCCCGATCCTGTGCGTCGGCGAGGAGCTGGACGTCCGCGAGGCGGGCAACCACGTCGAGCACACCCTCGCCCAGGTCGAGGGCGGCCTGAAGGACCTCCCGGCCGAGCAGGCCGAGACCGTCGTGATCGCCTACGAGCCCGTGTGGGCCATCGGCACCGGCAAGGTCTGCGGCGCCGACGACGCCCAGGAGGTCTGCGCGGCGATCCGCGGCAAGCTCGCCGAGCTGTACTCCCAGGAGCTGGCCGACAAGGTCCGCATCCAGTACGGCGGCTCCGTCAAGTCCGGCAACGTCGCCGAGATCATGGCGAAGCCCGACATCGACGGCGCCCTGGTCGGCGGCGCCTCGCTGGACTCGGACGAGTTCGTCAAGATCGTCCGCTTCCGCGACCAGTAGCCGGCGCCCGGTCGAGAGGCAGATCGACCAGTGAGTATGCGCTAGCGGCGATACGTCGTACCCTTGCGGGGGCATGGTGGCCTGCTGTCACCGTGCCCCCGTCGTTCACCGTCGTTCATCCGAATCCGAGGAAGTTGGTCCAGCCGTGGTTTTGGGGTTCTCGATCGCCCTGATCGTCTTCAGCGGGCTGCTGATGCTGCTGGTGCTGATGCACAAGGGGAAGGGCGGCGGCCTCTCCGACATGTTCGGTGGCGGCATGCAGTCCTCCGTCGGCGGCTCTTCGGTCGCCGAGCGCAACCTCGACCGGATCACCGTCGTGGTCGGTCTGTGCTGGTTCGCGTGCATCATGGTGCTCGGCCTGCTCATGAAGGCCAACAACTGAGGGGTCCCGTCGCCCCGTCACACACTTGTGCACGTAAAGCCCCATGTCCGGTACGCGCCTCGGCGCGCCGCCTATCATGGGGCTTGCGTCTGTGCAGTGGAGCTTGTAACTCCAAATACTGGACGCGCGTTGGGCCTTACGTAGACTGAGGCGCTCGCAGCGAAGCGAAACGCCGACTCGCTTCGCGGCACCATCACGCAGGGAGTTACGACCGTGGCAAGTGGCAACGCGATCCGGGGAAGCCGGGTCGGGGCGGGGCCGATGGGCGAGGCCGAGCGCGGCGAGTCCGCGCCGCGTCTGCGCATCTCCTTCTGGTGCTCCAACGGACACGAGACTCAGCCGAGCTTCGCGAGCGACGCCCAGGTCCCGGAGACCTGGGACTGCCCGCGCTGCGGCTTCCCCGCCGGACAGGACCGGGACAATCCTCCGGACCCGCCGCGCACCGAGCCCTACAAGACCCACCTCGCGTACGTGCGCGAACGCCGCAGCGACGCGGACGGCGAGGCGATCCTCGCCGAGGCACTCGCCAAACTGCGCGGCGAGATCTAGCTCCGTACACCGCTCCGTACACCGTCGGTTTCCGTCTCCGTCGGTCGCCTTCACTCCTGATCACTTAGGTTGGAACAGCTGTACAGGGGACAGCTGGGACACCCAAGGAAGAAGGCTGACGTCCGACATGAACGCAGACGGCCGTACCAGGCTCCACCAGACGCCCGAATGGGCCGCGCTGGTCAAGCACCGCGAGCAGCTCGGCGAGGTGCGGCTGCGCGAGCTGTTCGCCGCCGACCCGGGGCGCGGCACCGGCTGGACGCTGCGCGTGGGGGACCTTCACGTCGACTACTCGAAGCACCTGGTCACCGACGAGACGCTGGCCCTGCTCCAGGAGCTGGCCGCCGCGACCGGCGTGTCCGGGCTGCGCGACGCGATGTTCCGCGGTGAGCGCATCAACATCACCGAGGACCGGGCGGTGCTGCACACCGCGCTGCGCGCCCCCAGGGACGCGGTGATCGAGGTCGACGGCGAGAACGTCGTCCCCAAGGTGCACGCCGTGCTCGACAAGATGGCCGGCTTCGCCGACCGGGTCCGCTCCGGCGAGTGGACCGGCCACACCGGCAGGCGCATCAAGAACGTCGTCAACATCGGCATCGGCGGCTCCGACCTCGGTCCGGCGATGGCCTACGAGGCGCTGCGGGCCTTCACCGACCGCTCCCTCACCCTCCGCTTCGTGTCCAACGTGGACGGCGCCGACCTGCACGAGGCGGTCCGGGACCTGGACCCGGCCGAGACGCTGTTCATCATCGCCTCCAAGACCTTCACCACCATCGAGACGATCGCGAACGCCACCTCGGCGCGCTCCTGGCTGCTGGCCTCGCTCGGTGACGACGCCGCGGTAGCGAAGCACTTCGTGGCCCTGTCGACCAACGCCGAGAAGGTCTCCGGCTTCGGTATCGACACGGCCAACATGTTCGAGTTCTGGGACTGGGTCGGCGGCCGGTACTCCTTCGACTCGGCCATCGGGCTCTCCCTGATGATCGCCATCGGCCCGGACCGCTTCCGGGAGATGCTCGACGGCTTCCATCTCGTCGACGAACACTTCCGCACCGCCCCCGCCGAGTCCAACGTGCCGCTGCTGATGGGGCTACTGGGCGTCTGGTACGGCAGCTTCCTGGGTGCGCAGTCGCACGCGGTGCTGCCGTACTCGCACTACCTGTCGAAGTTCACCGCGTATCTCCAGCAGCTCGACATGGAGTCCAACGGCAAGTCCGTCGACCGGGACGGGAACCCGGTGCAGTGGCAGACCGGGCCGGTGGTGTGGGGCACGCCCGGGACCAACGGGCAGCACGCCTACTACCAGTTGATCCACCAGGGCACCAAGCTGATCCCGGCGGACTTCATCGGCTTCGCCCGGCCGGTGGACGAGCTGAGCGACGAACTCAAGGCCCAGCACGACCTGCTGATGGCCAACTTCTTCGCCCAGACCCAGGCCCTCGCCTTCGGCAAGACCCCGGACGAGGTACGCGCCGAGGGAGTGCCCGAGGAGCTGGTCCCGCACAAGACCTTCCGCGGCAACCACCCCACCACGACCGTCCTGGCCGCCGAGCTGACCCCCTCCGTACTGGGACAGCTCATCGCCCTGTACGAGCACAAGGTCTTCGTCCAGGGCGCGATCTGGAACATCGACTCCTTCGACCAGTGGGGCGTCGAACTCGGCAAGGTGCTCGCCAAGCGGATCGAGCCCACGCTGACCGAGGGCGCGGAGGTGCCGGGGCTGGACGCCTCCACGGTGGCGCTGGTGGCCGCCTACCGGGAGCTGCGCGACCGGCAGTGAGCGGCACGGGGCGCGGTGGCCCGGCCGGTGCCGGTCAGGCCACCGCGCTCAGTGTGTCGGCGAGGCGCCGCCGGGCCGCCCGCGCCGACGGCACCGCGGCCAGCGCCGCCGCACCGAGCACGGCAGCCGCTCCCACCGGCACCAGGAGAGCGGGAGAGGGGACCTGGGCGATTCCCGCGCCGATGCCGCTGGAGGCGCCCTGGGCGTCGATCAGCCAGTGGGCGAGCGGCAGCCCGAGGGCGGCGGCGAGGAGTACGGCCGCCAGGGCGGTGCAGCCCGCCGCCGTGACGGTGATGCCGGTGATCTGGCGCGGGGAGAGCCCGATCGCCTTGAGGGCGAGCAGGTCCCGTTCGCTCTCCCGGACGGTGCCGCCGATCGCCGTGAGCAGTTCGATCAGCCCGACGAGGGCGAGGACGGCGATCAGGCCGAGGACCACCGCGCGCAACGGGGACAGCCCGTCGGCCGGGTTCGCCACGGCGTGCACGTCGAGCCGTCCGTGCCCGGCCTCCGCGAGCCGCCCGGCGACCTCGTCCGGGTCGGCTCCGGCCGCCAGACGCAGCTGGTAGAGGGTCGGCCGGAGCCGCGGATCGTTCTCCCGGAGGGTGTCCAGGGAGGTGGAGATGACCCGGCCGGCGTTCTCCGGCTCGATGCTGCGGCCCACGATGTGGAGGATCTGCGGCCGGTCGCCGACGGTCATCCGTACCCAGTCGCCGACCTTCACCTCCAGCAGGTCCAGGAGTCCCTGTCCGGCCACCGCCTCGTCCGGTCCGTGCGCGCGGCGGCCCTCGGCCAGGGCGTACGGGTAGGGGTCGCCGCGGGTGCCGAGACCGCGCAGGGCGATCGTCGCCGTCTGGCCCGGCACCAGGGCGGCGACCTCGACACCCGGGTAGGCGGCGGCGACCTGGGGGTCGCGCTCCAGCAGGGCCCGTGTGCCGCGCTCCCCGGCGTCGGTGTCCGCGCGGACGGTCAGCGCGGCCGGCAGGCCGATCTGCTCGGGCCGGCTGTGGAAGCGGTCGATGGTGGTCCACGCGCTCATCGCCACCACGATCAGCAGCAGCGGCAGCGTGAGCCGGGCCACCGTGGCGAACGAGCGCGGGCGGCGGGCGAACGCCTTGTGCCAGCCGAGCACGAGCGCGGGCGGTACGCGTACCTCCAGTTCCCGCACGCCGGGCGACGCCCCGGCATCCGGTGCACCCGCTCCGTCGGAACCCCGGACACCACGTCCCCGCCGCCGGGCTCCCACCGGCACCCGGAACATCCGCAGCCCCAGCGCCCGGCGAGCCGCCACGGACAGCCCGCCGCCCTGCGCCCCCGCCGGACGCGGCAGCGGGACCGGCGGCACCCGGCCCGCCCGCCAGGCCGCGAGGCCGGTGGTCGCGCCGATGAACAGCACCGCGCACGCCGGTACGACGAACAGCGCGACGGTGTGCCCGGGCAGCCCCTGCCAGACGCCGACCGCGTCCCCGAGCCGCCCCGGGACACGGCTGCCCAGAACCTGGACGGTCGCGGCGGCGGCCACCGCGCCGAGCAGCGCGTAGGCGAGGTGCTGGAGCAGGAAGACCCGCACGACCTGGCCCGGTGTGAAGCCGATCGCCTTCAGCACCGAGATGTCCCGCAGATGTCCTCGGATCCGGGTGCCGATCGCCCCGTGCACCGCCAGCCCCGCGGCGAGCAGCGCGCCCAGCCCGAACAGGCCGAGGACCTGACCGAGCAGCCGGTTGTCGCCCTGGGCTTCGGCGCGGGCCTGCTCCCAGGTGGAGACCTGCCCGATCGCCCCGGAGCCCAGTACGGTCACCGCCCGCTGCACGGCGTAGTCCGTCTCCCCGGGATCGGTCAGCCGCAGCCCGATGACCTGGCCGCCCGGGTCGGGCACCGCGGCCGGCGGCGCCCACACCAGGCCCGGCTGCTCGCCCGGCCGGTAGCGGCGTTCGGGGCTGTCGGCGATGCCGAGCACCGTGAGGGTGCGCGAGGTGCCGGGCAGGGTGAGGGTGTCACCGGGCTGGGCCAGCAGCGCGCGGGCGAGGCGGGTCTCCAGGACCACCCCGTCGGGGTCGCCGGCGTCGAGCCAGTGCCCGGCGGTGAGCAGCGGGCGCCCCACGTCGGGCCGCTCGGCGGTGCCGCGCAGTTCGACGGAGGCCCGGGTGCCGCGCACGGCGACGGTGGTGGAGGCGGTGGGGTAGGGGCCGGCGACGGACTGGACGCCGTCCAGCGCGGCCAGCTCGCCGGTGTCGGCGGCGCGGTCGGTGTGCAGCCAGACGTGGGCGCCGCGGGCCTGCGCGAAAACCCGCTGCCAGGGGTTGGTCGCGTACCCGAACAGGGCCGTGGCCAGCAGCAGCGACGCGACGATCCCGGCGGTGGCGAGGACGAGGAACAGCGCCTCGCCCCGGTGCGTGCGCAGATCGGAGTGGGCCCAGCGCAGCGTGGCTCGCACGGGCTCAGCCCTCCGGTGCGCGGTGCGCGCGGTGGTCGTATGCCCGCATGTCAGTCCTTGAGTTCCAGGACGGCGGACGCCCCGGGACGGCGGCGCGGTGGCGCGGCGGGGTCCAGCTCGGCGTCGTCGGCTATCCGCCCGTCGAAGAAGCTGATCACCCGGTCGGCGGCGCTGGCGAGCCGTGCGTCATGGGTGACCAGCAGGATCGTCTGGCCCCGCTGGTGGAAGCGGGACAGCAGCCGCATCACCTCGCGGGTGCCCTTGCTGTCCAGGCTGCCCGCGGGCTCGTCCGCCAGCAGCAGCGGCGGATGGTTGACCAGCGCCCGCGCCAGCGCCACCCGCTGCTGCTCACCGCCGGACAGCTCACCGGGCATGCTGCGCTCCTTGCCCGTCAGCCCCAGCTCGGCCAGCAGCCCCTCCCGCTCGGTGCGCGCCCGCTTCGGCGGCAGCCCGGCGAGCAGGGCGGGCAGCTCCACGTTGTCGGCGACGGACAGGTCCGAGACCAGGTTGAAGAACTGGAAGACGATCCCGATCCGCTTCCTGCGCTCCACGGCCCAGCGGGCCTCGCGGTAGGCGTCGGTGCACGCGCCGTCCAGCCAGAGGCTGCCCGCGTCCGGCCGCTGGAGCCCGCCGAGCAGGTGCAGCAGCGTCGACTTCCCGGCACCGGACGGTCCCGTGATCGCCACGAACTCGCCGCGCCGCACCGTCAGGTCCACCCCGCGCACGGCGTGCGCCGGGGCGCCCTCGCCGTGGTGCGTCTTGACCAGGCCCTCGGCGCGCAGCACGGGAGCGGGGTCGGCACTCGCGCCAGCGCTCACTCCAGCTCCTCCAGCTCTTCCTGGCACCGCTCCAGCCAGTCGAGGTCGGCCTGCAGGTGCAGCATCGCGCCCTCGATGAGGAGGTGGGCGACGCGGTTGTCCCGGTCTTCGGCGGCGGCCAGCTTCGACAGCTGCCGCATCGTGTTCAGGTACTGCCGCCGCTGCTTGTTGATCAGGGCGATCTGGTCGGCGAGCCCGGTCTGCGGAGCCAGGGCGAGCTTCATGAAGAACTCGTCCCGCACCCGCGGCTCGTCCGCCGTCTCCTCGTACCAGGCCCGCAGCTCGTCGCGCCCGGCGTCGGTGAGGTGGTAGACCTTCTTGTTGGGCCGGCTCGACTGCTCGATGTCCTCGCCCTCGATCAGTCCCGTCTTCTCGAGACGGCCGAGGGTGACGTAGATCTGGCCGACGTTCGGCTGAGGGTACGCGGAGCCCAGCAGTTGCTCAAGGTCCTGCTTCAGCTCGTAGCCGTGGGCCGGACCGCGGGCCAGGAGAGCCAGGAGGTGCAGGCGCACTCAGCGGTCCCTCCCTTCTGGTCATGTGCTCCAGGCCCTAGTATCGCGCATACCTAACAGGTATACATGGCCCCTGACCGGTGTACGAGGGCGTACAGGGAGGAACCTATGCGGTGGATCCACGCCGCCGGTAGGGGCCTGCTCGTCCTGGTCGTGCTCCTGACCGGTTACGTCGCCTCCGGCGCCCGCGCCGACGAGGGCACCGGGAGCGGCCGGGGCCCGCTCACCCTGGCCACCGCCGGGGACCTCACCGGCTACCTCGGCCCGCTCCTCGAAGGCTGGAACCGCGCTCACCCCGGCGAACGCGTCACCCTCGTCGAACTGCCCGACTCCGCCGACGAGACCCGCGCGCAGATGGCCACCGACCTGCGCGACGGCGGCCGGCACCGCTTCGACGTCCTCAACATCGACGTCAACTGGACCTCCGAGTTCGCCGCCGCCGACTGGATACGCCCGCTGCCCCGCGACCGCTTCCCGCTCGGCTCCTTCCTGCCGCCCGTCGTCGACACGGCGACCTACGACGGCAGGCTCTACGCCGTCCCGTACGTCACCAACGCCGGTCTGCTCCTGTACCGCAAGGACGTCCTCGCCGCCGAGGGCGTCCCGCCGCCGCGCACCTGGGCGGAGCTGGAGCGGTACGCCGAGACCATCGCCCCGAAGCACGGACTGGACGGCTACGCGGGCCAGTTCCTGCCCTACGAGGGCCTGACCGTGAACGCCGCCGAGTCCGTCTACTCGGCCGGGGGCAGCATCCTCGGCGACGAGGGCGAACGCGTCACCGTGGACTCGGCGGCGGCCCGCGAGGGCATCGGTTTCCTGGCGCGCGGGGTGCGCGAGGGCTGGATACCGAAGGCGGCGCTGACCTACAAGGAGGAGGAGTCCAAGCAGGCCTTCCAGGACGGCCGCCTGCTCTTCCTGCGCAACTGGCCCTACGCCTACGTCAGCGCCTCCGCCCCGGACTCCGCGGTCGCCGGGAAGGTCGGCGCCGTACCGCTGCCCGGCCCGGGCGGCCCCGGCACCAGCGTCCTCGGCGGCTCCAACCTGGCCGTTGGCGCCCACGCCCGGCACCCCGACTCGGCCGCGCGCCTCATCGCGTACCTCACCGGCGAGCGCGTCCAGCGCCAGGTCCTCACCCGCGGCGCGCTGCCGCCGGTACGGGCCGACCTGTACGAGGACCCCGCGCTGATCGAGGCGTTCCCCTACCTGCCGACCCTGCGCGAGAGCGTGCTCGCCGCCGCCCCGCGGCCCAAGAGCCCGCGCTACGACCAGGTCAGCCTCGCCGTGCAGGCCGTCGTGCACGACGCGCTGACCGGGCGGCAGACGCCCGAGGCCGCGGTGCGGCGGCTGGCGCGCGAGCTGGCCGCGATCTCCTAGTTACGCGTTAGGTAACGCCGACGTCTCATCTGCGTCTGTCGCATGCCGAAAAGTCGGCATATAAAGACCCAACTGTCCAGTAGCCTCCGTTCCTTTCATTGACACCCTCGCGGCACCGCTACCTAACATGCATGCATAACAGCGGCCCTCCTCTGCAGACAGGTTCCGGGGTGAACAGGCACCACTGGTGGCGTGACGCGGTGATCTACCAGGTCTACGTCCGCAGCTTCCTCGACAGCACCGGCGACGGCGTCGGCGATCTCGCCGGTGTCCGAGCCGGACTGCCCTACCTGCGCAAACTCGGCGTCGACGGGATCTGGCTGAGCCCCTTCTACCCGTCGCCCCAGCACGACCACGGTTACGACGTCGCCGACTACCGGGGCGTCGACCCGCTCTTCGGCGACCTCGACGAGTTCGACGCGCTGGTCGCCGCAGCCCGGCGCCTGGGCATCCGGGTCCTGCTGGACATCGTCCCCAACCACTGCTCCAGCGAGCACCCGTGGTTCCGCGAGGCGCTGGCGTCCCCGCCCGGCAGCCCGGCCCGCGCCCGCTTCCACTTCGCCGACGGCAGCGGACCGGACGGGGACGAGCCGCCCAACAACTGGCACGCCATGTTCGGCGGCCCCGCCTGGACCCGCGTGACGGAGCCCGGCGGCCGCCCCGGCCAGTGGTACCTGCACATGTTCACGCCCGAGCAGCCGGACTGGAACTGGCGCACCCCCGAGGTCGCCGCCGAGTTCGACCGGATACTCCGCTTCTGGCTGGACCGGGGCGTCGACGGCTTCCGCATCGACGTCGCCGCCGGCCTCTACAAGCACCCGGAGCTGCCCGACTCCCCGGACCCGGAGGCCGACGCCCGCACCCGCGACTCGGTCAACCCGCTGGCCTGGAACCAGCCCGAGGTGCACGACGTGTGGCGGCACTGGCGCGCGGTCTGCGAGGAGTACACCGCCCGCGACGGCCGCGAACGCCTCCTCGTCGGCGAGGTGTCGGTCCCCAGCGCCCGCGAACACGCCCGCTATGTCCGCCCCGACGAACTCCACCAGGCCTTCTTCTTCGACCTCCTCGGCGCCCCCTGGGACCCCGACGCCTTCCGCAAGGTCATCTCCGAGGCCATGCAGGACATCGCCGGCACCGGCTCCACGGTCACCTGGGTCCTCAACAACCACGACCAGGTCCGCACCGTCACCCGCTACGGCGAACCCGCCACCGACGGCAGCGGCCTGGGGACGGCCCGTGCCCGTGCCGCCGCCCTCCTGATGCTCGCGCTGCCCGGAGCCGCCTACATCTACCAGGGCGAGGAACTGGGCCTGCCCGAGGTCGTCGACCTGCCCGACGACGTGCTCACCGACCCGATCTTCCGCCGCACCGGCAGCCGCGCCCGGGTCCGCGACGGCTGCCGGGTGCCGCTGCCCTGGTCGGGCCAGGCGTCCCCGTTCGGCTTCACCGCGGGCGACGGGAGCGCCAAGCCCTGGCTGCCGCAGCCCGAGTACTTCGCCGAGTACGCCACCGACCGCGCCCTCGCCGACACCCGCTCCTTCTGGCACCTGTACCGCGACGGCCTGCAACTCCGCTCCGGACTGCCCCAGCTGGGCGAGGGCACCCTGCGCTGGCTGGACACCCCGCCCGGCGTGCTCGCCTTCGTCCGCGGCGACGGACTGGTCTGCGCCGTCAACTTCGGCACCGCCCCCACGCCCGCACCGGTCCCCGGCGCCCCGCTGCTGACCAGCGACGGTCCCTGCCCGCCCGGCGTCCTGCCCGGCTCCACCGCCGCCTGGTGGATCGCCGACCTCTGACCCCGCCTCTGACCTTTTCTCGCCCGACCCTTCGAAGGGACATCAACGATGATGCGACGACGTACCACCCTGCTCACCGGCTGCACCGCCCTCGTCCTGGCCCTCGGCGCCACCGCCTGCGGCGGCTCCGGACCCGTCACCGCGGGCGGCGGTGACAAGGCGCTCAGCGGGCAGTCGGTCACCGTGGCCGGTGTCTGGTCCGGCACCGAGCAGGAGAACTTCCAGAAGGTGCTGGACGCCTTCACCGAGAAGACCGGCGCCAAGACCTCCTTCGTCTCCACCGGCGACAACGTCTCCACCGTCGTCGGCAGCAAGATCGAGGGCGGCAACGCCCCCGACGTCGTGATGGTCCCGCAGGTCGGCGTGCTGGGGCAGTTCGCCGGCAACGGCTGGCTGAAGCCGCTGTCCAAGACGGCCCAGAAGTCCGTCGGCACCAACTTCGCGGACGTCTGGCAGACGTACGGGACCGTCGACGGCACCCTCTACGGCCTCTACTTCAAGGCCGCCCACAAGTCGACCGTCTGGTACAGCCCCGACGCCCTCGCCCAGGCCGGGGTCGAGCCGCCGAAGACGTACGACGAGATGCTGAAGGCCGGGCAGACCGTCTCCGACTCCGGGCTCGCCGCCTTCTCGGTAGCCGGGCAGGACGGTTGGACGCTGACCGACTGGTTCGAGAACGTCTACCTCTCCCAGGCCGGACCCGAGAAGTACGACGCCCTGGCCGCCCACGAACTGAAGTGGACCGACGCCAGCGTGGTCGAGGCGCTCACCACCCTCGGCAAGCTCTTCAAGGACAAGCAGCTCATCGAGGGCGGCCAGAAGGGCGCCCTGAACACCGACTTCCCGGGCTCGGTGGAGAAGGTGTTCGGCCCGAAGCCCGAGGCCGGCATGGTCTACGAGGGGGACTTCGTCGCCGGGGTCGCCAAGGACCAGTTCGGCAAGGAGATCGGCAAGGACGCGAACTTCTTCCCGTTCCCCGCGGTCGACGGCGGCGAGGCGCCCGTGGTCAGCGGCGGCGACGCGGCCGTCGTCCTCAAGGACGGCAAGAACTCCGAGGCCGGCATGGCGCTCCTGGAGTACCTCGCGACGCCGGAGGCCGCGGCCGTGTGGGCCGAGGCGGGCGGCTTCCTCTCCCCGAACAAGAACCTCGACCCCGCCTCCTACGGCGACGACGTCACCCGGGCCACCGCCGAGTCCCTCGTCGGCGCCGGGAACTCGGTCCGCTTCGACATGTCCGACCAGGCACCGGCGGCCTTCGGCGGCACCAAGAGCACCGGCGAGTGGAAGATCCTCCAGGACTTCCTGCGCGACCCCTCCGACCCGAAGGCGACCGCGGCCGAGCTGGAAGCCGCGGCGGCCAAGGCGTACAAGGGCTGAGGGCCGACCGGTCATGACCTCCACCCTGGTGAAAGAGGCGAGCCCGCCCGCCGCTCCCGGCCCGGTGCCCCTGCGGCGCCCCCGGCGGCGCCGGGCGGCCGTCGCCCTGCTCTTCGTCCTGCCCGCGCTGCTCCTGCTGGGCGCCCTCGTCGTCTACCCCGTGCTGTTCTCCGTCGGCCGCAGCTTCTTCGACGCCTCCGGCACGCGCTTCGTGGGCGGCGAGAACTACACCGAGATGTTCCGCGACCCGGCCACCCTCAAGGCCGTCCGCAACACGGCGATCTGGGTCGTCGTCGCGCCCACCCTGCTCACCGGCCTCGGCCTGATCCTCGCCGTCCTGGTGGAGAAGGTCCGCTGGGCCACCGCCTTCAAGCTGCTCCTCTTCATGCCGATGGCGGTCTCCTTCCTCGCCGCCGGCATCGTCTTCCGGCTCGCCTACGACCACGACCCGGACAAGGGCGTCCTCAACGCCGCCGTGACCGGCGTGCACGACGCCTTCGCCGGTACGGCGAGCTACCCGGGCGCCCGGGCGCGTGAGGGCCAGGAGGGCGGTCTGGTCAAGGGGGCCGACGGCTCGTACCGGACCGGTGCGGGCGTGTCACCCGGCGACACGGTGGCCCTCGGCCTGGTCGGCGTGGGGCCCGACGACCTGCCGTCCGGCGCGGAGTCCGCGTACGGGGCGGCGGGGCGCGAGGCCGCCGCCGGTGAGGTGCGCGGGGTCGTCTACCTGGACTTCACACCCGGCGGGGGAGGGGAACAGGGACGGGTCGACCGGCGGGAGAGCGGGCTGCCCGAGCTGACGGTCGAGGCGGTGCGCGACGGCCGTACGGTCGCGACCACGACCACCGCCGCCGACGGCTCCTTCCGCTTCGAAGGGCTGGACCGGGGCACCTACACCGTGCAGCTCCCCGCATCGAACTTCGCCCCGCCCTACGAGGGCGTCTCCTGGCTCGGACCCGCCCTCGTCACCCCCGCCATCATCGGGGCGTACCTGTGGATCTGGACCGGGTTCGCGATGGTGCTGATCGGCGCCGGGCTCTCCTCGCTGCCACGCGACGCGCTGGAGGCGGCCCGGATGGACGGCGCCAGCGAGTGGCAGATCTTCCGGCGGATCACCGTGCCGCTGCTGGCACCGGTGCTCACGGTCGTCTTCATCACCCTCGTGATCAACGTGATGAAGGTCTTCGACCTCGTCTACATCATCGCGCCCGGACCCGTGCAGGAGGACGCGACGGTGCTCGCGACGCAGATGTGGCTGGTGTCGTTCGGCGGCGGAAACAACCAGGGACTCGGCAGCGCGCTCGGCGTACTGCTCCTGCTGCTCGTCGTCCCGGCCATGGTCTTCAACGTCCGCCGCTTCAAGAGGAGTCAGCGATGAGGAGTCAGCGATGAACGCCGTCCGGCGGTATCTGGGCAACGGGATCGTCCAGGCCTTCCTCGTGCTCGTCGGGCTGGTGTGGATGACCCCGCTGGCCGGGCTGTTCCTGTCCTCGCTGCGGTCCTCCGAGGACACGGCGAAGGGCGGCTGGTGGACGGCCCTGGCAAGCCCGGGGCAGCTCTCCCTCGACAACTACTCGGCGCTGCTCGGCAACTCCGGCATCACCCAGGCCTTCTGGAACACGGTGCTGATCTCCGTACCGACGACCGTGCTCGTCGTGGCCGTCGGTGCGCTCGCCGGGTACGCCTTCGCCTGGCTGGACTTCCCGGGGCGCGAGACGGTCTTCCTGGTCGTCGTCGCGCTGCTGGTGGTGCCCGTGCAGATCGGGCTGCTGCCGGTCGCCAAACTCTTCGGGCAACTGGGCCTGTTCGGCACCATCCCGGGCGTCGTGCTCTTCCACGTGGCGTACGGCCTGCCCTTCGCGGTGTTCCTCCTGCGGAACTACTTCGCCGAGATGCCCAAGGAGATGCTGGAGGCCGCGCGCATGGACGGCGGCAACGAGTGGCGGATCTTCACGCGACTGGTGCTGCCGGTCGGCAAGCCGGCCATCGCCAGCCTCGCCATCTTCCAGTTCCTGTGGGTGTGGAACGACATGCTGGTCGCGCTGCTCTTCGCGGACAGCTCGTCGCAGCCGCTGACGGTGGAACTCCAGTCGCAGATCCGCCAGTTCGGCAGCAACATCGACGTGCTGGCGCCGGGGGCGTTCCTGTCGCTGGTGGTGCCGGTGGTGGTGTTCTTCGCATTCCAGCGGCATTTTGTGCAGGGGGTCATGGCGGGGTCCGTGAAGTGAGGGGTTGCCTCGATCCCTCTTGATGGGCCGCCGACGGTGCCGACGGCCCACTTGGTTTTCGGTGAGAGGCTCAGGGTGTCGATCAGCCGGTAGTCAGGGTTGTGGATATCGCCCGGTCGGCCTTGCGGACGATATCCACCAGCAGGACCGCGCTGTCCAGAGACACCTTCTGCTTACCTGAACGCCTAACGCACCCCAGTCGGTTCGGGTGTAACGGTGTCTATACTTTCTCGAGGCTGATGATCTGGTCGTTCGCCACCCTCCACGAGGTTTCGAAGCCCTTCGAGCCGGCGCTGTCGCCCTGCCTCCAGGACCACTCTCCGGTCTGGTTGGGCCGGTAGTGCAGGGTGACTGTGAGTTTGATACTGGCACTGTCGGATCGCGTGTCGTACAGCCTTCCCTGGACCTTCCGGAGGGGCTGCCCGCTGTCACCCGTCTTGGTGCAGATCGAGTAGGTGACCCTTCCGACCCCTCTGAGGTTCTTGTCGAATCCGCCCGCGCATGTGCCGGCCGCGGTGGCCGGTGTCGCAGCCATGAGCCCCGCGGTGACGGCGGCGCTGGTTGCCACGACTGTGGACTTGACCCACGTACGCATGGGAATCCCCTTCTTTCGGTGCCTTTGGGAAAAGAGTCCCGCGCACCGGACTTGCTGTGAACCTCGAACATTGCAGGGTCCCGAGCCTGGTGGCGGGAGAAATGAGGCCGCATCATGTCAGCGGCGCGTGGGGGCCGCTGTACGTCCCTCGTCCCGCAATGAGGTCGCCAACGTGCTGACTGTCAGCCCGTCCGTGCCATCCCGTTTCAGTTCCCACTGTTGATGCGCGGCTACGTCCGCGATGGGTAAGCCGTTGCTCTCATTGTCGAGGGCGACAAGACGTTGCGGCATTTCTAGTAGTGCGTCCAGCCCTTCGGCCAATTGCAGAGATGGTGACTGCTTTCCGTTGAAGGCGCGACTCAGATAGCCAACGTCGTAATTGAGGGCGTGAGCAGCGCCTCGCATGCTCATACGCCGTTCTTCGAGGGGTCGCCCGGACATGCTCTCGGAAGTCGCCGTACCTGCTCCGGAAGGTGTTGACCGTTGACTGTTCAGTCAAGTCAACGCTGGTCAACTCCCGTAGGCAGTCGCCAAATCGGTTGAGTGGTCAGACGTAGGGACCCCTCCGACCGCACTAACGGCCCGGGGGATTGCCACCGCTGACAAGGAGCGTCGACAGTGGAATGTGTAACACAGGCCCTCGAATGGCTGAGAGGGGCGCTGTTCGGGTCGGACAGGGCAGGCAGGCCCTCCTCTGCCACGCGTTCGGCGGCGCCCGTACAGGCCCCGCCCACCGCGGAACCGGCGCCGTACACCCCGCCACGGCTGCTGCCCCCTGCCAACTGGGCGGACACGCGCACCCCGCCCAGCCGTACACCCGCCAGGAGGCAAGCGTCTGCACCTGCGCCCAGGCCGGCACGGGATGAGCGCCCCGGAAGGCGAGACGCAGCGCACCTACCGCCTGTGGTTCGAGCACGCCCGCAAGTGCGAGGCGTGCAAGCGGGTGACCAGGGCCGCGGACGGCTGCGAAGAGGGCCGGGAACCGTGGGGCACGTACCGCCTCGCACACAGCGGTGAGGGCGCGTCATGGCGATGGCGATCAAGGTCTACCGGATCAATCCGCAGACCGGCACACGTACTTGGGTGCGCGGCAAGCACAAGGTCAGGCCTGCGGCAGCGCCGGAACTCACAGGCCAGTACCCGCCCTGCATCTGCCCCCGCTGCACCGGCAGTGCAGCCGACCGGTCGACCGAGGGGGCGCGGTGACACGCGCGGTCATCAAAGTTGCGGAATGGACGCTCGGCCCGGAACTCGGGGAGGGCGCACCGCAGGCCATCCATTCCGCGGTGTGCATGGACTGCGGCCAGGAAGCACCGGCATCGGACAACGACCGTGAGCCGGTGGAGACGTGGGCGCTGAAGCACACGGGGCTGAATCCCTCGCACCGCCAGTACAAGGCGGTGAGCGAGAGCTATTGGCGCGTGCCCCCGGCGGAGACCAACTCGTACCGGGAACTCGGCACCCAGGGCGCTCAGCGCCCGTCGCAGGAACCTCGTCCAGGCATTCTCCACCTGGGCGGGCAACGCCCCCGGCCGTGCGGGCAAGGGCACACGGCCGGGGGCGTTGGGAGAGCTGACTACGCCGACGCCGGTGGGTACAGCGACCTCGGCAGCTGGGACGCCGCTGCCGAGTCCAGGAGCCACAGGGTGCGGGCGCGGCCCCGGGCGCCTGCGGCCGGGGCCTGGATCTCGCCCGTGCCCGAGAGGGCCATCGCGACCGCGTTCGCCTTGTCCTCGCCCGCCGCGAGCAGCCAGACCTCACGGGCGGCGCGGATCGCGGGGAGGGTCAGGGAGATGCGGATGGGCGGCGGCTTGGGGGAGCCGTGGACGCCGATCACCGTGCGCTCCGTCTCCCGGACTCCCGGGTGCTCCGGGAAGAGCGACGCCACGTGGGTGTCCGGGCCGACGCCGAGGAGCAGGACGTCGAAGGACGGGACCGCGGCGTGGTTCTCGGGGACGGAGGCCGTGGCCAGTTCCTGCGCGTAGGCCGCCGCTGCCGCCTCCACGTCGGAGCCGTAGGGGCCGTCGGAGGCCGCCATCGCGTGCACCCGCTTCGGGTCCAGCGGCACCGCGTCGAGGAGCGCCTGGTGCGCCTGGGTGACGTTGCGCTCCGGGTCGCCCTCCGGCAGGAAGCGCTCGTCGCCCCACCACAGGTCGAGGCGGCTCCAGTCGATCGCGTCCCGGGCCGGGGAGCCGGCCAGCGCCGCGAGCAGGCCGTTGCCGTTGCGGCCGCCGGTGAGGACCACGGACGCGCTGCCACGGGAGGCCTGTGCGTCCACGATCTTCGTGATCAGGCGGGCCGCCGCGGCCTCGGCCATCAGCTCCTTGTCGCGGTGCACGACAAGCTGCGGGGTGTCGCTCATTTCGCCGCCGCCTTTCTCACCGGTGTCTTCTCCCGCGCCGCGTCCTTCGCGGGAGCCTTCGCGACCGTGCCGACGGGAGCGGCGACCGCGAGGGCGTCTCCTTCGCCGGCCCGGTCTCCTTTGGCCGACTCGTTCAGCCGGTCCACCCCGTACCGCAGCGCCGAGGCGTACGTGTCGTCCGGGTCCAGGCGGCGCAGCTCCTCCGCGATCAGCTCGGCCGTCTCGCGGCGCTTGAGCGCGACTGCGCGGGCCGGCTGGCCCTGGATGGAGAGGTTCGCCAGCGAGCCGTCGGCCCGGTCCAGGACGACCGGACCGCAGTCGGTGTCCAGGCGGACCGCGGTGAGCCCCGGGCCGCTCGACACCGTGCGCTTCACCGGTACGTCCAGCCGGTCGGCGAGCCACATTCCGAGCAGCTCGCAGCTCGGGTTGTACTCCTCGCCCTCCACCTCGACCGACTGCACCTTGCAGTCGACCTGGTCGAGGGCCGCGGCCAGCATCGAACGCCACGGCGTGATGCGGGTCCACGACAGGTCGGTGTCGCCCGGCGCGTAGGCGTCGGCGCGGGCCGCCAGCTCCCGTATCGGCTCCTCGCAGGCGTAGGTGTCGGTGACCCGGCGCTGGGCCAGGGCGCCCAGCGGGTCCTTCGCCGGGTCCAGCGGCGCGTTCACCGGCCACCAGACCACGACCGGCGCGTCCGGCAGCAGCAGCGGCAGGACCACCGACTGGGCGTGGTCGACGACGTCGCCGTACAGCCGCAGCACGATCGTCTCGCCGGTGCCCGCGTCGGCGCCGAGGCGCACCTCGGCGTCCAGCCGGGACCGGGTGCGGTCCCGGGGCGAGCGCGAGACTCGCTTGATGACGACCAGCGTGCGCGAGGGGTGCTCGTGCGCGGCGTCGCTCGCGGCCTTCAGCGCGTCGTAGGCGTTCTCCTCGTCGGTGACGATGACCAGGGTGAGCACCATGCCGATGGCCGGGGTGCCGATCGCCCGGCGGCCGAGCACCAGCGCTTTGTTGATCTTGCTGGCCGTGGTGTCCGTGAGGTCGGTCTTCATGGCCGGCGCCAGCTCCGTCCGTCTCGTTCCAGCATGTCGTCCGCCTCGACGGGCCCCCAGGTGCCGGCCGGGTACTGGGCCGGGGTGCCGTGCTCGTCCCAGTACTCCTCGATCGGGTCGAGGATCTTCCAGGACAGCTCGACCTCCTCGGTGCGCGGGAAGAGGTTGGCGTCGCCCAGGAGGACGTCGAGGATCAGGCGCTCGTACGCCTCGGGGCTGGACTCGGTGAAGGACTCGCCGTAGGCGAAGTCCATCGACACGTCCCGGATCTCCATCGACGTGCCCGGCACCTTGGAGCCGAAGCGGACGGTGACGCCCTCGTCGGGCTGGACGCGGACGACGATCGCGTTCGAGCCGAGTTCCTCGGTGGCCGTCGTGTCGAAGGGGGAGTGCGGGGCCCGCTGGAAGACGACCGCGATCTCCGTGACCCGGCGGCCGAGCCGCTTGCCGGTGCGCAGGTAGAAGGGGACGCCCGCCCAGCGGCGGTTGTCGATGCCCACCTTGATCGCGGCGTAGGTGTCGGTCTTCGACTTGGGGTCGATGCCGTCCTCTTCGAGGTAGCCGACGGCCTTGGCGCCGCCCTGCCACCCGGCCGCGTACTGGCCGCGAACGGTGTCCCGGCCCAGGTCCTTGGGGAGGCGGACCGCGCCGAGCACCTTGGTCTTCTCCGCCGCCAGCGCGTCCGCGTCGAAGGAGGCGGGCTCCTCCATCGCGGTCAGCGCGAGCAGCTGGAGGAGGTGGTTCTGGATGACGTCGCGGGCGGCGCCGATGCCGTCGTAGTAGCCGGCGCGGCCGCCGATGCCGATGTCCTCGGCCATGGTGATCTGGATGTGGTCGACGTAGGACCGGTTCCAGATCGGCTCGAACATCGTGTTGGCGAAGCGCAGCGCCAGGATGTTCTGGACGGTCTCCTTGCCCAGGTAGTGGTCGATGCGGAAGACCTGGTCGGAGCCGAAGACCTCGTGGACGATCGCGTTGAGCTCCTCGGCCGACTTCAGGTCGTGGCCGAAGGGCTTCTCGATCACCGCCCGCCGCCAGGAGCCGCTCGACTGGTCGGCCAGCCCGTGCTTCTTCAGCTGCTGGATGACCACCGGGAAGGACTTCGGCGGCACGGAGAGGTAGAAGGCGAAGTTGCCGCCCGTGCCCTGTGCCTTGTCCAGCTCCTCGATGGTGCCGCGCAGCCGCTCGAAGGCGTCGTCGTCGTCGAAGGTGCCCTGGACGAAGCGCATCCCCTGGATGAGCTGCTGCCAGACCTCCTCGCGGAACGGGGTGCGGGAGTGTTCCTTGACGGCGTCGTGCACGACCTGGGCGAAGTCCTCGTGCTCCCAGTCGCGACGGGCGAACCCGACGAGCGAGAAGCCCGGCGGCAGCAGACCCCGGTTGGCGAGGTCGTACACGGCGGGCATGAGCTTCTTGCGGGACAGATCGCCGGTGACGCCGAAGATGACCAGACCCGACGGCCCCGCGATGCGCGGGAGCCGTCGGTCTGCGGGGTCACGCAGCGGGTTGCTGCTTGACAATTCTCAGCCCTTCGAGGGAGCGAGGCGCTTGAGCTCCGCCTCCGTGGACTTCAGCAGGTCGTTCCAGGACGCCTCGAACTTCTCGACGCCCTCGTCCTCCAGGAGCTGGACCACCTCGTCGTAGGAGATCCCGAGCTTCTCGATCGCGTCGAGGTCCGCGCGGGCCTGCTCGTACGACCCGGCGACGGCGTCGCCGGTGATCTCGCCGTGGTCCTCGGTGGCGAACAGGGTCGCCTCCGGCATGGTGTTGACCGTGTTCGGCGCGACCAGGTCGGTGACGTACATGGTGTCGCTGTACGCCTTGTCCTTCACGCCGGTCGACGCCCACAGCGGACGCTGCTTGTTGGCGCCGGCCTTCTCCAGGGCGGCCCAGCGGTCGGTGCCGAAGACCTCCTCGTACGCCTGGTAGGCCAGGCGCGCGTTGGCGACGGCGGCCTTGCCGCGCTGCGCCTTGGCCTCGTCGGTGCCGAGCGCGTCGATCCGCTTGTCGATCTCGGTGTCCACGCGGGACACGAAGAAGGACGCCACCGAGTGGATCTGGGAGAGGTCCAGGCCGCGCTCCTTGGCCTTCTCCAGGCCGGTCAGGAAGGCGTCCATGACCTTGCGGTAGCGCTCCAGGGAGAAGATCAGCGTGACGTTGACGCTGATGCCCAGGCCGATGGTCTCGGCGATGGCCGGCAGGCCCGCCTCGGTCGCCGGGATCTTGATGAAGGTGTTCGGCCGGTCCACCAGCCACGCCAGCTGCTTGGCCTCGGCCACCGTGGCGTGGGTGTTGTGCGCCAGACGCGGGTCCACCTCGATGGAGACCCGGCCGTCCTTGCCGCCGGTGTTGTCGTGGACCGGGCGCAGGATGTCGGCGGCGTCGCGGACGTCCGCCGTGGTGATCATGCGGATGGCCTCTTCGACCGTGACCCCGCGCACCGCGAGGTCGGCGAGCTGCTGGTCGTAGCCGTCGCCCTGCGAGATCGCCTTCTGGAAGATCGACGGGTTGGTGGTGACGCCCACGACGTGCTGCTGGTCGATCAGCTCGGCGAGGTTGCCGGACGTGATCCGCTTGCGCGACAGGTCGTCCAGCCAGATCGCGACGCCTTCATCGGAGAGGCGCTTGAGTGCGTCTGTCATGGAAATTGCATCTCCTACGTGTCGTATACGAGCGTCAGCGCTGGGCCGCGGCGAGGGATTCCCGCGCGGCGGAGGCCACGTTCTCGGCGGTGAAGCCGAACTCCTTGAAGAGCACCTTGGCGTCCGCCGAAGCACCGAAGTGCTCCAGGGAGACGATGCGGCCGGCGTCTCCCACGTACTTGTGCCAGGTCAGGCCGATCCCGGCCTCGACCGCGACCCGGGCCTTCACGGACGGGGGCAGGACGCTGTCCCGGTACCCCTGGTCCTGCTGCTCGAACCACTCCACGGACGGCATGGACACCACACGGGTCGGTACACCGTCGGCCTGGAGCTGCTCGCGCGCCCCGACGGCGACGTGCACCTCGGAACCGGTCGCGATCAGGACGACCTGCGCGTCGGCGCTCTGCCCTTCGGGCCCTTCGGCCTCGAACAGCACGTAGCCGCCCTTGGCCGCGTCCTCGTTGGGCTCGTACGTCGGCACGCCCTGGCGGGTCAGCGCCAGACCGTGCGGCTGGCCCTTGCCGAACTCCTTCGTCCAGCGGCGCTGGATCTCGCGCCAGGCGATCGCCGTCTCGTTGGCGTCGGCCGGGCGGACCACGTTCAGACCCGGGATGGCGCGCAGCGAGGCCAGGTGCTCGACCGGCTGGTGGGTCGGGCCGTCCTCGCCCAGACCGATGGAGTCGTGCGTCCACACGTACGTCACCGGAAGGTGCATCAGCGCGGACAGGCGGACCGCGTTGCGCATGTAGTCGGAGAAGACCAGGAACGTTCCGCCGTAGACGCGGGTGTTGCCGTGCAGCGTGATGCCGTTCATCTCCGCGGCCATCGCGTGCTCGCGGATGCCGAAGTGGATGGTGCGGCCGTACGGGTCGGCCTCCGGCAGCGGGTTGCCCGCCGGGAGGAAGGACGACGTCTTGTCGATCGTCGTGTTGTTCGAGCCCGCGAGGTCGGCCGAGCCGCCCCACAGCTCCGGGACGACGGCGCCGAGCGCCTGGAGCACCTTGCCGGACGCGGCGCGGGTCGCGAGGCTCTTGCCCGCCTCGAAGACCGGGATCTTCTCCTCCCAGCCCTTCGGCAGCTCGCCCTGGGCGACGCGGTCGTACTCGGCGGCGCGCTCCGGGTTGTTGTCCCGCCACTGCTGGAAGGACTTCTCCCACACCGCGCGGGCCGCCTGGCCCTTCTCCAGCGCCTTGCGGGTGTGCCCGATGACCTCGTCGGAGACCTCGAAGGACTTCTCCGCATCGAAGCCCAGCACCCGCTTGGTCGCCGCGACCTCGTCGTCGCCGAGCGCCGAGCCGTGCGCGGCCTCGGTGTTCTGCGCGTGCGGGGCGGGCCAGGCGATGATCGAGCGCATGGCGATGAAGGAGGGGCGGTCGGTGACCTTCTTGGCCGCCTCGATCGCGTCGTAGATCGCGTTCGGGTCCAGGTCGCCGTCCGGCTTCGGCGCGACCCGCTGGACGTGCCAGCCGTACGCCTCGTACCGCTTGCAGGTGTCCTCGGAGACGGCGGTCTCGGTGTCGCCCTCGATGGAGATGTGGTTGTCGTCCCACAGGAGCACCAGGTTGCCGAGCTTCTGGTGACCGGCCATCGAGGACGCCTCGGCGGAGATGCCCTCCTGGAGGCAGCCGTCACCGGCGATGCAGTAGACGAAGTGGTCGAACGGGGAGGTGCCCTCGGCGGCCTCCGGGTCGAACAGGCCGCGCTCGTAGCGGGCGGCCATCGCCATGCCCACCGCGTTGGCGACACCCTGGCCCAGCGGGCCGGTCGTGGTCTCCACGCCCGTGGTGTGGCCGTACTCCGGGTGGCCGGGGGTCTTGGAGCCCCAGGTGCGGAAGGACTCCAGGTCCGCCAGCTGAAGGCCGAAGCCGGCCAGGTACAGCTGGGTGTAGAGGGTCAGGGACGAGTGCCCCGCGGACAGCACGAAACGGTCGCGCCCGACCCAGTTCGCGTCGGCGGGGTCGTGCCGCATCACCTTCTGGAAGAGGGTGTAGGCGGCGGGCGCCAGGCTCATCGCCGTACCCGGATGGCCGTTGCCAACCTTCTGTACGGCATCGGCGGCCAGGACGCGGGCGGTGTCCACGGCCCGCTGGTCCAGTTCGGTCCACTCGAGGTCTGTGGTGGTCGGCTTGGTGCTCACCCTGAGTCAGGGCTCCTCTCCACATGTCGGTTGCCGGTGCACGAGCACCGGCTGCCGGCGCGTCCGTGAGTCGGCCGGCCATGGCCGAGCCTACCCCCGTAAGTACGTGCGTTTTTCCGATGGAAACCAGACTGCCGGGACTCTCGTGGATCCGCCTGTCGACTGGGCGAAACCGCATTCGGCAAGTGAATACGGAGCCGCTCATCTGACTGCTCAATCGACTCTCCGAACGCACGTAGGAGCGCCCTCGCCAACACGAGCCCACCCCCGCGAAGGCCGAGGTATGGGCAACGTCTAAAGTGGCGTGGTACGCGCGAGCCTTTACCGCCACTTCACACGGGGAGGCTTGCTGGGATGTCTCTGTCAGGGGTGTGCGTGACGGCCGTTGAATCCCGTCCTGCGGGGGTTATCGGGACGAACCAGAGCCCGAGTCACCGGCCGTTCGGGGCCCGTGTCAAGGCGTTCGTGGCGCTGACCAAGCCGCGGATCATCGAGCTTCTGCTGATCACCACCGTTCCGGTGATGTTCCTCGCCGAACAGGGTGTTCCGAATCTGAAGCTGGTGCTGCTGACCTGCGTCGGCGGTTATCTGTCGGCCGGCGGCGCCAACGCGCTGAACATGTACATCGACCGCGACATCGACGCGCTGATGGACCGGACCTCGCAGCGCCCGCTGGTGACCGGCATGGTCAGTCCGGTCGAATGCCTCGTCTTCGGCATCACCCTGGCGGTCGTCTCCACGCTGCTGTTCGGCCTCACCGTCAACTGGCTCTCGGCCTGGCTCTCGCTCGGTGCGCTCCTCTTCTACGTCGTCGTCTACACGATGATCCTCAAGCGCCGCACCTCGCAGAACATCGTCTGGGGCGGCATCGCGGGCTGTCTGCCGGTGCTCATCGGCTGGTCGGCCGTGACCAACTCGATGTCCTGGGCGCCGGTCATCCTCTTCGGGGTGATGTTCTTCTGGACGCCGCCGCACTACTGGCCGCTGTCCATGAAGGTCAAGGAGGACTACGCGCGCGTCGGCGTGCCGATGCTCCCGGTGATCGCCTCCAACAAGGTCGTCGCCCGGCAGATCGTCATCTACAGCTGGGTGATGGTCGTGGTGTCGCTGCTGCTGCAGCCGCTCGGCTACACCGGCTGGTTCTACACGGCGGTGGCCCTGGCCGCCGGCGGCATGTGGCTGTGGGAGGCGCACGGGCTGCAGAACCGCGCCAAGGCCGAGGTGACCGGCGGCAAGCTCAAGGAGATGCGGCTGTTCCACTGGTCCATCACCTACGTGTCGGTGCTGTTCCTGGCGATCGCGGTGGACCCCTTCCTGCGCTGAGCGCTCTCGCCGAGTCGTCCGACGGGCGGGGTGCGTGGTCAAGGCCACGCACCCCGCCCGTCGCCGTTCGATCTACCCGTCGGTAGCATCCTGGTCATGGCAGACACGCAGCAGGTGGACACGAAGGCCGACCGGTGGGCCGAGCGCCGGGTGACCCGGCTGGCCGGGCGGATCGACTCCTTCTCCAAGGCCCATGGCGGCGCCGAGGCCCAGGTGGCCTACCTCGGCGAGCGCGGTGCCCGGATCGTGCTGGTCGGCGAAGACGGTGCCTGGGGCGACCTGGTCGCGCGCACCTACGAGACCGCGCAGAAGGCCGTGGAGAAGTCCGGGATCACCGTCCACGAGGACTTCGACGGCGAGTTCGCGGCCAAGGTCACCACGGGCCGCTACGAGTGGTCCCGCATGGCCGGCATCCAGGTCGGGGGCCCGAGCAACACCTGAAGGCGGGTTCACCCGTTAGGACCTGTAGGAAGCCGCGAGGCGCACGGTCCCAGCACGGGGAGCCCGGATGATCGAAACGCCGTCCCTGGTGGACCAGTACTGCCACGGCGTCCTGAGAACGGAGCTGGGCCTCGGCACCTTCGAGGCCCAGCTGGCCCGCACGGAGGGCCCGCCCGCACCGGGCACCACCCTCTTCGACACCCAGACCGGCTTCGCGGTACGCCGCTGGTGCCCGCCCCTGCTCGGCCTGGAACCGCACTGCCCGCCCGCCCGCTACCTGGCCCGGCGCCGCGAACTGGGCGTCATGGAGGCCGACCGCAGGCTCCTGCGCGGCAGCGGCATCACCACCTACCTGGTCGACGCGGGACTGCCCGGAGACCTCACAGGCCCCACCGAGATGGCCACCGCCGCGGACGCGGACACGCGCGAGATCGTGCGCCTGGAGTTGCTCGCCGAGCAGGTCGCCGACACCTCGGGCACCGTCGAGTCCTTCCTCGCCAATCTCGCCGAGGCCGTGCACGGCGCCGCCGCGAACGCGGTCGCCTTCACCTCCGTCGCCGGGGTACGGCACGGACTGTCCCTCGCCCCGGAGCCGCCCGGCCCCGGCGAGGTGCGCGGGGCCGCCGCCCGCTGGCTCACCGGGCGCGAGGTCGGCGGGGAGCTGAGCGACCCCGTACTGCTGCGCCACCTGCTGTGGATCGCCGTCGCCTCCGGCCTGCCGCTCCAGCTGCACGCCGGTCTCGGCGAACCGGGCCTGCGCATCGACCGCACCGACCCGGTCCTGCTCACCGACTTCGTGCGGGCCACCGCGGGCCTCGGCACCGACCTGGTCCTGCTGCACGGCTACCCGTACCACCGCCACGCCGCCCACCTGGCCGGGGTCTTCCCGCACGTCTACGCCGACTCCGGCGCCGCCCTGGTGCGCACCGGCGCCCGCGCGGCGACGGTCCTCGCGGAGATCCTGGAGCTGGCCCCCTTCGGCAAGATCCTGTTCTCCAGCGGCGCCCAGGGCCTGCCCGAACTGCACGTGGTCGCCGCCCGGCTGTTCCGCGAGGCCCTCGGGCGGGTGCTGGGCGCCTGGGTGGCCGAGGGGGCGTGGTCGCTCGGGGACGCCCAGCGGGTCGCGGGGATGATCGCCTCGGGGAACGCCGCGCGGGTGTACGGACTGGAGTGACGGGTGTACACACCGCAGGGGGTCGTCGAGACTGGGCGCATGCCGACCGACGCCCTGCTCGACCGTTTCCTCACCGGCCTCACGCCCCTCGACCCCGTCGCCGTCTGGGCACACGGGTCACTGGGCGCGGGCGACTACCAGGAGGGCCGCAGCGACCTGGACCTGATCGCGGTCCTGCCCCGGCCGGCCACGGCGCGCACGGCCTGGCGGCTCGGGCTGCTCCACGCCCGCCTGCGCGCCGAGCCCCTGGCCGGGCTGCTGCACTGCACCTACCTGTCGCCCGACACGGTCGCCGACCCCGACCAGCGGCATCTGACCTGGGCCCACCAGCAGCTTTTCAAGCGGACGGTCACCCCGGTCACCCGGCGCGAACTCCACAGCTTCGGCCGCGTCCTGCACGGCGAGCCGCCGGAGCAGCTGCTGCCTTCGGTGCCGGACCGGGAACTGGACGCCTTCGTCGTCCGCGACCAGCGGGAATTCTGGCGTCCGCACGTGCGCAGGGCGGAGCTGTGGTCGCAGGACGTCTGGGTCGACCTGGGGCTGATCACCTTCGCCCGCGCCACCGTCACGCTGCGCGAGGGCCGCCTGATCACCAAGCGGCAGGCCCTGGACGAGCTGCCCGCCCTGGGCGCGCCCGGCGAGGTCGTCGAGGACATCACCGAACGGCGGTACGGGAACCGCGCGCGACCCGCGGCCACGGGAGAGTGGACCGCCCGCCGCGCCGAGCTGACCCGGAGCTACCTGGGACCGGCCATCGACACGCTGGTGGCGTCGTACTCCTGAGCGGGCAGCCCGGGCACCGTCTCCTCGGGCCGCTCGCGCAGTGCCAGCAGCACCCGCAGCACCGCGATCCACATCAGGCACGAGCCGAACATGTGCAGGCCGACGAGGACCTCGGGCAGGTCGGTGAAGTACTGGATGTAGCCCACTGCCCCCTGCGCCAGCAGCACCAGGAACAGGTCGCGGGTGCGGGCCAGCGGGCCCTTGGGCGCGTCGACCGCCTTCAGCACGAACCACAGGGCGAACGTCAGCGTCACCACGATCCACGCCAGGACGGCGTGCCCCTTGCTGATCATCTCCCAGTCGACCGGCATGCGCGGCACGTCGCTGGAGTCGCCCGCGTGCGGTCCGGCGCCGGTCACGACGGTGCCGACCGTGATCAGCAGCGCGGAGACGACGACCATCACCCACACCAGCTGCTGCACGGACCTGCCGACCAGCGGGCGCGGTGCCGTGTCGCCCTCCCGGGTGCGCTGCCACATCACCGTGGCCAGGGTCAGCAGCGCCGTCGTCGCCACGAAGTGCGCCGCGACCGTGTAGGGGTTGAGGCCGACGAGCACGACGACGCCACCGAGCACGGCGTTGCTCATCACGACCCAGAACTGCGCCCACCCCAGCAGGGTGAGGCTGCGCCGGTAGGGCTTCTGCGAGCGGGCGGCGATGATCGCCCAGCCGACCGCGGCGCACAGCACGTAGGTCAGCATGCGGTTGCCGAACTCGATGATGCCGTGGAAGCCCATCTCGCTCGTGGTGGTGAGCGAGTCGTCGGTGCACTTGGGCCAGGTCGGGCAGCCGAGGCCGGAGCCGGTGAGCCGGACGGCGCCGCCGGTGACGACGATGATCACGGACATCACGATCGGCGCGAGGGCCGCCCGCTGGACCGTCCGGGGATGCGGGGTCCAGCGCGCGGCGATGAAGGCGAGCGGGTTGCGCACGGCGGCTACGGCGTCGGCACGGGTCACGTTTGGCACGCCGTCCATCGTAGGCGCCCGCTTGTGCACGCTTTCACGAGGGTCGGTCCGTGGCATGTGTTCTTACTCCCAGCGGAAGAACTTCCCCGCGGCCGCGAGCGCCACGACCGCCCACCCGGCGAGGATCCCCAGGTCGCCCCAGGGCATCGCGGCCCCGTGCTGGAGGACGTCCCGCAGGCCGTCCGACAGGGCGGAGATGGGCAGCAGCCCCAGCACGTCCTGCGCCGCGTCCGGGAACCTGTCCAGCGGCACGATCACCCCGCCGCCCACGAGGAGCAGCAGGAAGACCAGGTTGGCGGCGGCCAGCGTGGCCTCCGCCTTGAGCGTGCCCGCCATCAGCAGACCCAGCCCGGAGAAGGCGGCGGTGCCGAGGACCAGGAGCAGCAGCACGGCCGCCGGGTTGCCGTGCGGCGACCAGCCCAGTGCGAGGGCGATCACCGTCAGCAGCACGATCTGGAGCACCTCGGTGACCAGCACCGATGCCGTCTTCGCGGTCATCAGGGCCCAGCGCGGCAGCGGGGAGGCGGCCAGCCGCTTCAGCACCCCGTACCGGCGCTCGAAGCCGGTGGCGATGGCCTGCCCGGTGAACGCCGTCGACATCACGGCCAGCGCGAGGATGCCCGGGGCGAGGAAGTCGACCGCCTCCCCGGCTCCGGTGTCGATGATGTCCACGGAGCTGAACAGGACGAGCAGCAGCGTCGGGATGATCACCGTCAGCAGCAGCTGCTCGCCGTTGCGCAGCAGCATCTTCGTCTCGAGCACGGCCTGGGCCGCGATCATGCGCCCGAGCGGAGCGGCGCCGGGCCTGGGCGTGTACGTCCCCGCGCTGCCGGGCGTGCCCGTGTCCCCGGGGGTCCCTGTCGTCGTGGTCACCCGCGCAGCTCCTTGCCCGTCAGTTCCAGGCTGTGTCCTCCCGGGGGGCGACCCCCGGACCCCCGGCCGTCCTCGGTGTCGACCGAAATCATGAGCGCAACTCCCTGCCCGTGAGCTCCAGGCTGTGTCCTCCCGGGGGGCAACCCCCGGACCCCCGGCCGTCCTCGGTGTCGACCGAAATCATGAGCGCAACTCCCTGCCCGTGAGCTCCAGGAAGACGTCCTCCAGTGTGTGCCGCTCCACCGAGATGCGGTCCGGCATCACCCCGTGCTGGGCGCACCAGGAGGTCACCGTCGCGAGCAGTTGCGGGTCGACCTCGCCGTTCACCCGGTAGGAGCCCGGGGTCAGCTCGGCGGCCGCGGAGTCCGGGGGCAGCGCCTTGAGCAGGGACGCGACGTCCAGTCCCGGGCGGCCCGTGAACCGCAGGGTGTTCTCGGCGCCGCCGCGGCACAGCTCCTCGGGGGAGCCCTGGGCGACGACCCGGCCGGTGTCGATGATGGCGACGTCGTCGGCCAGCTGCTCGGCCTCGTCCATGTGGTGCGTGGTGAGGATCACCGAGACCCCGTCGCCGCGCAGGTCCCGCACCAGGTCCCAGGTGGCGCGGCGGGCCTGCGGATCGAGGCCGGCGGTCGGCTCGTCCAGGAACACCAGCTCCGGGCGGCCGACCACGGCCATCGCGAGGGCGAGCCGCTGCTGCTGCCCGCCGGAGAGCCTGCGGTACGTGGTGCGGCCGCACGAGCCGAGACCGAGCCGCTCGATCAGCGCGTCGACGTCCAGCGGGTGGGCGTGCAGCTTCGCGACGTGGCGCAGCATCTCGTCCGCGCGGGCGCCGGAGTAGACGCCGCCGGACTGGAGCATCACGCCGATCCGCGGGCGCAGCTCGGCGCCCTGCCGCACCGGGTCCAGGCCCAGGACGCGCACCGTCCCGGAGTCCGGTCTGCGGTATCCCTCACAGGTCTCGACCGTGGTCGTCTTGCCCGCCCCGTTGGGGCCGAGCACGGCGGTGACGCCCGTGCGGGCCACCAGGTCGAGGCCGTTCACCGCGGTCTTCGTGCCGTACCGCTTCACCAGGGCCTGGACCTGGACCACGGGCTCGCTTCGCATGGGTCACGAGTCTAGGGAGACGGACGACCGGCCGGGCGCGGGGGTGTGGAAAACCTCCTCGCCGCCGGTACGGGGCTCACTCGCGAGGGCGGTGCACGGGCAGCCACCGCTCGGCGTACCCGACCGCGTCCGGCAGGGAGAACAGGCGTCCGTCGGCCGCGCCGACCCTGCCGCGCGCGACCGGGCGGTCCCGTTCGAAGTCGTGGCCCAGTTCGTCGAAGCGCTCCGACGTGATCGACACCTCCGTCACCCGCTCCCAGCCCACCGGCCCCGGGCGCCCCACCTCCACCAGCGGGGCGGGGGTCCGGTACTCGGCGAGGTGGAAGGCGGTGCACGCGTCGTAGCCCGCGCCGAGCAGCAGGACCCGGGCGTCCAGCCGTTCCAGCGTGGCCAGCGGACTGCGCTCGCCCAGCCGGCAGTCGGTCGCGTGGCCGGCGACCACCTCGGCGGCACGGGCGCCCAGGGCCGCGAAGGAGGTCTGCGGATGGGCGCTGCGCCGGGCGCCGGGCCAGGTGCGGACCGTCTCCGGGACCACGCCGACGCCGCGCGAGGGCGTGATCAGCGGGTCGTACGGAGGCGTCGCCGCGCGGACGGCCTCCCACCACGCCTCGGGCACCGGCGGGCTGGTCCACAGGGCCGGGTCCGAGAGGTCGCCCGTCTGCGTCGGGACCACCAGGGTGCCGCCCGGGCCGAGCACGTCGAGCAGCGCCTGGACCACCGCGACGGGGCCTCCGCAGACCCAGCCGAGCGAGCTGAGGGAGGAGTGCGCGAGGAGGGTGTCGCCGGTGCGCACACCCAGTTCGCGCAGCCCGGCGGCGAGCGTGCCGCGGGTGACGAGTGGGCCGGTCGGAGGGGGCGTGGGCATGCGGGGGAGTGTTCCGGAAGCCGGTCGCGGACGCCAGCGGATTGCCCGGCGGCTGATCGATCAAAGATCGTTTCCGCAGGTCACCTTAGGTATGCCTAAGTGACGCAGGGCACCGTCCGATGATCCGGACGCGGCTTGCCCGCCCCGGAGGAATTACGCAACAATGGCGTTGTGAAAAACGTCGGTGAGGCTCCGCAGGAGGAACTCGCGACCGGTGAGCGGTCCACCCGCAACCGGGTCGCGCGCTCCATCCTGGACCACGGGCCGTCCACTGTCGCCGAGCTCGCCGGACGCCTGGGCCTGACCCAGGCCGCCGTCCGGCGCCACCTCGACGCCCTGGTCGCCGACGACGTGGTCGAACCCCGTGAGCAGCGGGTCTACGGCGCGCGCACGCGCGGGCGGCCCGCCAAGGTCTTCGCGCTCACCGACTGCGGCCGCGACGCCTTCGACCAGTCGTACGACAAGCTGGCCGCCGACGCCCTGCGCTGGATCGCCGAGCAGGAGGGCGGGGAGCAGGCGATCGCCGCCTTCGCCCGCGCCCGGATCGCCGCCCAGTCGGGCGCGTACCGCGCGGCCGTCGAGTCCGTCCCCGCCGAGAAGCGCGCCGAAGCCCTGGCCAAGGCCCTGAGCGAGGACGGGTACGCTGCTACCGCGCGGAGCGCACCCCACCCCCAGCAGGGCGAGCAACTGTGCCAGCACCACTGCCCGGTCGCCCACGTCGCGGAGCAGTTCCCGCAGCTGTGCGAGGCGGAGACGGAATTTTTCGCCGAGCTGCTCGGTACGCATGTACAGCGGCTCGCGACCATCGCGCACGGCGACGGGGTCTGCACCACGTTCATTCCGAAGACTTCGCACGCGCCACCCCCGGCGCGCGCGCCCGAGAACACCGCTAACGCATCTGCAAGCACGGCCGGGAGGAACCCCGCATGACTCTCCCCACGGAGACTGCTCACCCCGAGCTCGAGGGCCTGGGCAAGTACGAATACGGCTGGGCCGACTCCGACACGGCCGGCGCCTCTGCCAAGCGCGGCATCAACGAGGACGTCGTCCGCGACATCTCCGCGAAGAAGAACGAGCCGGAGTGGATGACCAAGCTCCGTCTCAAGGGCCTGCGCCTCTTCGAGAAGAAGCCCATGCCGAACTGGGGCTCGGACCTGTCGGGGATCGACTTCGACAACATCAAGTACTTCGTGCGCTCCACGGAGAAGCAGGCGGAGTCCTGGGAGGACCTGCCCGAGGACATCAAGAACACGTACGACAAGCTCGGCATCCCCGAGGCGGAGAAGCAGCGCCTCGTCGCCGGTGTCGCGGCCCAGTACGAGTCGGAGGTCGTCTACCACCAGATCCGCGAGGACCTGGAGGAGCAGGGCGTCATCTTCCTGGACACCGACACGGCCCTCAAGGAGCACCCGGAGCTCTTCAAGGAGTACTTCGGCACCGTCATCCCCGTCGGTGACAACAAGTTCGCCTCGCTGAACAGCGCCGTGTGGTCCGGCGGCTCCTTCATCTACGTGCCGAAGGGCGTGCACGTGGAGATCCCGCTCCAGGCCTACTTCCGCATCAACACGGAGAACATGGGCCAGTTCGAGCGGACCCTGATCATCGTCGACGAGGGTGCCTACGTGCACTACGTCGAGGGCTGCACCGCGCCGATCTACAAGTCGGACTCGCTGCACTCCGCGGTCGTCGAGATCATCGTCAAGAAGAACGCCCGCTGCCGCTACACGACCATCCAGAACTGGTCGAACAACGTCTACAACCTGGTCACCAAGCGCGCCGTGGCGTACGAGGGCGCGACCATGGAGTGGATCGACGGCAACATCGGCTCCAAGGTGACGATGAAGTACCCGGCCGTCTACCTGATGGGCGAGCACGCCAAGGGCGAGACCCTCTCCATCGCCTTCGCGGGCGAGGGCCAGCACCAGGACGCCGGCTCCAAGATGGTCCACATGGCGCCGAACACCTCCTCCAACATCGTCTCGAAGTCCGTGGCGCGCGGCGGCGGCCGCACCTCCTACCGCGGTCTCGTCGAGATCGGCGAGGGCGCCCACGGCTCCAAGTCGAACGTGCTGTGCGACGCGCTGCTCGTCGACACCATCTCCCGCTCCGACACGTACCCCTATGTGGACGTCCGCGAGGACGACGTGTCCATGGGCCACGAGGCGACCGTCTCCAAGGTCTCCGAGGACCAGCTCTTCTACCTGATGAGCCGCGGTCTGAGCGAGTTCGAGGCGATGGCGATGATCGTGCGCGGCTTCGTCGAGCCGATCGCCAAGGAGCTGCCCATGGAGTACGCCCTCGAACTCAACCGGCTGATCGAGCTGCAGATGGAGGGCGCGGTCGGCTGACCCCCGCCCCCACCGCAGTCACCAGATCCAGGAACGCAGGAAGAGAGCAGACCGACAGCCATGGCTGAGGCTCAGAACATCCCCGTGGGGTCCACCACCGCGGGCCAGATCGCGGTGGCCGCCGAGTCGACCGTCGCCACGCGCATGAGCGCGCCCGCGTCCTTCGACGTGGCGGACTTCCCGGTCCCCCACGGCCGCGAGGAGGAATGGCGGTTCACGCCGCTGGAGCGGCTGCGCGGGCTGCACGACGGCACCGCCGTCGCCACCGGCGACGGCGTGAAGGTCGACATCGAGGCGCCCGAGGGCGTCGTCGTCGAGACCGTCGGCCGCGACGACGCGCGCATCGGCAGGGCCGGGACCCCCGTGGACCGGGTCGCCGCCCAGGCCTACTCGGCGTTCGAGAAGGCCGGCGTGATCACCGTCCCCAAGGAGACGGTCCTCACCGAGCCGATCCGCATCGCCGTGCACGGCGAGGGCGGCACCGCCTACGCCCACCAGATCGTCGAGCTGGGCGCCTTCGCCGAGGCCGTGGTCGTCATCGACCACACCGGTGACGCGGTCCTCGCCGCCAACGTCGACTACGTCCTGGGCGACGGCGCCAGGCTGACCGTCGTCTCCGTCCAGGACTGGGACGACAAGGCCGTCCACGTCGGCCAGCACAACGCCCTGGTCGGCCGCGACGCGGCCTTCAAGTCCTTCGTCGTCACCTTCGGCGGCGACCTGGTCCGGCTGCACCCGCGCGTGGCCTACGCCGGACCCGGCGGCGAGGCCGAGCTGTTCGGCCTGTACTTCACCGACGCCGGCCAGCACCAGGAGCACCGCCTCCTGGTCGACCACAACGTCCCGCACTGCAAGTCGAACGTCGTCTACAAGGGCGCGCTCCAGGGCGACGACGCGCACGCGGTGTGGATCGGCGACGTGCTCATCGAGGCCGCGGCCGAGGGCACCGACACCTACGAGATGAACCGCAACCTCGTCCTCACCGACGGCGCGCGGGTCGACTCCGTGCCCAACCTGGAGATCGAGACCGGCGAGATCGTCGGCGCCGGTCACGCCTCCGCCACCGGCCGCTTCGACGACGAGCAGCTCTTCTACCTGATGGCGCGCGGCATCCCCGAGCTGGACGCCCGCCGCCTGGTGGTCCACGGCTTCTTCGCCGAGCTGGTCCAGCAGATCGGCGTCGCGGACATCGAGGAGCGCCTGCTCAGCAAGATCGCACAGGAGCTGGAGGCGTCGGTCGCATGACCTTCGTACGCGTCTGTGGAGCGGGCGAGCTGGAGGAGGACACCCCCAAGCGGGTGGAACTCGACGGCACGCCGATCTCCGTCGTGCGGACCGAGGGCGAGCTGTTCGCCATCCACGACATCTGCTCGCACGCGAACGTCTCGCTGGCCGAGGGCGAGGTCGACGACTGCCACATCGAGTGCTGGCTGCACGGCTCGCGCTTCGACCTCCGCTCCGGCAAGCCCGACAGTCTGCCGGCGACGCGCCCCGTCCCCGTATACCCCGTAAAGATCGAAGGGGACGACGTGCTCGTCTCCCTCACCCAGGAGTCCTGAGGCACCCATGGCAACGCTTGAAATCCGAGACCTGCACGTCACCGTCGAGGCCGACAACGCCACGAAGGAGATCCTCAAGGGCGTCGACCTCACCGTGAAGCAGGGCGAGACGCACGCCATCATGGGCCCCAACGGCTCCGGCAAGTCGACCCTCGCCTACTCCCTCGCGGGTCACCCCAAGTACACGATCACCGGCGGCACCGTCACCCTCGATGGCGAGGACGTCCTGGAGATGTCCGTCGACGAGCGCGCCCGCGCCGGCCTGTTCCTCGCCATGCAGTACCCGGTCGAGGTCCCCGGCGTCTCGGTCTCCAACTTCCTGCGCACCTCCGCCACCGCGGTGCGCGGCGAGGCCCCCAAGCTGCGGCACTGGGTCAAGGAGGTCAAGGAGGCCATGGAGCGCCTCAACATGGACCCCGCCTTCGCCGAGCGCAACGTCAACGAGGGCTTCTCCGGCGGTGAGAAGAAGCGCCACGAGATCCTCCAGCTGGAGCTGCTCAAGCCGAAGATGGCGATCCTCGACGAGACCGACTCCGGACTGGACGTCGACGCCCTGCGCGTCGTCTCCGAGGGCGTCAACCGGGTCCGCGAGACCGGCGAGGTCGGCACCCTGCTGATCACGCACTACACGCGCATCCTGCGCTACATCAAGCCCGACCACGTCCACGTCTTCGCCAACGGCCGCATCGCCGAGTCCGGCGGCGCCGAGCTGGCCGACAAGCTGGAGGCCGAGGGCTACGAGGCATACACGAAGGGCGGCGCATCCGAGTGACACAGCTGCCGGGCCTCCTCGACACAGAGGCGATCCGCAAGGACTTCCCCATTCTGGACCGCCAGGTCCACGACGGGCACAAGCTCGTGTACCTGGACAACGCGGCGACCAGCCAGAAGCCGCGGCAGGTGCTGGACGCGCTCAGTGAGTACTACGAGCGCTACAACGCCAACGTCCACCGCGGCGTGCATGTCCTCGCCGAGGAGGCCACGGCGCTGTACGAGGGCGCGCGTGACAAGGTCGCGGAGTTCGTCAACGCGCCCTCGCGCGACGAGGTGATCTTCACCAAGAACGCCTCGGAGTCGCTCAACCTGGTCGCGAACATGCTGGGCTGGGCCGACGACCCCTACCGCGTGGACCACGAGACCGAGATCGTCATCACGGAGATGGAGCACCACTCCAACATCGTGCCGTGGCAGCTGCTGGCGCAGCGCACCGGCGCGAAGCTCCGCTGGTTCGGTCTCACCGACGACGGCCGCCTGGACCTGTCCAACATCGACGAGGTCATCACCGAGAAGACGAAGATCGTCTCCTTCGTGCTGGTCTCCAACATCCTGGGCACCCAGAACCCGGTCGAGGCGATCGTGCGCCGCGCCCAGGAGGTCGGCGCGCTGGTCTGCATCGACGCCTCCCAGGCCGCGCCGCACATGCCGCTGGACGTGCAGGCCCTCCAGGCCGACTTCGTGGCCTTCACCGGCCACAAGATGTGCGGCCCGACCGGCATCGGCGTGCTGTGGGGGCGCCAGGAGCTCCTGGAGGACCTCCCGCCGTTCCTCGGCGGCGGCGAGATGATCGAGACCGTCTCGATGCACTCCTCCACCTACGCCCCGGCCCCGCACAAGTTCGAGGCGGGCACGCCCCCGGTCGCCCAGGCGGTCGGTCTCGGCGCGGCGATCGACTACCTCAACTCGATCGGCATGGACAAGATCCTCGCCCACGAGCACGCGCTGACCGAGTACGCGGTCAAGCGTCTGCTGGAGGTCCCGGACCTGCGCATCATCGGCCCCACCACGGCCGAGGAGCGGGGCGCGGCGATCTCCTTCACGCTGGGGGACATCCACCCCCACGACGTGGGCCAGGTCCTCGACGAGCAGGGCATCGCGGTCCGGGTCGGCCACCACTGCGCCCGCCCCGTCTGCCTGCGCTACGGAATTCCTGCGACCACGCGAGCGTCGTTCTATCTGTACTCCACGCCGGCCGAGATCGACGCACTGGTCGACGGCCTGGAGCACGTACGGAACTTCTTCGGCTGACGGGACGAGCGAAGAGCATGAAGCTGGACTCCATGTACCAGGAAGTCATCCTGGACCACTACAAGAACCCGCACGGGCGGGGCTTGCGGGATGGCGACGCCGAGGTCCACCACGTCAACCCGACATGCGGCGACGAGATCACGCTCCGCGTGAAGTACGACGGTACGACGATCAGCGACGTCAGCTACGAGGGCCAGGGCTGCTCCATCAGCCAGGCGAGCGCCTCCGTGCTGAACGACCTGCTGGTCGGCAAGGACCTCGCCCAGGCGCAGCGGATCCAGGAGACCTTCCTGGAGCTGATGCAGTCCAAGGGCAGGATCGAGCCCGACGACGCGATGGAGGAGGTCCTGGAGGACGCGGTCGCGTTCGCCGGGGTCTCGAAGTACCCGGCCCGGGTCAAGTGCGCCCTGCTGAGCTGGATGGCCTGGAAGGACGCGACGGCCCAGGCGCTGGACGGCGCCGACGCCGAGAAGGAGACGACGGCATGAGCGAGACCCTGGAGATGAAGCCGGCCTCGGAGGAGGAGCTCCGCGAGGCCCTGATGGACGTCGTGGACCCCGAGCTGGGCATCGACGTCGTCAACCTCGGCCTGATCTACGGCATCCACGTCGACGACGCGAACATCGCCACCATCGACATGACCCTGACGTCGGCGGCCTGTCCGCTGACCGACGTGATCGAGGACCAGGCCAAGTCCGCCACGGACGGCCTCGTCAGCGAGCTGCGCATCAACTGGGTCTGGATGCCGCCGTGGGGCCCCGACAAGATCACGGACGACGGCCGCGAGCAGCTGCGCGCGCTGGGGTTCAACGTCTGAGCCACACCGGCAGCACCGCTTCGGAGAACGGCGGCACCTTCGGGTGCCGCCGTTTCTCGTGTTCGCACCCGCCCGCGTCCGTCGTTATGTACGCTCGTACACATGGGATATCTGCTCCTGGCCGGAGCCATCGCCGCCGAGGTCGCCGGCACCACCGCCATGAAGTACAGCGAGGGCTTCAGCAGGCTCGTGCCGTCCCTGCTGACCGCACTGGCGTACGTCCTCTCCTTCGCGCTGCTCGCCCAGACCCTGAAGATCCTCGCCGTCGGCACGGCGTACGCCATCTGGGCCGGGGTCGGCACGGCGGCCATCGCCACCATCGGCGTGGCCTTCATGGGCGAGGGGATGACCCTCACCAAGGCCGCCGGCATCGCGCTGATCATCATCGGCGTGGTCGTCCTCAACCTGGGCGGGGCGCACTGATGCCCCGCCGCCACGATCCGGAGCGCCGCCAGCGCATCATCGACGCCGCGATCAGGGTCGTCGGACGGGCGGGCATCGCCGGGCTCAGCCACCGCACGGTCGCCGCCGAGGCGGACGTGCCGCTCGGCTCCACGACGTACCACTTCGCGACCCTCGACGACCTCATGGTCGCCGCCCTGCGCCAGGCCAACGAGGGCTTCGCCGGGGTCGTCGCGGCGCACCCCGCCCTGTCCGACCCCGAGGCCGACCTGCCCGGCGAACTCGCCCGTGTCCTGGGCGAATGGCTGGGCGGCGACCGCACCGGCGTGGAGCTGGAGTACGAGCTGTACCTCGCCGCCCTGCGCCGCCCCGCGCTGCGCCCGGTCGCCGCCGAGTGGGCCGAGGGCGTGGGCGCCCTGCTCGCCGCCCGCACGGACCCCACGACGGCCCGTGCCCTGGTCGCCGTACTGGACGGCATCTGCCTCCAGGTCCTGCTCACGGACACGCCGTACGACGAGGAGTACGCGCGCGAGGTGCTCACCCGGCTGCTCCCCGTGCCCGGCACCCGAGACGCCCCCGGTCCCGGCTCGCTTCCACCGGCGACCGCCGGTTAGGTTGCCCTCATGACCGACACGACTGCTCCCCGCACCACCGGCGCCGTGGCCGCGGGCCTCGCCACGATCGCCGCCGACGGCACCGTCCTCGACACCTGGTTCCCGGCCCCCGAACTGTCCGACGAGCCCGGTCCCTCCGGCACCGAGCGCCTCACCGCCGAACAGGCCGCCGAACTCCTGGGCGGCGGCGCCACCGCCGCGGTCGGTCCGGACGCCCGCCGCGGCGTCGAGGTGGTCGCGGTCCGCACGGTCATCGCCTCGCTGGACGAGAAGCCGGTCGACACCCACGACGTCTACCTGCGCCTGCACCTGCTCTCCCACCGCCTGGTCAAGCCGCACGGCCAGAGCCTGGACGGCATCTTCGCCCACCTCGCCAACGTCGCCTGGACCTCGCTGGGCCCGGTCGCCGTCGACGACATCGAGAAGGTACGCCTCAACGCCCGGGCCGAGGGCCTGCACCTCCAGGTCACCTCGATCGACAAGTTCCCCCGCATGACGGACTACGTCGCCCCCAAGGGCGTCCGCATCGCCGACGCCGACCGGGTCCGCCTCGGCGCGCACCTGGCCGAGGGCACCACGGTCATGCACGAGGGCTTCGTCAACTTCAACGCCGGCACGCTGGGCACCTCGATGGTCGAGGGCCGCATCTCCGCGGGCGTCGTCGTCGGCGACGGCTCCGACATCGGCGGCGGCGCCTCCACCATGGGCACCCTCTCCGGCGGCGGCAACGTCCGCATCGTCATCGGCGAGCGCTGCCTGGTCGGCGCCGAGGCGGGCGTCGGCATCGCCCTGGGCGACGAGTGCGTGGTCGAGGCCGGTCTCTACGTCACTGCGGGCACCCGCGTCACGATGCCCGACGGCCAGGTCGTCAAGGCCCGCGAACTCTCCGGCGCCTCCCACATCCTCTTCCGCCGCAACTCGGTCACCGGCACGGTCGAGGCCCGCCCGAACAACGCGGTGTGGGGCGGCCTGAACGAGGTCCTGCACAGCCACAACTGAGCCGTCGCACGGCCGTGCTCGCCGAGTGCCCTCTCCGCCCGTCGCGGGGAGGGCGCTCAGGTGTTCGCGGGGGTGGTCTTCTCCTGTCGGCGGCGGACGATCTCCGTGATCCAGACGGGGGCGTACGGGGAGGTGCAGCCCGGGGGAGTCGGATAGTCCTTCAGGACGCCGAGGCGTTCGCCGACGGCGAGGGCGCGGGGGCGGTGTTCGGGGTGGTCGATGCCGATCCGGGCCAGGCAGTGGTTCATCGCCCACTGGAGGCGGTCCGGGGCGTCGCTCATCTCCGACTCGACGGTGTCGAGCAGGCCCGGGAGGTCGAGACCGGCCGGTTTCCTCGTCACGCGCTCCGTGGTCAGCGCCCAGCCGGCGCTCGCGACCACCGGGTCCGGGTCGGCGGTCCAGGCCACGCGCAGTTCCTCGGCGTGCGGGTTCTTCTTCACCACGTAGGCGACGAGCCAGTCGTGCACCTTCGGAGTGCGGGCCTCGCGGAGCATGGTGTCCAGCTCGTCGCGGTCCAGGGCCTTGGGACGGCAGATCAGGAGGCTCAGCAGCCGTGCGGCGGTGTCGTCCGTCGCCCAGAGCCGGCGTGCCAGTTCCGGCTGCGTCCTCAGGCGCTTCGCGATCGCGCGCAGCCTGGTGAGGTTCACACCGTGGTCGTCGCCGTGCTTCTCGTTCACCGCCCGGATCCGCGGATCCTCGAGCCCGGCCAGCTCGGCCATCACCTCGGCCGTCACCTCGGCCACCGTAGGCCCGGCCGGCGTCCTGCCCGGCGTCTTCTCCGGCACCTCGGCCCCTCCTGTCGCCCCCTGTCGGCCATCTGCGGGGGCCCAGCCTACGGCGCTCACCTCTTCACAGTTCGTAGTGGTCGCCCACCAGCGACGGCCCCGGGCCACGTAGCGTCTTCTGCTCATCGCCGCACCGTGACCGCACGTACGGATGACTGCCCGTGACTTGTCGGTGGTCCTGGCGGATGAAGGGGTGGACGCAGAGTCCGATCAGACGCCGATCCGACGAGACGAGGACCTGGGATGACGCCTGAGAACACGCCCGAGACGCCGAACGAGCGGGTGCGGGCCGCGGCCCGCCGCCTGCTGGCCGGGGCGGGCGCCGCGGTGCTGGTGTGCTGGCTCCCGGTGGGGGCCGCCGGGACCGCGCACGCCGACGAGACGACGACCGGTTCGCACAACGGCCCCCGGGTGGGGCTCCTCAACGTCCACGTCGGGCAGATCGACGACCCGGCGGAGGACGTACTGGAGCACACCCTGCTGTTCGGCGACGGCTACGCCTGGGACTGACCGGCGTCGGCGGCCAGTTCCCCGTAGGCCGCCAGCAGGCCGGCGGTGGTCTCCCGGTCCGCGTCCCGCAGCGGTGCGCGGACCGGGCCCGCCGGCAGGCCCAGCGCGCCGAGGAGCGCCTTGGCGGTGACCGTGCCGGGCAGGCCGGCCGCCATCATGGACTCGACGAGCGGGACCGCCCGCCGCTGGAGCAGGGCGGCCCGGCCGGTGTCGCCCGCGTCGAAGGCGTCGAGGACGGCCCGGAACAGCTCCGGCACGACGTTGGCGACGGTGCTGACGTACCCCGCCGCTCCGATCGCGTAGAGGGGGAGGACCTGTTCGTCGCAGCCCGCGTAGTACGCCAGACCGGTGCGGGACAGCACCTTCTGGGTGCCGAGGAGGTCGTACGAGCAGTCCTTGACGGCCACGATCCGCGGGTGACCGGCGAGCCGGACGACGGTGGCGGGCTCGATGCGGGTGCCGGTGCGGCCCGGGATGTCGTACAGCATCACGGGCAGGCCGCCGGCGTCGGCGACCTCGCGGAAGTGCGCCTCCAGGGCGTCCTGCGGCGGCCTGCTGTAGTACGGCGCGACCACCAGCAGTCCGTCCGCTCCGGCCTTCTCGGCGGCCAGGGCCAGTTCCACGGTGTGCCGGGTGTCCGCGGTGCCGACCCCGGCGACGAGGGCCGCGCGGTCCCCGACCGCCTCCCTGACCGCCGTCACCAGTGCCGCCTTCTCGGCGTCCGTGGTGGTCGGCGACTCGCCCGTGGTGCCGGACAGCACCAGGCCGTCGCAGCCCCGCGAGACCAGCCGGTCGGCGAGCCGCTGGGCACCGTCGAGGTCGAGAGCGCCGGAGCCGGTGAAGGGCGTGACCATGGCGCACAGGCTGCGGCCGAAGGGGGCGGAGTCGTCGTCTGTAGTCATGGGAGTAGTGTCGGCGGCCGGACAGTGTAGCTCCACTTAATTCTGCTACGAGGTATATGTAACGAATGCTTCAGGGTGAAGGGAGTGGCCCGAGAGCGGGGACGGTGCGGGTACCGGCAGGGGTAGCGCCGTTCGGCCCGGGGTACCCGGGGTGCTCCGAACCGAGAGGAGGCGGGAACACCGTGACCGGAACCATGCACACCAGGCCGGTGCACGACGAGCAGCACTCCGTGGGCGAACTCGTCGGGCAGGCCACCGAACAGCTCTCCCGGCTCGTGCGCCAGGAAGTGGCCCTCGCCAAGATGGAACTGGCAGAGAAGGGCAAGCGCGCCGGGCGCGGCGGCGGCATGCTCGGTGCCGCGGGCGCCATCGCCTACGTGGGCCTGTTCGCCCTGGCCGGCACGGCCACCGCCGCGCTCTCGCTGGTACTGCCCGTCTGGGCCGCGGCGCTCATCGTGACGGCGGCGCTCTTCGTGATCGCCGGCGTACTGGCCATGACCGGTCGCTCCCAGCTCCGCCGGGCCGTGCCGCCCAAGCCCGAGGAGACCCTCGGCAGCGTCAGGGCCGACGTGGACCAGATCAGGGAAAGGGCACATCGATGACCGACGCGACGAGCCGGGACGGTTCGAGGAGCGGCTCCACCGAGCAGCCGGTCGGCGGGGCCAAGGGCCCCGACGAGCTGCGGAGGCAGATCGAACAGACCCGCGGCCAGCTCGGCGACACCGTGGAGGAACTCGCGGGCAAGGCCGACGTGAAGGGCCGCGCCAAGGCCCGGGCCGCCGACCTGAAGGACAAGGCGGGCGCGATGAGCGTCCAGTTGCGCAGTTCCGCCGCGCACGCCGGGCACACCGTCCACGACAAGGCGGGCCGGGCCGGGCGCACCGCGCACGACGGGGCGGGCCGGGCCAAGGGTCCCGCGGAGCGGCACGCGCGGCCCGGCCGGGCACGAGGTGCGGTGCGGGCGGGGCTCGGGCACCCGCGGGCCATCCTGGCCGCCGGGGCGGCGGCGGGCGTGGTGGTCGCGGCGAGCCTCGTGCGGCGCCGGCAGCACGGGCACTGCTGAGCGCACGCACGGGACGGCGCACGGGCGAGGGGCTCCGGACGGGGCCCCTCGCCCCATGCGCCGTTCCACCGGTGCCGGAAGGGATTTGACCTCAACCTTAGTTGAGGTCGGAGGGTGGTACGTGCACCGACGGAAACCGATCACTGGAGGCCGGCATGACCCGCCGCACCGACACCCACCCCGACCTGGCCCGCCCCGACGTCCTGGCGCCCTTCTTCAGTACGTGGCGGGTCGGCGCCCCCGAGCGGCAGCGGCAGACCGTCGAAGCCATCGCCCGTACTTGGGAGAGCCGGCCCTGGCCCGCCGACGCCCTGCGCGGGTACCACGTCTACACCGGGCACGACGGCAGCACGCTGCTGCACTACTCCCAGTGGGCGAGCGAGCAGGCGTACGAAGCCTTCGCCAAGACCCTCCGGCAGGAGCGCGTCGACGAGATCGACACCGCCGTGCCGGGCATCGAACGGCTGGATCTCGGCAGGTACCGCCGCTACCGCAGCACGCGGCGCGAGGACCCGGCGGCCGCCGTCGTCCCCGGCTGCATCGTGATCGTCGACATCGAGTTCGAGGGGCCCGACCCCGACCGTCAGCGCGCCTGGGTCGACGCCGTCTTCGAGGCCCTGGAGAGCGAGCCGGACCCGCGCCCCGGGGGCCTCTCCGCCCACTTCCACCTCAGCACCGACGGCACGCGCGTCCTCAACTACGCCGAGTGGGAGAGCGCCCAGGCCCATCGCGACGCCCTCGCCGCACCCGGCGACGGTGTCGGCTCGACGTCATCCCAGTGGGAGCGGGTGCAGACCTGGCAGGGCCTGAAGAGCAGCACGGTCAGCCGCTACGACCACGCGCTGGGCCTCGTGCCCCGCTGACGCCCCGAACCCGCCCCCACCGGGGTCCTGTTACGGACGGAACCGCAGCACCTGCGGGTCGTGGTCGCTGATCTGGTCGTGGAACTCGGCGTTGACGTGCACGCTGTCGTAGGACAGGTGTCCGGCGCGGCGCACCGACGGGCTGACCAGGATCTGGTCCAGGACCTGGCTGTTGCCCTGGTAGACGTACGAGTAGCGCTCGCTCCTCGGCAGCGACTTCACCGCCGACCACAGGGCCCCGTCACCCTCCAGGATGCGGGCGGTCCGCGAGAACTCGAAGTCGTTGATGTCGCCGAGAGCGACGACGTCCGCGTTCTTCTGGGCGGCCAGGATCTCCTTGACGAAGGTGTTCACCACCTTCGCCTGGGCGTGGCGCTGGGTCTCCGAGCCGCGCGACGGCGGCTGGTACTGCGCCGTCAGACCCTGGTCGCCGCCCTTGGAGTTGAAGTGGTTGGCGATCACGAAGACCGTCCGGCCGCGGAAGACGAACTCGCCGGCCAGCGGCTTGCGGCTGTCCTCCCAGGCCGGGTCGGCCGGGTCGACCCGGCCGGGAGAGAGGGTCAGCGCCGCCCTGCCGCGCACCTTCCGCACTCCGGTGGCGGTGGTGGCGTCGCCGCCCGCCCGGTCGGTGAAGGAGACCCGCTCCGGGTTGAACAGGAACGCCTGGCGGATGTTGCCGCCGGGCTGGCCGCCGTCCGCCTTGTCGACCGGGTCGATGCCCCGCCACTCGTAGCGCGGGCCGCCGGCCGCGACGACGGCGTCGATCAGCTTGCCGACCGTCGCGTCGGCGGCCACCGTGCCGTCGTCCGTGGCGCCGTTGTTGTCCTGGATCTCCTCCAGCGACACGATGTCGGGGGACTTCAGGCGGTGCACGATCGTTTCGGCGTGCGCGGTGAAGGTGTCGTCCGACGGGTCGAGGTTCTCGACGTTGTACGTCGCCACCGCCAGCTCGCGCGCGCTCTGCCGGCGCGTCGACTCGCGCTCCGTGCCGCCGCTCTCCAGGGCGCCGATCTCGCTGGCGACCAGGGTGTAGCCGCCGTACTGGTTGTAGTCCAGCGGACCGGCGGTGGTACCGGCGAGCGTGTCGCCCACGTCGGCGGCGGGGAAGTCGGCCGGCTTGCCCAGCGACTGGATCTGCAGCCGGCCGGTGTTCCGGTCGTCGTAGGAGCCGTAGACCGTGCCGCCGCGGCGGTTCGGGTTCTCCCAGGGCTTCACCGTGACCCACAGCTCGGTGTACGGGTCCGAGGCGCCGACCACCCGGGCGTCGGCGACCCGGACGTTCATGCCCTCCAGGGACTCGTAGTAGTCCAGGGCGTACGTCCTCGGCCGCAGGGGCAGGGCGTTGACCGAGCCGTTCGCCGCCCCGTCGCCCTCGGGGGCGTACGCGCGGGGCACGGAGCGGGCGGAGACGGTCGTCGCGGCCGGGACCGCGTTGCCGCCCGAGACGACGGCGACCGTCGGACGGGTGATCTCGGTCAGCGACTGGTTCCCCGAGGACGTACCGCCGGGGACGTACTCCGAGACCGTGCCGGAGACGGTGACCGCGTCTCCGGCGGCGACCTGGGGGGCCTTGCTCGTGAAGACGAAGACGCCCTCGCTGGTGGCCGGGTCCGCGTCCGGCAGCGGGTCCTGCATCCAGAAGCCCTTGGAGGAGCCGTAGCCGCGGACCCCGGTGACGATTCCGGCCACGTCCGTGACCTGCTCGCCGGCGTACGGCGACAGCCTGGTGCTGCCCTGGACGTCGTGGATCCGCACCGGGCCGGCCGCTGTGGAGGCGGCGTGCGCGGGCGTGGTGAGGACGACGGTGGACGCCGCCGAGCAGACGGCGGCGACGGTGAGCGCGGCGAGGCGCGCGGAGGACTTGCTGGCCAACGGATCCCTCCGGGGATGTGACGTGGCGCGGGACTCTACGCGCGTCAATCTCCTGCTTGCTCCGGCCAGTTGTCAAGGTTTCGGCCATGTACACCACCCGTCGGGGAGATGAACCGGGCGGCATGGGGCGAAACCCGTCTAGGCTGAGCCGTTGAGCCGTACGCGGTCCGAACGCGGCCGTACGGCGGTCAAGAGGCGCGCGAGGAGAAACATCCGATGTCAGACAGCTCCACCCTGCCGCCCGCACGGCTGCGCCCCGAAGCGGAGCTGGCCCGCGACGCGCTGTCCGCGCCGGTGCTCGCCCGGGCCGCGCGGCTGGCCCGCTGGGCCGGTCCCGACACCCGCGTCGACGCCGGAGGCGGACTCGTCGAGGAGCAGCTGCCCGCGGCGGCCGAGCAGCTCGGGCTGAGCGGGGACGACGCCGCCGCGTACGCGAGCGAGGCCTGGCGGATCGCCGTCGACACCGGGCTCGTCGAGATCACCGACGAGGAGACGGGCGCCGTGGCCGCGGGCGAGGACCTCGCCCTGCTCACCGGCGGCTCCCCCCAGGACGTGCTCGGCCTCTGGCTCACCGCCCTGGAGGCCGTGCTCGCCGACGCGAGCGTGCCCGACCTCGACGACCTGGTCGACGCGATGGCCGAGGGCGGCGAGGTCGACCTGTCCTCCCTCGACTGGGACCCCGAGGCCGAGGCCGAGTTCCTCGACGGCGTGCTCGGCAACCTCTACCTGCTCACCGTCGGCGAGGAGGGGCCCGGCGAGGCCCCGGTGCCGCTGCCGGCGCTGGCCGCCTCCGTGATCGTGCCCAGCGACATGGGCGAGCCCAGCAACGAGGTCCTGGAACAGGTGTCGGACGCCATGATGCGCCTGGACGACCAGTTCCGGCTGCTCGAACCGGTCGGCCTCGTCGAGTACCAGCCGGTCGACGAGGCGCTCATGGCCGACGCCGACGAGGAGCCCGCCGCCCCCGTCGACGAGTCCGACGTCACCCGTTACGGCATGGTGCGGCTCACCCCGCTCGGACTGTACGGACTGCGCGCCCGGCTCCTGGACGCCGGCTTCGAGGCCCCCGCCGTCGGCGACCTCTCCGACAAGGGCGCCGACGCGCTCCTCGACGGCACCGCGCCCTACCCGCCGGCCGCGGCCCACGCCGAGACCGAGCTGTGGCTGGCCGGACGGAGCCCGCTCGACGCCGCCCGCGAACTGCTCGCGGCGGCCCGCGGCCTCGACCCCGGCGCTCCGCTGCGCCGGCTGCGCTGCCAGCAGGCGCTCTCCCTGGTCGGCGCGGAGGCCGAGCCCGCGCTGCGGGAGGTCCTCGACGACGCCGAACTGGGCGGCCTCGCCCGGGTCTGGCTCACCGAGCACGGGGCCCGGGACGTCCCGGCGCCGCCGCAGGAGATGGTCTTCTGGCTGACCATCGACACCGTCGCCGCCCAGCTCGCCGCCGAGGGCAACTCCGAGGAGCTGCGCGCCCTGGTGGAGGGCCTCGCCCGCCAGCACAGCGGCTTCTTCGACACGGTCTGGCGGGTCGAGCACCCGGCCACCCCGGAGGTCCTGGAGGCGATGGGGCGGCTGCACCCCGACAAGAAGATCGCCAAGGAGGCCCGCAAGGCGGCGTTCAAGGCCCGCTCCCAGCAGGGCGGCTGAGCGCCCTACGGCGGCGTACGGGGCGGGGCGGCGGCCGGGCACCGACCGGGACGGGGCGGGTGCCGGGCACCGACCTGGACGGGGCGGGTGCCGGGCGGCGTACAGAATGGGGCGGCGGCCGGGCACCGACCTGGACGGGGCGGGCGGCGTACGGGACGGGGCGGGTGCCGGGCGGTGTACGGGGCCTGACAGGCGGCAGCCCAGGGTGGGGGAGAGGTCTCCGCCAGTTCAACTTCCGTTCAGGCACCGGCGGGATCCCCGTTCAGGCGCGGGCGGAACCGTGACGCCGGATCGAGGTCCGCCACCCTCCACGGCTCGCCCACCGTCACAGGAGACACCATGTCGCTCACCCGCAGGGACTTCGCCAGTCGATCCGCGCTCACCGGCGCCGGGGTCGTACTGGCGGGCAGCGTCGGCGCCCTCGCCACCGCCCCGAACGCCCTCGCGTCCACGGACACCGACCGCGTGGGGGAGGAGCGCGGCCACGGGCACGACGGTCACCACGACCACCACGACCACCACGGCCACGGCGGGGTCGGCTACGGGCCGCTGCTCCCCGACCCGGACGGCATCCTCGCCCTGCCCGCCGGCTTCCGGTACGAGATCATCACCCACTCCGGCCGGACCAAGCTGGAGTCCGGCGAGTACACCCCGTCCAACCACGACGGCACCGCCGCCTTCGACGGCCCGCGCGGCACCACCCTCCTCGTCAACAACCATGAACTCGGCGGCCACCGCGACGACTGGCCGCACCCCGTCCCGCTCACCGAGGGCCTCGTCTACGACCCGGCCGCCGCCGGTGGCTGCACCGTCGTCGAGGTCCGCCGCGGCGGCCACGTCGCCGAGTGGGTCGGCATCGCGGGCACCGCCACCAACTGCGCGGGCGGCAGCACCCCGTGGGGCACCTGGCTGACCTGCGAGGAGACCGAGGACAAGGCCGGCGAGGAGGGGATGACCAAGGACCACGGCTACGTCTTCGAGGTCGACCCCGAGGACCGTCGCGCCAACCGCGACCCCAAGCCGGTCAAGGCGCTCGGCCGCTACGCCCACGAGGCCGTCGTCATCGACCCCAGGCGCGGCCACGCCTACCTCACCGAGGACGCCTCGGGGCCCAACGGCCTCCTGTACCGCTGGACCCCGCCGGAGCACTTCCGGCACGGCCGCGGCCGGCTGCGCACCCTCGCCGACGACGCCGGGGTCCTCCAGGCGTTCAAGTGCTTCGACTCCGGCGGCAAGTTCGTCGACGACCTCTCCCGCGCCACGAAGACCGGTACCGTCTACGGCGTCGACTGGGTCGACGTCCCCGACCGCGACGCGAGGACCACCTCCGTGCGCAAGCAGTTCGCCGCCGGTGAAGTCACCCGCGCGCGCAAGCTGGAGGGCATGTGGTGGGCCGACGGCGGCACCTACATCGTCTCGTCCTTCGCCCGTGACGAGAGCCCCGGCCGCCCGCACGACGGGCAGGTCTGGTTCTACGACCCCAAGCGCCGCACTCTCACCCTGAAGGTCCTGCTCGGCGTCAACGCCGACCCGTCCGCCGACGGCGCCTTCGACGGCCCCGACAACATCACCGTCTCCCCGTACGGCGGCCTGGTCATCGCCGAGGACGGCGACGGCGTCCAGCACCTGTTCGGCGCCACCGACAGCGGCCGCACCTACCCCATCGCCCGCAACGAACTGAACCTCGGCACCGAGGACGACCCCGAATACAGCGAGTTCACCGGCGTCACCTTCTCGCCCGACGGTCGGACCCTCTACGCCAACATCCAGACGCCGGGCATCATGCTGGCGATCACGGGGCCGTGGAAGCGGCAGAAGCGCCGGTGATTAATTCGGTCGCCCGAGCGACGGCCGCCCTTTTAGAGTGATGAACGTCCAGGTGCGAAGGCAGGACCTACTTCCACTCTTAATGGGGCGGTCACGGGTTCGAGTCCCGTCACCGGCACAACGCTCCGGTGTAGCTCAGGGGTTAGAGCACCTTGTCGGTTCCGCCGACCTGAACTCTGGACACCTACAACTTCACGCACCTCCCGGTGCGCGGGCCGCGGCTACTTCTTCTCTCAAAAGAATCCCATGCCGCTGCCCACTTGATCTCGGGAGGCTCAGCAGTCGAGGGGTGCCCGGTGCGCAGGCAGCGGATACTTCCTTGGATCGGACGGTTGCGGGTTCGAATCCCGTCATCGACTTCGGGTCGGTGTAGCTCAATTCGGCAGAGCATCCGACTGTTCCCGTCGCCGATTCCGACCTCGGGCACCCTTCCGCTGCCGTGTCTCCCTCCGGAAATGTTCGAGATTTCGAGCTTTCGAGAATTCGGGGGAATTCACCATGGCGCGATTCAACACCAGGACGGCGAAGGCGCAGCCCACCTCGCGCGTGACCTCGACGGGGCGCGTGCTGCGCACCTGCGAGGGCGGCCGGGGCAGCGAGCGCGACGCACGCTCCGAGCTGTACCTGCTCTCGGTGTCCAACTTCGTCTCCCAGCAGACCTTCTACGAGTCCGGCGCCGCCCGCGACGACCGCTTCGCCACGCTGGTGCGCGAACTCGCCCTCAGCGACCCGTCCTGGACCGCCGGCCTGCTCGGCTGGCTGCGCGGCGAGGGCAACCTGCGCACCGCCTCGGTCGTCGGCGCCGCCGAGTACGTCAAGGCCCGCCTCGACTTCGGCGTCACCGACGGACCGTCCAACCGGCAGGTGATCGCCTCCGTCCTGCGGCGGCCCGACGAGCCCGGCGAGCTGCTCGCCTACTGGACCGCGACCTACGGGCGCGCCGTGCCCAAGCCGGTCAAGCGGGGGATCGCCGACGCCGTACGGCGGCTTTACCACGGCAAGTCGCTGCTGAAGTACGACACCGCGTCCAAGGGCTACCGCTTCGGCGACATCCTCAACCTGGTGCACGCGGCGCCCGACCCGGACAAGCCCTGGCAGGGCGAGCTGTTCCAGTACGCCCTCGACCGCCGGCACAACCCGGACACCGCGGTGCCGCCCGCCTCGAACCGCGTCCTGACCGCGCACCGCGAGCTGATGGCGCTGCCGGTCCCCCAGCGGCGAGCGGCGGTCACGGCACCCGACGGTGCCGAGCGGCTCGCGGCGGCGGGCATCACGTGGGAGATGCTGGCCGGCTGGCTCCAGGGCCCGATGGACAAGGCCGCCTGGGAAGCGGTGATCCCGTCCATGGGAGCGATGGCATTGCTCCGCAACCTTCGGAACTTCGACGAGGCCGGCGTCTCGGACGAGGTCGCCGCCCGGGTCGCGGCGCGGATCAGCGACCCGGCCGAGGTGGCGCGCTCGCGGCAGTTCCCCTTCCGCTACCTCGCCGCGTACCGGCACGCGCCGTCGCTGCGCTGGTCGTACCCCCTGGAGCAGGCGCTCGGTCACTCGCTGGCCAACGTGCCCGCGCTGGGCGGCCGGACGCTGGTCCTCGTGGACCGCTCGGGCTCGATGTTCTACTCGCGGATGTCGGACCGCTCCGAGCTGACCCGGGCCGACGCGGCGGCGGTCTTCGGCACGGCGCTGGCGCTGCGGGCGGCCGACGCGGACCTGGTCGAGTTCGGCTCGTCGAGCAACCGCGTGACGTACCGCGAGGGCGAGTCGGTGCTGAAGGTCCTGGACCGCTTCGGCGACCTCGGCGGCACCGACACCACCGAGGCGGTGCGGCGCCACTACGAGAAGCACGACCGGGTGCTGATCGTCACCGACGAGCAGTACGCGTACAGCAGGCACGGCGACCCGACCGAGCAGGTCCCGGCGCATGTGCCCGTCTACACCTGGAACCTCGCCGGGTACCGGGCGGGCCACGGTCCGTCGGGCCGGGCGAACCGGCACACTTTCGGCGGGCTCTCCGACGCCGCGTTCCGGATGGTTCCGCTGCTGGAGGCGGGCCGGGACGCCGACTGGCCCTGGGACGCCCGGGACGAGCACGCGCGGTAGGGTGCCCCGGAAGGTTGCCCGCTGTGCAGGGAGGGGCTGTGGCGCAGGTCAGGCCCATGCGGGCGGATGCCCGGCGCAACCGTGAGCGGTTGCTGGCGGTGGCGGCGGACGCGTTCGCCGAGCACGGGGAGGGCGCCTCCCTGGACGACATCGCCCGGCGGGCCGGGGTGGGCGTCGGCACCCTGTACCGGCACTTCCCGACGCGGCAGGCGCTGCTGGAGGCCGCCTACCTGGAGCGCCTGGAGGCGATCGCGGCCCGCGCCGCCGTGATCGCGGCCGCCCGGCCGCCGGGCGCGGCGCTGGCGGAGTGGTTGAACGAACTGGCCGCCGAGGTGCTGCGGGTGCGCGGGCTGAAGGCGCTACTGGGAACGGCGGTCACGGACGGTGGCACCCCGCAGGACACGGCGTGCGGTGACTGCCTGCGGGAGGCCGCGACACGGCTCGTCCGGGCCGCCCAGCACGAGGGCACGCTGCGGCGGGACATCGAGCCGATCGAGGTGCTGCGGTTGGCGCACGGGGTGGCGACGGCGTCCGCACTGACCGGCGGTGGGGCGGACGGGACGTCCATCCGGAGGTATCTGAGCCTGCTGACGGAGGGACTCCGGGCATAGGAGCGTACCCCTCAGAGATCCGGGGCCGCCTTGTGCCCGTCGACCAAGGAGCGTACCTGCAACGTCTCCTGGCTGTCGGGCGCGATCGATTCGAGGGCCAGGGCGATCCGCTCGTAACCGTGCGGTACCTGTCGGCCGGCGCGCACCACGGCGAAGGCCCACAGTAACGTCGGTAGTTCGGCACTGGGTGCGTTTCCAGGGGCGAGCCCGGTGAGCTCGAACCAGACGTCTCGTGCGTCCGGCCGGCCGACGGCGGGCACGAGGGCCAGGGCGTGCGCCAGCGTACGTTCGAAGGGGCTCACGGCGTTCGGCGGGTATTCCGGCTCCGCTCGCTGTACGACGGCCGGACCGGTCACCGGGGCCTTGACGGCCGTGAGAATCATGTCCTGGACCGCCTCCGTGTCCGGCACGCCGTGCAACTCTCCGCCCGATAGGGGAAGGAGATCCGGCGGACGGGCTTCGTCCGGAACGTCCTCGATGAAGAAGGGGGTCAGCTTGGCCAGGTCGGAGCAGAGACCCGGGTCTGCGAACGCGGTCTCCAGCGCCTCCCGTCGCAGAGGGCCGACGGTGAGACTGTGCCGGGAGACGAGCAGCACCACCCGGCCGGCCCGGCGTAGCGTGATGCTCAGCCGGTCGCCTCGCGGGTCGGCGGGGCCGTCCAGTCGGAGGACGTCGACGCTGCCGCGCGTGTCCAGGCAGGCGTGGACCCACTCTCCCCAGCCTCGGTCCTGCTCGGTGTAGGCGACGACGAAGTCGACCGGGAGGTCGGACTCGGGGCCGAACGGCGGACGCAGGTGCGCCGTCTCGCCCACCCTGATGTGCGGCAGAGCGGCGGTGCGGGCGTCGGCGACGAGATCGGCCACTTCCAGCACGATCTCCCGGTACTCCGGCGACTCGTGCCACTCCGGGCCGCGGGGCACAAGGTGGACGAGGCCGTGCTTCTCGTAGACGGAGTCGGGGCCGCGCCGTACATAGTGGTAGGCGTTCACGGCGTCCGGCCAGTCCTGCTTGCCCTTTTGCCAGAGCACACCGATCAGGCACGACGGGGCGCAGCCTTCGTACCGGTGGCGGCCGACCCGGGCGGTGAACACGGTCCATTCCCGGGCACACCAGTGGCTCTGGAAGTAACTGGGCGAGTACAGCACGAGCATGGCCATGGTCGTGCACACGCCGTTGCGGACGATGCGGTCCTCCCACAGCTCGCCCGGCTTGATGTCCCGTGCGTCCACGAACCCCTTGCCCGGGGTCTGCCTGCCCAGGATCTGGCCGACTTCCCGCTCGACGTCCTGATGAAAGCGTTCGACGAGAGGGAAATTGCTCCTGATGTCGGAGTAGCTGGTGAAGAACCAGTGCGGCAGACCAGGCGGGCCCATGCGAGTGGCCGGTGGTGGCGGTGTCGGATTCACCTGGTTTCCCGGCTGCTCTCAATCTCGGCCGTGATGCGGCGGGCCTCCGCCACCGCGAACGAGCCCGGGTCGTCCATCATCTCCACGGTGTCCACGAGCAGGGAGAGGCCCCGGCCCCCAGGCATTGACCGCGCCGCACGCACGGCCTCGTACAGCGTTGTACGCAGCGAAACGCCCTCCTGGGAGAGCCGGTGTGTCCCGTGCGGGTGCAGCCGAGTCAGCAGGTCCCGGCGGTTCTCCCGGGTCTGCAGCGCCAGTGAGCGTTCCAGGGCCGTGACGAGGCGGCGGATCAATACCGCCTGGCCGCTGTCCTCCGGTCCGGTCACACCTGGGAAGGAGGGCCCGCGGTCGGCACCGCCCGCGCCGGTCAGGGTGAAGCCGAGCAGTTCGCGCGCGGCGTCGGAGTCGAGATCGCTCAGCGCCGGGGTGATCAGTTCCCACAGGACGGGCGGCAACCGAGCCCGGTCGACGTGTGACACGAAGAGCGATACATAGCGGCGCCCGTCGGCCGCCTCGGGGCCTGGAGGGTCGCCCGCGAGCGCGGAGACGACGGGCGCGGCGGCCGGCGAGTCGAGGTAGGCATCTGAGAAGAGCGCGAGGACGACGTCGCATTCCTGGTTCACGTGATGCCCGACCAGGGTGCGCGCGCGGCCTGCCAGGACCTCGTGGCCCCGCGCCGCCAGTTCGAAGCGCACCCAGTCGGCCCAGTGGCGGTCGGCCTCAGCGTGACTGACCAGCACCCGCAGCCGACCCGACGAAGCGGTGACCGGCCGGGTGGGCGACTCGGTCCGGGCCTGGGACACTTCGCCGGGTAAACGCTCGGGCACGCCGGCATCCGGTGACACAGGCAGATCGTTCAGGAACCGGGGGAGGACGTCCGCGCTGATGGCGGCCTCCCGAGCGTCCGTGGGCAGGCACCGCAGCTCCCGCTCCGCCTCGGCGTGCCGGCCGCTGTCGGCGAGGCAGGTCGCCAGCAACGCGGTGGTGTCCACCGTGTCACGGTGCCCATGGCCGAGAGCGGCGAGCTGCCGGTCCCGCACCCGTCTGCTGCGGGCGAGCGCGGTGTCGTAGTCGCGCATCGCCCAGCAGAGGGCGGCGAGGAGAGCCGAACACCGCAAGGTCCGAGGATGGCCCGGCCCGAGGGTGTGCTCCTGGCGGGCGACGAGGCGCCCGGCATCCCGCCGGGCCTCTGCCAGCCTCTTCATCAGGGCGAGGACCGTGATCAGTTGGGCAGAGGTGGCCAGAGCATCGGGGTGGTCCGCGCCGAGTGTTCGCCGCTGGCGCTCCAGGGTGGCGGACAGCAGTTCGTGGGCCCGGACGTGGTCGCCTCTTCGGCTCAGCAGCGCGCCCAGCATCGCTCCGGCTTGCAAGACACTCGGGTGGTCGGGGCCGAGGCTCCGCCGGAGACGGAGGAAGGTGTCCTCGCCCAGCGCCGTGGCACGCTCCGGTTCCCCAGCGTCCGCGAGCAGGCCGGCCAGACGCACGGCGGTCCGCAGGGCATCGGGGTGCTGTGGCCCGAGTATGCGCCGTTGCCGGTCGAGTGTGTCCTCGGCCAGGTAACGGGCCTCGTCGACCAGGCCCAATTGCCGTACGACTGTGATCAGGCCGGCGGACAGGGCCAGGGTGGTGGGGTGGTCGGCACCGAGGACCTGCTGCAGCTTCTGCCGAGTCTCCGTGCCCAGATCGTGGGCACCGTGGGCCTCTCCCGACTCGGCCAGCAGCATGGCAAGGCGCGCGGCGGTCTCCAGCGTCGTCAGGTGGTTCTCGCCGAAGACCCGCCGCGACCAGGTGAGGATCCGCTTGGTCAACGACCTGGAGGCACCGAAGTCTCCCGCCGCCCGTACTCCCTGGGCCAAGGAGGACATCGTCTCCATCGTGGGTTCGGCGTCCGGTCCGAACCGCTCGTCGGCGACCTCGAGCAGTGCGCTCAGCCGGGTCACGGCGGTGGCCGAGTCCCCGGCTTCCAGCAGGTGAGCACAGGCTCGGCGGGCCGCCTCGAAACCTTCGAGTCGGGTCAGGTCCCGAGGCGCGATGGCGAGGAGGTGGGGCAGCAGGACGGCCCAGTACTCCGAGGAGGCCGGCCGGGTGGAGAGGGCCGAAACCAGCAGGGCCTGTGCCCCGAGTGCCGCCTCGGCGCGCTCACCTTCGGAAAGCCGGTCCCGCAGCGCGGGCAGGGTGCCCGGGTGCAGACGGAGGGTGCCGTCGACACGAGCCAGCCCGTAGCGGCCGATGGCGCTCAGCGCTTGGTCCATTGCCTCGGGCTCGGCCAGGAGCGCGGCCACGTCCGACGGCGTCCACTCCGGAACCCCTCGGCAGGCATGCAGTGGAAAGGGATCGGGTGCGAGCAGCGCGCAAGAGGCCAGGAGCGACGCCGCCCCGGGGTGGTCCGAAGCCAGCCGATCCTGCGCGATCCGCACGGTATCCTCCAGCCTGTGGTGCGGGCCGTGGGCGCCCTCCTCGGCGTTGAGCGCGCGCCGATAGCCGCTGATCGGGACACCCTGCTCGATGAGCTTGGCTGCCTGGATAATCGCCAGCGGCATGTGTCCCAGGTCCGCCGCCAGCGCCCTGGCCTCCGACCGGGGCAGTGAGCATGCGTACCGCCGAAGCAGTTCGGAGGACTCCGCCGGGCGAAGGGGGCCGACATCGATCCGCTTGCCCCACTGTCGCCAGGCGGAGTCGCGGGAGGTAACCAGGATGTGACCGCTCTCGGTACTCCGCAGCAGATCCTTCGGCACGTCGGTCGGGGACGAGGAGTCGTCGAGGACCAGGAGCCACCGGCCGCGGCCGCGGAGCTCGTCGGTGAGGGCCGCGACCGCCTCCGACGGCGGGGAATCCGGCGCGGCGGCGCCGGTGTGCCTCGCGAGCTCGGCCAACTGGGGAGCCACCTGCAAGCGAGTCGGCCGGACCCACCAGACGAGTTCGTACTCGCCGGCGAAGCGTTGTGCGTACTCGACGGCCAGTTGGGTCTTGCCCATACCGGATTTCCCGGTGAGGATCACCCGGGAGCGTTCGGCCAGGGCCGACCTGATCTTGTACAGGAGATCGTCTCGGCCCACGAAGGGGTCGCAGAGCTCGGGTACGTTCCACACCCGCGGCCGGGTGCCGGGAAGCCTGGGGCTGACGGCCCCGAGACGGCGCAGCACACCGCCCGCCGGCACCTTGTCGGGCCGGACGGCCCGCAGAAGGGTGTCACGGGCAGCCTGTTCTCCCAGGCCCTTGAGGCGGACGGCCTGCAGGCCTTCGAGACTCCGGGGTAGACGAGTGTCATCGAGCACGACGGGCACGATCGTGGCTTCCGCGTCGCGCGCCGCTGTGAGCTCCGCTCGCGTGAACCGACTGTCCGCGTACCGCACCGAGACGAGTACCAGGACCTTGGCCGCGTCGCGCACCGCGGCCGCGATCCCGGAGGGCCAGGAAGAGCCCGCGCGTAGCTGCCAGGCGTCGAGCCACACCTCGTACCCGGCGTCCTTCAGCTGCCACGCCGTCCACTCCGCCCATGCCCGGTCGGACCTGACGTAGCTGATGAAACAAGACGTCGTCCCACCGTCGACAGCCATATGCGTGCCCCCGATCGCTGCTCGCTCAGAGATTACGGTGTTCGGCCGCGGTGGCGGGGGTTCTTTACGTGCATCGGCGAGGGGAAGCCATTGGAGCGGAGCGGTGCAGCGGGCCACCGCCCGCCCCGTGGGCCAGCCTCTCTTACAGCGCCTGCGCGGCCGGCTTCACCATGCCGCGGACCGTGCGGGACTTGACGAAGTCGCCCATGGCGGTCATCTCCCACTCGCCGGAGTACTGGCGGATCAGCTTCGCCATCATCACGCCGGTCTGCGGCTCGGCGCTGGTGAGGTCGAAGCGGACCAGCTCCTCGCCGCTCGCGGCGTCGATGAGGCGGCAGTAGGCCTTGGCGACCTCGGTGAACTTCTGGCCCGAGAAGGAGTTCACCGTGAAGACCAGGCCGCTGACCTCCTGCGGGAGTCGGCCCAGGTCCACGACGATCACCTCGTCGTCGCCGCCGCCCTCGCCGGTCAGGTTGTCGCCGGAGTGCTTGATCGCGCCGTTCACGATCGAGAGCTTGCCGAAGTAGCAGCTGTCGATGTGGTTGCGCTGGGGGCCGTAGGCGATGACCGACGCGTCCAGGTCGATGTCCTTGCCGCGGTACGCCGGCTCCCAGCCGAGGCCCATCTTCACCTGCGAGAGCACCGGCCGGCCGCCCTTGACCAGGGAGACGGTCTGGTTCTTCTGGAGGCTGACCCGGCCCTTGTCGAGGTTGATCTTGCCGGTGCCCGGGGCGGGGGCCGGCGGTGCGGCGGGCGGGGCGGGCGGAGCGGCAGGCATCGTGGGCGCGGCCGCGGGCGGCGGGGGCGTGGCCGCCTGGGGCTGCGGCGGGGTCGCCGGGGCCGCCGGTTCCTCCACCGTGACGCCGAAGTCGGTGGCGATGCCGGCGAGGCCGTTGGAGTAGCCCTGGCCGACCGCGCGGGCCTTCCAGGCGCCGTTGCGCAGGTAGACCTCGACGATCACCAGCGCGGTCTCGGTGCCGAGCTGCGGGGGCGTGAAGCTGGCGAGCACGGAGTTGTCGTCCGCGTTGCGGATGGTGGCGGTCGGCTCGATGCCCTGGAAGGTCTGGCCGGCGGCGTCCGGGCTGGCGGTGACGACGATCTTCTCGATGCCCGGCGGGACGGCGGAGGTGTCGACCACGATCGCGTCCGGGGCGCTGCCGCCGCCGGAGCGGTAGGTCACGCCCTGGCCGGTGGGCTGGTTGTAGAAGATGAAGTCGTCGTCGGAGCGCACCTTGCCGTCGGCGGTGAGCAGCAGGCCCGATACGTCGAGCCGCACGGGAGCGGCGACGTCCACCGTCACGCGGGCGGCGGAGAGGGGGATGTTCGAGCCGGGGGTCATAGCTGTCATGCCGGGTGAACGAGCGAGGGCGTTTTACCGTTCCCTTACCCGGCGGCCAATCGGGTTCGCGGCCCGGGTGCGCCGGGTCAGCGGCGGTTTCGGGGGTGGTTGCGGGCGGTGCGTTCGTTGCCGTGCTTGTAGTTGCCGGTCCAGCGGGCCATGACCAGCTGGGGGTCGCCGGAGGTGACCTCTTCGAGGAAGCGGGCGGCTCGGGAGCCGTTGAGGGTGGTGGCGGGGTGGTTGTGGTGGGTGATGTGGACGGTGCCGGATGCGGTGGCGGTGTAGGCGAAGCCGTTCGGTTTGGGCATGGCGGGATGGTAGGAGGCGGCGGTGGGGGCGGCCCAGTGGATTTCGCCCCCGCCGCCCCTTCCCTTCCCGTCCCTGGGGGCTGCGCCCCCAGACCCCCGCTTCGGCCTGGACGGCCTCGTCCTCAAACGCCGGACGGGCTAGATGGTCACGGGACGACTACGATCTTGCGGCCTACTCCTGCCGCGAACTGCTCCAGAGCCTGCGGGTAGCGGGCCAGTTCGATGCGGTCGCTGATGAAGACGTCCGGGTCGAGGACGCCGTTCGCGAACAGCTCCGCCGCGCGCTCGTAGCTGTGGAGGACCGCCATCGAGCCGGTGATGGTGATCTCCTGGTTGTAGATGCGGTACGGGTCGATCTGCACGCGCGTCGCGTAGTCGGCGACGCCGAACTGGAGGAAGGTGCCGGCCTTGGCGACCCGGTCCAGGCCGTCCTGGATGGCCGCCGCGTTGCCGGTGGCGTCGATGACCAGGTCCCAGCCCTGGGGGCGGTCCAGCTCGTCGGGGGTGGCGGCCGAGGCCGAGACGCCGAGGCCGCGGGCGGTTTCCAGGCGGGCCGGGTTGAGGTCGACCATGTCGACGCTGGCCGCGCCGGTGCGCTTGGCCAGTTCCAGCATCATCAGGCCCATCGTGCCGGAGCCGTAGATGAGGACGTGGGCGCCGAGGCGGGACTGGAGGACGTCGTAGCCGCGCACGGCGCAGGAGAGCGGTTCGATCAGGGCCGCGTCCTGGGTGCGGACGTGCTCGGGGAGCTTCACGCAGTTCGCGACCGGCGCCACCGCGTACTGGGCAGCGCCGCCCGCCGTCGTCACGCCGATGGCCGCCCAGCGCTCGCAGAGGTTGTTGTGACCGGTGCGGCAGTAGCGGCACTCGTAGCAGTAGAGGGAGGGGTCGACCGCGACCTGGTCGCCGACCGCCACCTCCGTGACCTGGGCGCCGACGCCGACCACCGCGCCGGCGAACTCGTGGCCCGGCACGATCGGGAGCTTGGGCGCGAACTCGCCCTGGAGGATGTGCAGGTCGGTGCCGCACAGGCCGCAGGCGGCGACCTCGACGACGACCTCGCGCGGCCCTGGCGTCGGGTCGGGGACCTCGGTGACGACGGCGCGTCCCACGGACTCGATGACGGCGGCCTTCATTTCACGGCTCCCAACGACAGGCCCTGGACCAGTTTGTCCTGGGCGGCGAACCCCGCGGCGAGCACCGGCAGGGAGATGACGAGCGACGCGGCGCACACCTTGGCCAGGAAGAGGCCCTGGCTGGTGATGAAGCCGGTCAGGAAGACGGGGGCGGTCTCGGCGACCACGCCCGTCAGCACCCGGGCGAAGAGCAGTTCGTTCCAGCTGAAGATGAAGCAGATGAGCGACGTCGCGGCTATGCCGGGCAGGGCGATGGGGGCCACCACCCGGACCAGGATCGTCGGCAGCTTCGCGCCGTCCACCCGGGCCGCCTCGATGATCGCGACCGGGACCTCGGCCAGGAAGGACTGCATCATCCAGACCGCGATCGGCAGGTTCATCGACGTGTAGAGGATGACCAGCAGCCAGATGTTGTCCAGCATGTCGGTGTTCTTGGCGAACAGGTAGATCGGCAGCAGGCCCGCCACCACCGGCAGCATCTTGGTGGACAGGAAGAAGAACAGGACGTCCGTCCACTTCTTCACCGGGCGGATGGACAGGGCGTAGGCGGCGGGCAGGGCCAGGACCAGGACGAAGAGGGTCGACGCGATCGACGCCACCGCCGAGTTGATCAGCGCGGGCCAGGGACTGGCGCCGCCGCCCGCGCCGAAGAACTCGCGGTAGCCGTCCAGCGTCAGCGACGCCGCGAAGGACGGCGGGTTGGTGGCCGCGTCCGACTCCGAGTGGAAGGAGGTCAGCGCCATCCACGCGATGGGCAGGAAGAAGACGATGCCGACCAGCCAGGCGACCAGGCCGAGGCCGGCGCCGGCCTTGCGGCGGGTCCGTGCGGGCTTGGCGTCGGTGACGACGGGGCGTACGGCGGTGGCGCTCATGCGCGGCCGACCTCCTCGCGGAACAGGGACGACACCACGCGCAGCGCGAAGGTGGCGATGATGATCGAGCCGATGACGACCAGGACGCCCGCGGCCGAGGCGAGGCCGTTCTCGTGGGCCTGGTAGAAGCTCTGGTAGACGGTGTAGGGCAGGTTGGCCGTGCCCAGGCCGCCGGACGTGAGGGTGAAGACCGCGTCGAAGTTCTGGACGATGTAGATCGAGCCGAGCAGGGCACCGAGTTCCAGGTAGCGGCGCAGGTGGGGGAGGGTGAGGTGGACGAAGATCTGCCAGTCGCCCGCGCCGTCCACCCGGGCGGCCTCGATCTGCTGCTGGTCCCGGCTCTGCAGTCCGGCCAGCAGGATGAGCATCATGAACGGCGTCCACTGCCACACCAGCGACGCCTCGACCGCGAGCAGCGGGGTGTTGGAGATCCAGTCCGGCTGGGGTCCGCCCACGTAGTGCAGCAGGCCGTTGAGCAGGCCGTACTCGGGGTTGTAGAGGACGTGTTTCCAGAGCAGGGCGGCCGCCACCGGGACCACCAGGAACGGGGCGATCAGGAGGGTGCGGACCACGCCGCGCCCCTTGAACCTCCGGTCGAGGAGCAGGGCGAGGGCCAGGCCGAGGACCAGGCTGGCCACGACGACCGCCACGGTGAGCAGGATCGTCGTCCACACCGACTTGCGCAGGGCGGGGTCGCTGAGGACGTCGCCGTAGTTGGCGAAGCCGGTGAAGCTGCGGGCGTCCGGGTAGAGGGCGTTCCAGTCGAAGAAGGAGATCACCAGGGTCGCCACGAAGGGCAGCTGGGTGACCACGATCATGAAGATCAGGGCGGGGAGGAGCGGGGCGCGGGTGGCCCAGGCGCGCAGCCGGTTGGACGGCGGGCGGACGGTGGGGCGCGTGTGTTCGGGTGCGGCCGAGGGGGCCGTGGTCGTGGCGGTCATCGTCCCTCGTACTCCTCGGAGATCTGCTCGGCGAGCTGCTGGGACTTCTTCAGGGCCTCCTCGACGGACTGGCGTCCGGCGATGGCCGCGCTGATCTCCTGGGAGACCTTGGTACCGAGGTCGGTGAACTCGGGGATGCCGACGAACTGGATGCCGGGCGCGGGCCGCGGCTGCACGCCGGGGTCCTTGGGCCTGGCGCCCTCGATGGCCTTGCGGGTCATCTCCTGGAAGGCGGCGGCCTCCTTGACGTAGGCCGGGTTCTCGTACGTCGAGGCGCGCTTGCCGGCCGGGACGTTGGACCAGCCGATCTCGTCGCCGACCAGCTGCTCGTACTCCTTGCTGGACGCCCAGGAGACGAACTTCCAGGCCTTGTCGGCGTTGCGGGAGGCCTTCTGGATGCCCCAGGCCCAGGTGTAGAGCCAGCCGGAGGAGTCCGTCTTCTCCACCGGCGCGGGCGCGTAGCCGATCTTGCCCTTGACCGGGGAGTCGGCGGCGTCCAGGGAGCCGGCCGCGGAGGTGGCGTCGTACCACATGGCGACCTTGCCCTGCGTCATGTTGTTCAGGCACTCGGCGAAGCCGGACTGGGCGGCGCCGGACTCGCCGTGCTCGCGGACCAGGTCGACATAGAACTTCGTCGCCTTCTCCCACTCGGGGGAGTCGAGCCGGGCCTGCCAGTCCTGGTCGAACCAGGTGCCGCCGAAGGTGTTCACGACCGTCGTCAGGGGTGCCATCAGCTCGCCCCAGCCGGGCAGTCCGCGCAGGCAGATGCCCTTCATGCCGGGCTCGGACCCGTCGAGCTTCTCGGCGAAGCCGGCCACCTGGGTCCAGGTGGGATGCTCGGGCATGGTCAGGCCCGCCTTGGCGAACAGGTCCTTGCGGTACATCAGGAAGGAGGACTCGCCGTAGAAGGGCTGGCCGTAGAGCTTGCCGTCGTCGGCGGTGAGGGACTCGCGCATCGGGCCGAGGATGTCCTGCTCGTCGTAGGCCGGGTCCTTCGCGACGTAGGAGTCCATCTCGTGCAGCCAGTCGTTGCGGGCGTAGATCGGTATCTCGTAGTTGGAGAGGGTGGCGGCGTCGTACTGGCCGGCCTGGTTGGCGAAGTCCTGGCTGATCTTGTCCCGGACGTCGTTCTCCGGCAGGACGGTGAAGTTCACCTTGATGCCGGTCTCTTCGGTGAAGTGGTCGGCGGTGAGCTTCTGCAGCTCGACCATCTGCGGGTTGTTGACCATCAGGACGTTGATGGCGTTGCCGCCGGATCCGGCGCCGCCCGCCCCGACCCAGCAGCCGGTGAGCAGCGGGGCGAGCAGCGTCCCTGCGGCGGCCATGGCGAGTGTGGCTCGCGGCCTCCGTCGGCTCTGGGTTCGCATGGATCGCTCCTGAACGTATGGGGAGGTATAGGGAGGTAAAGGGCAGTGGAAGGTGTGGCTGTGCTGTGCGGGCACCGGAGGTGAGGGGTTGTCAGACGCGGATGATCTGGGGACCGAGCAGTGCGTAGCGGTGGGCCTCGGCCGAGGGCAGCAGCGTGCTGGTGACGATGGCCTCCAGGGCGCCGACCTCCGCGAACCGGCAGAAGCTCACCGCCCCGAACTTGGTGTGCGCGCCGGCGAACACCGTGCGGCGGGCGGCCCGGATGGCCTGCGCCTTGACCTCGCTGACCGCGGGGTCGGGGGTGGTGAGACCGTGCTCGCGGGAGATGCCGTTGGCGCCGATGTACGCCAGGTCGATGACGAAGCCGGCCAGCATCTTCGTGGTCCAGTGGTCGACGGTGGCCAGGGTGCCCGAACGGACCCGGCCGCCGAGCAGCAGGACGGAGGTGTCGCCCGCCTCGGCCAGCGCTCCGGCGACCGGCAGGGACGCGGTGACCACGGTCAGCGGCCGGTCCCGGGGCAGGGCCTCGGCGATGAGCTGGGGGGTGAAGCCCTCGTCGACGAAGACCGTCTCCGCGTCGCCGAGCAGTTCGACGGCGGCGGACGCGATCCGGCGCTTCTCCGGCACGTGGCTGGTGGCGCGGAAGGCGAGCGTGGTCTCGAAACCGGCGCTCTCCACCGGGTAGGCGCCGCCGTGGGTGCGGCGGACCAGGCCGTGGTCCTCCAGAGCGCGCAGGTCCCGCCGTACGGTCTCCTTGGCGACGCCCAGTTCGGCGGCGAGCGCGCTGACGTCGACCGAGCCGGTGGCGCGGGCGACCCGCACGATCTCGTGCCGGCGCTCTTCCGTCGTCCTTGTCTGCGTGCTCATGCCGAACACCTGCCTCACCGCCTCGTCGCCGTGTGGTTGCCCGTTCGGGCCCGGATGACCCTTGGGGGAAGTTCTACAGCGGTCGTGCGGCACTGACCAGGCCTGTTGCGGACCCGATACTGCCCGGGTGTGCCCGTTTGCCCTGCCGGGTGCCCGTCTCGGACCTGGGGTTCGACGCGGGGCGGGGTGAGAACGGGCAGCGCGGATGCCCGCATGCGGAAGCGGACGGGCCCGTTCGGTGCCCGTCCGCTTCCCCGGTGGTTCTCGCGTGGTCGTCTTCCGGTCAGTACGGCCAGATCGGGGGGTCGGTCACGAAGTGGCCGCCCAGGCGGGCGTGCGCCGGGTCGCCGGGGTCGAGTTCGCCCTGTTCGGCGACGAGTTTGCCGGCGTACGGCTCGGAGTCGTCCTGCGGCTCGTAACCGAGCGCCCGCGCGGAGGTCAGGTCCCACCACAGGCGGGTGTTGGCGGAGGAGCCGTGGACGACGGTGTGCCCCACGTTCTCGGCGGTGAGTGCCGCGTGGAAGAGGCGGGCGCCGTCCGCGGGGCTCATCCACACCGAGAGCATGCGCACGCTGGTCGGCTCGGGGAAGCAGGAGCCGATGCGGACGGAGACGGTCTCGATGCCGTGCTTGTCCCAGTAGAGCTGGGCGAGATCCTCGCCGAAGCACTTGGACAGGCCGTAGAAGGTGTCCGGGCGGCGCGGCGTGCCGATCGGGATGAGGGGGTCGTCGCCCTGCGGCCGGGGGGTGTAGCCGACGGCGTGGTTGGAGGAGGCGAAGACGATGCGGCCGACGCCCTCCTCGCGGGCGGCCTCGTACAGGTTGTACGTGCCCTCGATGTTCGCCGCGAGGATCTTGTCGAAAGAGGCTTCCAGGGAGATGCCCGCGAGGTGGATGATCGCGTCGACGCCCCGGACCGCCTCGCGCAGGGCGTCCCGGTCGGCCAGGTCGGCCACGATGGCGTCCGGCTCGCCCTCGACCGGGAGCAGGTCGAGCAGGCGCAGCTGGTAGCCGTGGCCGGGGAGCAGTTCCCGCATCAGGGTGCCGAGGCCGCCGGCGGCGCCGGTGAGCAGGACGGTGCGGGGAGCGGGCATCCTCGGGACTCCTAGGTCGGTCGGTGGAAACGGCAGGCGTGCGCACGCCTGCCGGTGTGTGCCTCACGTTCAGATGTGTGGACACGCTAAGGAGCAGGTGGTCGGGCGTCAAGAGGGCGCCTGCTTGACGGTGTTCGCGGGGCGGCTTAGCGTGGTCGCGTTCAGAAATGTAGACGCAGGTCATGAATATGATGACGTCCGTGAATCGACCCTGCACCTGGAATGGGGAGCGCCCGTGACCTCAGCCCCTCTCGCCGCCCGGCTCACCGCGCCCAGCGGCCCGCTGTTCTTCCCCGTCACGGCGTACGGACCAGACGGCGGACTCGACCTCGACGTCTACCGCACCCATGTGCGCCGCGGCATCGAGGCCGGTGCCGCCGCCGTCTTCGCCTGCTGCGGCACCGGCGAGTTCCACGCCCTCACACCCGAGGAGTTCGCGGCCTGTGTCCGCGCGGCCGTCGAGGAGAGCGCGGGCCGGGTGCCCGTCCTCGCGGGCGCGGGCTACGGCACCGCCCTCGCCGTGCGCTACGCCCGCCTCGCCGAGGAGGCCGGGGCCGACGGGCTGCTCGCCATGCCGCCCTACCTGGTGCTCGCCGGGCAGGAGGGACTGGTGCGGCACTACCGGGAGGTGGCGGCCTCGACCCAGCTGCCCGTGATCGTCTACCAGCGCGACAACGCCGTGTTCACCCCGGAGAGCGTCGTCGAACTGGCCCGCACGGACGGTGTCGTAGGCCTCAAGGACGGGCTCGGCGACCTCGACCTGATGCAGCGCATCGTCAGCGCGGTGCGCACGGAACTGCCGGGCGAGGAGTTCCTGTACTTCAACGGACTCCCGACCGCCGAGCAGACCCAGCTCGCCTACCGCGCGCTCGGTGTCACCCTCTACTCGTCCGCCGTGTTCTGCTTCGCCCCCGAGATCGCCCTCGCCTTCCACCGGGCGCTGCGCGAGGACGACGACACCACCGTGCACCGTCTGCTGGACGGCTTCTACCGGCCGTTCGTCGAACTGCGCGCCCGGGGCCGCGGATACGCCGTGGCCCTGGTCAAGGCGGGCGTACGGCTGCGCGGCCTGGACGTGGGGGAGGTGCGGACGCCGTTGCAGGAGCCGGCCGAGGAGCACGTGAAGCAGCTCGTCCGGATCATCGAGCGGGGTCAGGTGCTGGTCGAGGAAGGAACCGGTCGGTGAAGGCCTCGGCGTTCGTCTACCCCTGGGACGTCAACGGCGACCCGGAAGCCCCCGCGCGCGTCGCGGACCTCGGCGTGGCGCAGGTGACCCTCGCGGCCGCCTACCACTCCACCCGCGCCCTCACCCCGCGCCACCCGCGCCACCGCGTCGTCACCGCCGAGCACGCGGCCGTCCTCTACCCGCCGGACGGCGCCCGCTGGCGGGGCCGCACACTCCGCCCGTACGAGTCCGGCGACTGGGCGCCCGGCGACGCGTACGGCGAGGCCGCCGAAGCCCTCGCGGAGACGGGCCTCCAGGTGCACACCTGGGTCGTCCTCGCCCACAGCTCCCGCCTCGGCGCCGAGCACCCGCACACCTGCGTCGTCAACGCCTACGGCGACCGCTACCCCTGGGCGCCCTGCATCGCGCAGCCCGCCACGCGCGCGTACCTCACCGACCTGGCCGCCGAGGCCGCGGTGCGGCCCGGGGCGCGCGGCACGGAACTGGAGTCGCTGGGCTGGTACGGGCTCGCCCACCTGCACGCCCACGACAAGACCGGCGGGGTGCCCCTCGGGGACGCCGGGCAGTACCTGATGTCGCTGTGCTTCTGCCCCGACTGCGCGGCGGGGTACGGCGGCCAGGGCCTCGACGCCGACGCGCTCGCCGCCGCCGTGCGGACCGCGCTGGAGCCGGTGTGGCGGGGTGCGGCGCCCTCGGACGGGGGCTGGGCGGGCGTCGAGAAGCTCCTCGGCGCGGCGCCCGCGAACGCCACGCGCGCGTGGCGGGACGACCGGGCGCGCACGCTCCAGGAGGCGGCGGTCTCCGCGGTCCGCGCCGCCGCGCCCGACGGCTTCCAGGTCCTGCTGCACGCCGACCCGGTCTCCTACCACTGCGGCGCCAACGTCGGCGTCGACCCCGCGCACATCCTCTCCGTCGCGGACGGCGTGGTCGTCCCCTGCACGGGCGGCCCGGCCCTGCTCACACCGTTCGCCGAACAGGCCGCCGACGGGACCGTCCTCGCCGCCAACCTCACGGTGGTCTCGGGCATGGGCGGCAGCCCCGGCACCCTCGCCGCGGACGCCGCCCGCGCCCGCGACCTGGGCGCGACGGAACTGCGGCTGTACCACGCGGGGTTGGCGTCGGACGGGGATCTGGAGGGGGTGCGGGTGGGGCTGGGGGTGGGGTGAGGGCGGACGGACGGTGGCTGCGGGGCGGGAGACTGACCCCGGTGCAGTCTCCCGTTGCGCGGTGCGGTGGCAGCGGGAGACTGGGCGGGGAGATGGAGCATCCCCGCGGGTGCGGGGAGCAGTGTCCAGGTTCATGATTCCCCCTCTCGGGGATGGTCCCGAGACCACCGAGACCCCGGCCGAGGTGACCACCTGCTCCCCGCACCCGCGGGGATGGTCCCGACGTGGCGGAGAAGCTGACCGTCCTGCGCAACTGCTCCCCGCACCCGCGGGGATGGTCCCGACCTGGGCGCGGCCACGAGCCTGGTCGCGGTCCGTTCCCCGCGCCCGCAGGGATGGGCGGAGAGGCTCGCCACGGACACGTTCTGCTCCCCGCACCCGCGGGATGGCCCCATCGACGACCTCAAGCGCATTCGCAGGGGGACGAATCCACCGTGTGCGGAGGCTCGCCACGGACACGTTCTGCTCCCCGCACCCGCGGGATGGCCCCATCGACGACCTCAAGCGCATTCGCAGGGGGACGAATCCACCGTGTGC
>NZ_JBHWKU010000004.1:322772-433891 GCF_042730645.1 Streptomyces sp. NPDC059906
GCCTTCGGCTCCGTGATGGGAGGAGCGGCGCGCGAGGGGGCACGACGTACTACGGCGACCGCAACGCCGTCGCCGTCGCCAGCAGGATCGCGCCCAGCGTCGGCAGCAGCAGCCACAGGCTCACCGTCTCGACCAGGACCGCCCCCGCGGCCAGGCCCAGGACGTTCGGGGCGAAGACCAGGGAGTTGGCCGTCGCCGAGACCCGGCCCAGCAGGGGGCCCGGCGTCTCGTGCTGGACGGCGGTCAGGGCGGCGATCAGCACCGTGGGCAGGCCCACGCCGACCGCCGCGCTGGACGCCCACACGACCGCGTCGGACGGGACCGCCCGTGCCGCCACCGCCGCCGCGAACAGGGCGATCCCGGCCGCCCCGAACCGCCGTGCGCCCAGGCGGCGCAGGGCGGGGCCGGACAGGAGGCCGACCGCCACCGAACCGGCGCCCTGGACGGCGTACAGCACACCGGCGTAGGCGGGGGAGCGGCCCAGGTTGTCGACGACGGCGTACAGGGTGGCGCCGCCGACGCCCGCGCAGAGCATCGTCACCCCGCCCGCGAGGACCAGTGGGCGCAGCCCCGGGTGCCCCCACAGGTACCGGGCGCCCTCGGCCGTCTGCCGCCGCCAGTTCACCGTGGGGCGCTCCGGTGGCGCGTCCTGCACCCGCAGGGCCGCGTACAGCCCCGTGGCCAGCACGAACGTCGCCGCGTCCAGCGCCGCCACGCTCGGGCCGCCGTACGCCGCGCAGAGTCCCGCACCGGCGAGGGGCGCCACCAGCTTCATGCCCTCGTTGGCGGTCATACGCAGTCCGTTGAAGTCGCCGAGCAGGCCGGGATCGACGGCGGCGGCCACGAGGGCCGACTCGGCCGCGTCCTGGACGACACCGGCCACGCCGTACAGGAACAGCACCGCGAACAGCAGCCACAGGGTGCCCGGCGAGTCGACGGCGAAGAGGGTGAGCAGGAGGCCGGCCGGCAGCAGGTTCGCGGCGATCAGCAGCGGCTTGCGGCGGACCCGGTCGGCGAGCGTGCCGAGCGCGGGTCCGGCCAGGGTCGGCGCCCAGAGCGCGAGCAGGCACAGCGCCGCCAGACCGTCCGAGCCGGTGAGGTCCTTCACCCACACGCCCGCCGCCAGGCCGAGCGCCGAGCTGCCGAAACCGGACACGACCACCCCCGCGAGATACAGGCCGGCGTTGCGGTCGCGCAGGACGCGGGTCAGGGGCCAAGGGCTGCGCCGCGGCTTGGCCGTGTCCGTCGTTCTCGTCGTCATGCCTGGTCATCGTGGGACTAAGGCGCGGCGGTCGGCATCGGGAAGGTGACCTATGCGCGGGCCCGGAGAGCGATGAGTTTCGCGGTCGTGATCGGTCTGCCTACCGACAGAGCGAACGCACGTTCCCGGGAGACACGGATGACACACGAGACCACCACCGACACCCTCGACCTCGGGCCGCAGGCCCGAATCCTCGCCCGCCTCGCCGACGGCGTGCGCGAGGACCGGCTCGCGGACCCGACACCCTGCCCCGGTCTGGCGGTGCGCAACCTGCTCGGCCACCTGACCGGTCTCGCCGTCGCCTTCCGCGACGCCGCGCGCAAGGATCTGGGGCCCACCACGAACACCAGCCCCGAGGCGTCCGTGCCGGACATCGGGCCCGGCTGGCGCGAGCAGCTCGCCGGCGTGCTCGGGGAACTCGCCGACGCGTGGCGCGAGCCCGGCGCGTGGACCGGCATGACCCGGGCCGGCGGCATCGACCTGCCCGGCGAGGTCGCGGGCGCCGTCGTCGCCGACGAACTGGTCATCCACGGCTGGGACCTGGCCCGCGCGACCGGGCAGGAGTACGCCCCAGACGCGGCCGCGCTGCGGGCGGCGTACGGGCTGCTAGCCGCCGCCGCGGAGGAGTCCGACCGGGACGCAGGCATGTTCGGGCCCGTCGTCGCCGTGCCCGCCGACGCGCCGCTGCTGGAGCGCGCGGTGGGGCTGAGCGGGCGGGACCCGGGCTGGAGCCGCCCCGCCTGACGCACGCCTGACGCGGGAGGACACCCGGCACAACTTCCTTTGTCAGAAGCATTGACGTGGCCGCGCGCCCCTCTTACCTTCAACGCGTCGTACTCCGTACGTCATATATGAGACGCGATACGCGAGATCTGATGTCCGAGATCTGTCCGCGCATCCGACGCGAGATTCCGAGAGGCGCGCATGACCTCTGTGCCCACGCCGATCCCCTCCCGCACGCAGTACGTGCTGGAGGAGATCAAACGCCGCATCCTCACCGGCCGGCTGACGCCCGGCCAGGCCCTGGTCGAGACCGACCTCGCCGCACAGTTCGGGGTGTCCAAGACACCGGTGCGCGAGGCGCTCAAGACGCTGGCCGGTACCGGACTGGTCGTGATGAGCCAGTACAAGGGCGTCACCGTGCGCATGGTGGACGCGGACATGGCGCGCGAGGTCTACGACGTCCGGCTCCTGCTGGAGCCCGAGGCGCTGAGGCGCGCCGTGCGCCGGGAGGCCTCCCTGGAGGCCGCCCGCGAGGCCCTGACCCGGGCCGGCCGGGCCACGGACACGGCCGAACGGTCGCTGGCCAACCGCGAGTTCCACCGTGCCCTGTACGTGCCGTGCGGCAACCCGCTGCTCGGCCGGATGCTCGACGAGGTCCGCGACCAGGCGGCCCTCGTCTCCGCGGTCGCCTGGGCCGCCGACCCCTCCTGGGAGCGGGAGGCCGGCGAGCACCAGGAGATCCTGCGCCTCGCCCTCGCCGGTGACGCGGACGGCGCGGCCCGCGCCCTGCACGCGCACATCGCGTCGTTCGTCGAGCGGGCCTTCCCCGAAGCGGGGAACGCGGCCCAGGAAGAGGACGGTCAGGCATGACAGCGACGTTCGAGACCCAGCGGGCGGCCCTGGCCGACGTGGTGGCGATCCCGGTGACCCCGTTCGCCGAGGACGGCACCGTCGACCCCGCCACCTACCGGGCCCTGCTGCGTCGTCTCCTCGACGGTGGCATCACGACCCTCACCCCCAACGGCAACACTGGGGAGTTCTACGCCTTGGACCCCGCCGAGCGCCGCCTCGTCACCGAGCTGACGATCGAGGAGAGCGGCGAGCGCGCGGACATCCTGGTCGGTGTCGGCCACGACGTGCCGACCGCGGTCGCCTCCGCCCGGCACGCCCGCGACCTGGGCGCCTCCATGGTGATGGTGCATCAGCCCGTCCACCCCTACGTCTCCCAGGGCGGCTGGGTCGACTACCACCGCGCCATCGCCGAGGCCGTGCCCGAACTGGGCGTCGTCCCCTACATCCGCAACGCCCAGCTCACCGGCGCCCGCCTCGCCGACCTCGCCGACGCCTGCCCCAACGTGATCGGCGTGAAGTACGCCGTCCCGGACGCCTCCAGGTTCGCCGCGTTCGCCCGCGACGCCGGCCTCGACCGGTTCGTCTGGGTCGCGGGGCTGGCCGAGCCCTACGCGCCCTCGTACTTCTCCGCGGGCGCCACCGGCTTCACCTCGGGGCTGGTGAACGTCGCCCCGGCCGTCTCGCTGAACATGATCGAAGCGCTTCGATCCGGCGACTACCCGGCCGCCATGAAGGTCTGGGAGCAGATCCGCCGCTTCGAGGAACTGCGCGCCGCCAACGGCTCCGCCAACAACGTCACCGTGGTCAAGGAGGCCCTCGCCTCGCTCGGCCTGTGCCGCCGGGAGGTCCGCCCGCCGAGCAAGCCGCTGCCCGAGAGCGAACGCGCCGAGGTCGCCGCCATCGCCGCGGGGTGGTCCATATGACCCTCCGTACGACCCCCGGGAAGTCTCCGGAACAGCTCCGCAGCCACCAGTGGTACGGCACCGACGGCCTGCGCTCCTTCAGCCACCGCGCCCGCACCCGCCAGCTCGGCTACCTGCCCGAGGAGCACCTCGGCAAGCCCGTCATCGCCATCCTCAACACCTGGTCCGACATCAACCCCTGCCACGTCCACCTGCGCGACCGCGCCCAGGCCGTCAAGCGGGGAGTGTGGCAGGCGGGCGGCTTCCCGCTGGAGTTCCCGGTCTCGACACTCAGCGAGACCTTCCAGAAGCCGACCCCGATGCTCTACCGCAACCTCCTCGCCATGGAGACCGAGGAACTGCTGCGCTCCTACCCCGTCGACGGCGCCGTGCTGATGGGCGGCTGCGACAAGTCCACGCCCGCCCTGCTCATGGGCGCCGCCACGGTGGACCTGCCCGCGGTGTTCGTCCCCGCCGGGCCCATGCTCCCCGGGCACTGGCGCGGCGAGAGGCTCGGCTCCGGCACCGACATGTGGAAGTACTGGGACGACAAGCGGGCAGGCCTGATCGGCGACTGCGAGATGCAGGAACTGGAGAGCGGCCTGGCCCGCTCGCCCGGCCACTGCATGACCATGGGCACCGCCTCCACCCTGACCGCCGCCGCCGAGGCCCTCGGCGTCACCGTCCCCGGTGCCTCCAGCATCCCGGCCGTCGACTCCGGGCACGACCGGATGGCCGCCGCGGCCGGACTGCGCGTCGTCGAACTGGTCCACCGGGACCGGAAGCTGAGCGACATCCTCACCGCCGACGCCTTCGAGGACGCCGTCACCACCGTGCTGGGCCTCGGCGGCTCCACCAACGCCGTGATCCACCTGATCGCCATGGCGGGCCGCGCGGGCGTCACCCTCACGCTCGACGACTTCGACCGCGTCGCCCGCACCGTCCCGGTGCTGGCCAACGTCCGCCCCGGCGGACAGACCCACCTGATGGAGGACTTCCACTTCGCCGGCGGGCTGCCCGGCTTCCTCTCCCGCATCACCGACCTGCTCCACCTGGACCGGCCCACCGTCTCCCACGACACCCTGCGCGAGCAGCTGGACGGCGCCCTCGTCCACCACGACGACGTCATCAGGCCCCGCGACAACCCGGTCGCGAGCGAGGGCGGGGTCGCCGTACTGCGCGGCAACCTCTGCCCGGACGGCGCCGTCATCAAGCACATCGCCGCCGAGCCGCACCTGCTCAAGCACACCGGACCCGCCGTCGTCTTCGACGACTACAAGACCATGCAGCGCACCATCAACGACCCGGAGCTGGGCATCACCGCCGACAGCGTGCTGGTGCTCCGCAACGCCGGGCCCAAGGGCGGGCCGGGCATGCCCGAGTACGGCATGCTGCCCATCCCCGACCACCTGCTCAAGCAGGGCGTGCGGGACATGGTCCGGATCTCCGACGCCCGGATGAGCGGCACCAGTTACGGCGCGTGCGTGCTGCACGTGGCCCCCGAGTCGTACGTCGGCGGACCGCTCGCCCTGGTGCGCACCGGCGACTCCATCACCCTCGACGTCGGCGCGCGCTCCCTCCGGCTGAACGTGGACGACGAGGAGCTGGAACGGCGCAGAGCCGCCTGGACACCGCCGCCCGCCCGCTACGAGCGCGGTTACGGCGCGCTCTACAACGAACAGATCACCCAGGCCGACACCGGCTGCGACTTCGAGTTCCTGGCCCGCCCGGGCAAGGTGCAGGACCCCTACGCGGGCTGAGCCCGCCGACGGCGGGCCCCCGCACACCCCTGCCCAGCGAGAAAGCGCTTCCTGCTTCCTGTACGACCCCCGCACGCCGCACCAGAACGGAGAACTGTCATGGCCCAAGCCGCAGCCGTGGCGAAACCGCCCGCGCCACCCCGGCGGCGCCGTGCCTCGGCCACGCCGCGCAGGCTCCCGTACCTGCTGATCGGACCGGCCGCCCTGCTGATGCTGGGCTTCATCGCCTACCCGGTCATCAGCGTCTTCTACTACAGCCTGCAGGAGTACAACCCCACCAAACCGTGGCGCAACGGCTTCGCGGGCTTCGACAACTTCGTCAAGATCTTCACCGAGGACCCGGTGTTCTGGGACACCCTCGTCTTCAGCGCCAAGTGGGTCTTCGTCGAGGTCGGACTGCAGCTGCTGTTCGGACTGGCACTGGCGCTCATCGTCAACCAGACCTTCGTGGGCCGGGGCATCGGGCGGGCCATGGTCTTCTCCCCGTGGGCCGTCTCCGGCGTCCTGACCTCCGCGATCTGGGTACTGCTCTACAACTCCCAGACCGGCGTCACCCGCTACCTCGCGGACATGGGCATCGGCTCGTACGGCACCAGCTGGCTCTCCGACACCTCGACGGTCTTCTCCGCGGCGGTGGTCGCCGACCTCTGGCGCGGCGTGCCCTTCTTCGCGATCCTCATCCTCGCCGACCTCCAGTCCGTCTCGAAGGACCTGTACGAGGCCGCGGAGGTCGACGGGGCGAGCCGGCTCAAGCAGTTCTGGCACATCACGCTGCCGCACCTGAAGGACGCCATCATCCTGTCCACCCTGCTGCGCGCGGTGTGGGAGTTCAACAACGTCGACCTGCTCTACACCCTGACCGGCGGTGGACCCGCGGGCGAGACCACGACGTTGCCCCTGTACATCGCCAACACCAGCGTCGACGCCCACGACTTCGGCTACGCGTCGGCCCTCACCACGGTCGCGTTCGTGATCCTGCTCTTCTGCTCGATCGTCTACCTGCGGCTGAGCAAGTTCGGAGGCGAGAACAAGTGATCACCAAAGAGGCCCCCGCGGCCGCCCCCGCCCCCGCGCCGGCCGCCCCTACAGCGGCGCGGCCCGGCAAGAAGCGCCCGGCCTGGGACGAGGTGCCCCGCTGGCAGATCTACCTGCCGCTCGGGATCTACCTGGTCTTCACCCTGATCCCGTTCTACTGGATCCTGCTCTTCGCGCTGCGCCCGACCGGGTCGACCTCGCTCGTGCCCTGGCCGATGACCACCGAGCACTTCGAGAAGGTGTGGACCGACCGCGGCTTCGGCACCTACTTCACCAACAGCGTGTACGTCGGGCTCGCGACCCTGGTGATGACCACGCTCGTCGCCCTGGCCGGCGGCTACGCCCTCGCCCGGTTCGACTTCCGGATCAAGCGCGGCTTCATGCTCGCCCTGCTCTGCTCCCAGTTCGTGCCCGGCGCGCTGCTGCTCGTACCGCTGTTCGAGATCTTCGCCGGGCTCCAGATGATCAACTCGCTGGGCAGCGTCATCATCGCCGAGACGGTCTTCCAGCTGCCCCTGTCGATCATCCTGATCAGCAACTTCATCAAGAACGTGCCGTACTCCCTGGAGGAGGCCGCCTGGGTCGACGGCTGCGGCCGGTTCCGGGCCTTCCGGATCGTCGTACTGCCCCTGCTGCGGCCGGGACTGATCGCGGTGGGCTCCTTCGCCTTCGTGCACTCCTGGAACCACTTCCTGTTCGCCCTGATGTTCCTCAACAACCAGAGCAAGCAGACCATCCCGGTCGGCCTCAACTCCCTGATGAGCGCGGACAGCGTCGACCTCGGCGCGCTGGCCGCCGGCGGCATCGTCGCGGCCGTCCCCGTCGTGATCGTCTTCGCCTTCATCCAGAAGTGGCTGATCACCGGCTTCAGCGCGGGGGCGGTGAAGGGATGAGTCGGGTTCCCGTCGTCCTCGCCGGCGCCCGCGGCCACGGCCGCTGGCACGTCGCCAACATCCGCCGCCTGGAGCGGGCGGGACTGATCCGGCTGGCCGGCATCTGCGAACTGACCCCGCTGACCGAACAGGAGGCCGAGGGCGAACTCCCCGAGCAGTCCGCCGACTTCGGCGCCCTGCTCGACTCCACCGGCGCCCGGATCGCCGTGATCTGCACGCCGATCCCCACCCACACCGACCTCGCGCTGATGGCCGCCCGCCGAGGCGTGCACCTGCTCCTCGAGAAGCCCCCGGCACCGTCGTACGCCGAGTTCCGGCGCATGGCCGACGGGGTCGCCGAGGCCGGCGTCGCCTGCCAGGTCGGGTTCCAGTCGCTGGGCTCGCACGCCGTGCCCGCCATCCGGGAGCTGGTCGCCCGGGGTGCGATCGGCGAGGTCGTGGGCATCGGCGGGGCCGGGGCGTGGGTGCGCGACGAGGCCTACTTCCGCCGGGCGCCCTGGTCGGGCAAGCGGCGGCTGAACGGCGCCGACGTGATCGACGGCGCGCTGACCAACCCGCTGGCGCACGCCGTCGCCACCGCCCTCGCGCTCGGCGGCACCGCCCGCGCCGAGGACGTCACCGGCATCGAGACCGAGCTGAGCCACGCCAACGACATCGAGGCCGACGACACCTCCTGCGTGCGGATCGGCACCGCGCCCGGGCACCGCGTCACCGTCGCCGCCACCCTGTGCGCGGAGCGGGCCGGCGAGCCGTACGTCCTGGTGCACGGCTCCAGCGGCCGCGTCACCTTCTGGTACAAGCAGGACCGGGTCCTGCTCCAGCGCGGCGGCCACGGTCCCGAGGAGTTCCACCACGACCGCACCGACCTGCTGGAGAACCTGGTCGACCACCTCACCACCGGGGCCCCGCTGCTGGTTCCGCCGGACGAGACGGGCGCCTTCATGCGGGTGGTCGAGGCGATCCGCCGGGCGCCGGACCCGGAGCCGCTGCCCGAGGCCGCCTGGCGGCGCGTCCCCGGCGAGCGGCGCCGCGTGGTCCCCGGCATCGACGGCCTCGTGGCCGCCGCCGCCGACACCCTCTCCCTCTACTCCGAACTGGGCGCGCCCTGGGCGCCGCGCACCGAGCACCCGCGATACGAGGTGAGCACCCGATGACCGGCAACGACTCCCCGGTGCTGCGCGTGGCAGGCCGCCCCGTCGCCCGCTACGTGACCCGGCCCGAACTGCCCCACCGGCTCTCCCCACGCCCCTACCTGCACCCCGTCGCCACCCTGGCCGGCACGCCCGTCACCGAGTTCAGCCCCGCCGACCACCTCCATCACCTCGGCGTCGGTGTCGCCGTTCCCGACGTCGAGGGGCACAACTTCTGGGGCGGGCGCACCTACGTCCGGGGCCGGGGGCCGACCGAGCTGGACAACCACGGCACCCAGCGGCACACCGCCTTCCAGCTCCGCGACCCCGACGGATTCGTCGAGGAGCTGCGCTGGGTCGCCGCCGGGACCGAGCTGCTGCGCGAACGCCGCACGGTCGCGGCCACCGGACTCACCGGCACCGCCTGGGCGCTGGACTTCACCTTCTCCCTCACCAACGTCACCCCGGACCCGCTCACCCTCGGCAGCCCCGCCACCAACGGGCGCCCCGGCGCCGCGTACGGCGGCTTCTTCTGGCGCGCCCGCAAGGAGAGCACGGCGCCCGGCGTCTTCACCGCCGACCGGGAGGGCGAACGGGAGGTGCACGGCCGCAGCGCCGACTGGCTCGCGCTGACCGGCGAGACCTGGTCGCTGGTGTTCGCCGGCGCCACCGAACGCACCCGGCGCGACCCGTGGTTCGTGCGCACCGAGGAGTACCCGGGCGTCGGCTCCTCGCTGGCCCACGACGAGAGGGTGACCGTCGCCCCGGGCGACACCCTGGTCCGGCGGATCGTCACCGTCGTCGCCGACGGCCGCCTCGACGCCGACGGCGCCGCCGCCCTCGTACGCAAGGCGGTGAGCCCGTGACCGCCGTCGAGAGCGCGGGGACGACGTACACCAACCCCGTCCTGAACGCCGACTGGTCCGACCCCGACGTCGTCCGCGTCGGCGACGACTTCTACCTGACCGCCTCCAGCTTCGGCCGCGTCCCCGGCCTGCCCCTCCTGCACTCCCGCGACCTGGTCCACTGGACCCTGGTCGGGCACGCCCTGGAGCGCCTGGAGCCCGAGCGGGAGTTCGCCCGGCCCCGCCACGACTGCGGCGTCTGGGCACCGGCCCTGCGCCACCACGCCAACCGGTTCTGGATCTTCTGGGGGGACCCGGACCAAGGAGTCTTCCAGGTCAACGCCCCCGACATCCGGGGCCCGTGGACCGCGCCCCACCTGGTCAAGGCGGGCAAGGGCCTGATCGACCCCTGCCCCCTGTGGGACGAGGAGAGCGGCGAGGCCTACCTCGTGCACGCCTGGGCCCGCTCCCGCTCCGGGATCAAGAACCGCCTCACCGGCCACCGCATGCGCCCCGACGGCACCGGACTCCTCGACGACGGCACGGTGATCGTCGACGCCGACCGGCTCCCCGGCTGGTTCACCCTGGAGGGCCCCAAGCTCTACCGGCACGACGGCTGGTACTGGATCCTCGCCCCCGCCGGATCGGTGGAGACCGGCTGGCAGGGCGCCTTCCGCTCCCGCGAGTTCTTCGGGCCGTACGAGGAGAAGGTCGTCCTGGAACAGAAGGACACCGACGTCAACGGCCCCCACCAGGGCGGCTGGGTGCGCACGGCGTCCGGCGAGGACTGGTTCCTGCACTTCCAGCAGCGCGGCGCGTACGGGAGGGTGGTCCACCTTCAGCCGATGCGGTGGGATGTGGACGGCTGGCCGGTGCTGGGCGACGAGGGCGCCCCGGTCGCCGAGCACCGGCGTCCCGCCCTGCCCCCGCAGCCGCCCGCCGCGCCCGCCACCGACGACGACTTCCCCGGTGGGCGGTTCGGCCGCCAGTGGTCGTGGACGGCCAACCCCCGGGCCGGCTGGGCCACCCAGCACGCCGGGGACGGGCTGCGCCTCGCCTGCGTCCGCTCGGCCGACGCGCACGACCTGCGCCTGCTGCCGAGCGCCCTCACCCAGCGCTTCCCCGGCGCGCCCTCGGTGATCGAGGTCGAGCTGCGCCTGGACAGCGAGGAACCCGGCGCGCGGGCCGGGCTCGCGGTGCTCGGCGACGCCTACCGCTGGATCGGGCTCCAGCGGGACACCGACGGGACCGTGCACCTGGTGCACCGCTTCGCCGAGTCCGTGGCCGAGGCCGAACGGGATGCCGACCGGCCCCGCCCCGCCCCCGGGGGACGGGCCCGGCTGCGGATCGAAACGGTGCCGGGGGCGCGCTGCCGCTTCTCATGCGACCTCGGCGACGGCGGCCCGGGCGACGGTTCGCCGGCCGTCCCCGTCGGCCGGGAGTTCGCCGCCACCCCTTGGCGCTGGGTCGGCGCACTGCTCGGCCTGTTCGCCCTCGCGCCCGCCGGCCAGGGACCCGCCGGCACCGCCACCTTCACGCGGTTCCGCGTCGGGCCCCACCGAACCCACTGAACCCCACGTTGTCGTTCCACCGCCTTGTTCGATCCAGAAGACCCGGAAGAAGAGAGCCGACCATGAGGATCAGCATGCTCAGCAGCAGAGACAAAGGCACAGTCAGGCGCCGGACGTCCGCCGCCGTCGCCCTGGGAGCCGTGCTCGCGCTGACCGCCACCGCCTGCGGTGACGACGGCAGCGGGGCGGGCGGCGACAAGGGGGCCGAGGGCAGCGGCAAGGGGAAGATCACCTTCTGGGACAACAACGGCGGTATCCGTACGGCCGTCTGGAAGGAGATCATCGCCGACTTCGAGAAGGCGAACCCGGACATCGACGTGGAGTACGTCGGCATCGCCGCCACCGAGTACCAGTCCAAGGTGGACACCGCCATCCAGGGCGGCGGCCTGCCGGACGTCGGCGGCGTGACGGCGTCGATGCTCGCGGGCTTCTCCGCCCAGGGCGCCCTGGAACCGCTGGACGCCCGGCTCGCCAAGTCGCCCCTGAGCGACAAGCTCAACAAGGACATGGTCGAGTCCCTGAAGGCCGCCGGCGGCGGCGACGGCACGCTGTACTCGATGCCGACCTCCGCCAACAACGGCGTCCTCTACTACCGCACCGACCTGTTCGAGAAGGCCGGCCTCGACGCGCCGACGACGTGGGACAAGTTCTACGCCGCCGCCGAGAAGCTGACCGACGCGGGCAAGAACGAGTTCGGCTACACCATCCGCGGCGGCTCCGGCTCCATCGCCCAGGCGCTCGACGCGATGTACGGGCAGTCCGGCATCACCTCGTTCTGGGACGCCGGCAAGAAGAAGACCACCGTCAACGACCCGAAGAACGTCGAGGCGCTGGAGAAGTACGCGGCCCTCTACAAGAAGGTCACGCCGGCCGCCGACGTCAACAACGACTTCGCCAAGATGGTCGCCCAGTGGGACACCGGCACCATCGGCATGCTCAACCACAACCTGGGCTCCTACCAGGACCACGTGAAGGCGCTCGGCGTCGACAAGTTCCGCGGCATCCCGCAGCCGGTCGGTGCCTCCGGCAAGCGGGTCCAGGTGTCCAACCCGGTCGACGGGCTCGGCATGTTCAAGAGCTCGAAGAACAAGGAGGCCGCCTGGAAGTTCATCGAGTTCGCCACGTCGAAGGAGCAGAACTCGAAGTTCAACGAGTCGGCCGGGCAGGTGCCGTCCAGCACCGAGGCCGCGAACGACGCGTGGATCCAGAAGGCGGAGCCGACGAAGCTGGCGGCCGAGGCGCTGAACGACGGGTCCACGACCATCGTCCAGCTGCCGTACTACCTGCCGGACTGGAACACGCTGTCCAAGTCGGAGAGCGAGCCGGGGTTCCAGAAGGTGCTGCTGGGCGACATGAGTGCGAAGGATTTCCTGGACGGGCTGGCCGAGAAGCTGAATGAGGCGCAGGCCGAGTGGACGGAGCAGATGGGTTAGTCGGCGGGTTCGGTTTCGGGTTTCGCCGTGGGCGGTCCGTGGTTCGTCGCGGGCTGCGGGCCGTCCGTGGTTGATCGCGCCCACGCGGCGGAGCCGCACATCGATACAGCCCCGCGCCCCTGGGGGGACTGCCCCATCCCCTTCTTGAAAGGCAGACCGGCATGTCGCTCAGCCGAAGACAAGTCACCTCAGCCGCCGTTGCCTCCATTCCCCTGGCGTTCGCCGCCACCGGCACCGCCCAGGCCGGCGGACGCCACCACCCCCGCACCCTCTTCATCGCCGGGGACTCCACCGCCGCGCAGAAGTACTCCGACGCCGCGCCCGAGACCGGGTGGGGCATGGCCCTGCCCTTCTTTCTCCGTAACGACCTCCGTGTCGCCAATCACGCCGTGAACGGGCGGAGTTCCAAGAGCTTCGCCGACGAGGGGCGGCTCGATGTCGTCCTCGGGGCGATCCGGCCCGGCGACCTCCTGCTGGTCCAGTTCGCGCACAACGACGAGAAGGACGAGGACCCCGCCCGCTACACCGAGCCCTGGACGACGTACCAGGACTACCTGCGGAGGTACGTCGACGGTGCGCGGGCCCGCGGGGCGCGGCCGGTGCTGGCCACGCCCGTCGAGCGACGGCGGTTCGACGCGGAGGGGAACGCCGTGCCGAGCCACGGGGAGTACCCGGCGGCGATGCGGGCGCTCGCGCGGCGGGAGGGCGTGGCGCTGCTCGACGTGCAGGCGCTGTCGCTCGCGCTGTGGCAGCGGATCGGCGTCGAGGGGACCAAGGCGTACTTCAACTGGACCGCCACCGAGCAGGACAACACCCACTTCAACCCGCCGGGCGCGATCGCGGTCGCCCGGCTCGTCGCCCGGGAACTGCTGCGCGGGCGCGTACTGGCGCACCGGGACGTGCGCCGGCTGGACGAGGAGATCCCCGAGTCCTGGATCAGTTGGCCCGCACCGGCCACTGCGTAACACCGACCGTCGACCGACCCCCAGAGCAAGGGAGAGCCATAGCATGAGCACTCGTACATGGCATGGGCATGCCACAAAGAGAACCGCCGCACTCATCGGCTGCACCGCCCTCGTACTGAGCCTGACCGCCGCCACCGCCGAGGCCCGCCCCGGTCACCACCACCCCCGGGACACCGCCCGGCAGACGCTCCCCGCGAACGACGGCTGGGCCTCCCACGGCACCGGCACCACCGGCGGGGCCGCCGCCGACGCCGAGCACGTGTACACCGTCTCCACCTGGGCCGAGTTCAAGGCCGCCCTCGCCGCCGACGGCACCGCGCCCAGGATCATCAAGGTCAAGGGCACCGTCGACGCCGTCTCGGAGGGCTGCGAGGCTTTCGCCGCGCCCGGCTACGACTTCGACGCCTACCTGGAGAAGTACTCCCCGGAGAACTGGGGGACGGAGAGCGACCTGAGCGCCGAGCCCGACGACAGCCCCGAGGGCCTGCGCCGCGTCTCCGCCGCACAGCAGGACCGGTCCATCAAGGCGAACGTCCCCTCCAACACCACCATCATCGGGGTCGGCCGGGGCGCCGCGCTCAAGGGCGCCAGCCTCCAGATCAAGGACGTCGACAACGTCATCGTCCGCAACCTGGCCTTCGAGAGCCCCGTCGACTGCTTCCCGCAGTGGGACCCCACGGACGGGGACAGCGGCAACTGGAACTCCGAGTACGACAGCGCCGTCGTGTACGGGTCGACGCACGTCTGGCTGGACCACAACACCTTCACCGACGGCGAGCACCCCGACAGCGCGGCACCCACCTACTTCGGCATGCTCTACCAGCAGCACGACGGCCAGCTGGACATCGTCAAGGGCGCCGACTACGTCACCGCCTCCTGGAACGTCTTCACCGAGCACGACAAGACGATCCTGATCGGCAACAGCGACAGCGAGTCCACCGCCGCCGTCGACCGCGGCCACCTCAGGGCGACCTTCCACCACAACCTGTTCAAGAACCTCGTCGAGCGCGCGCCCCGCGTCCGCTTCGGCCAGGTCGACGTCTACAACAACCACTTCGTGGCCTCGGACGACTACGCCTACAGCTTCGGCGTCGGCAAGGAGTCCGCGCTGGTCGCCGAGCACAACGCCTTCACCCTGCCGGCCGGGGTCAGCCCCGCGAAGGTGCTCAAGCGCTGGAACGACTCGCCGCTCAGCGCCGCCCACAACCGCGTCAACGGCCGCACCGTCGACCTGATCGCCGCCCACAACGCCGAGAACCCGGACGCGGTCCTGCGCTCCGGCGCGGGCTGGACGCCCTCGCTACGCACCAAGGTCCTGCCGGCCCGGGCGGTCCCCTTCGTCGTCGACCACGGCGCGGGCGCCGGCCGGCTGCGCTGAGACCCGTCCCCCGAACCGGGCCGGGGCGCCCGCACCGCCCCGGCCCACCCCCGAAGGAGCACCCGCATGCACCCACCCGTCCCGTCCCGCAGAGGCTTCCTCCTGGCGACCGCCGGCACGGGCGCCGCCCTCGCCCTCGGCCTCACGGCAGCCGGTCCCGCCGTCGCCGGCACCCGACCGCGCCCGCGTCCCTTCGGCCGGTACGGCTCACCGGCCGTCCGCCGCACACCCAAGACCCTGTACGTCGACCCGCACGGCCGCGGCGACTTCACCTCCGTCCAGGCCGCCGTCGACGCCGCCGGGGGCGACGGCTGGACCCTCGTCCTCGCCCCGGGCACCTACCGCGAGACGGTCTCCGTCGACGCCGGGCGCACCGGTGCGACCTGGATCGGCGCCTCCGGCGACCCGCGCGACGCCGTCATCGTCCACGACAACGCGGCCGGCACCCCCAAGCCGGACGGCTCCGGCACCCACGGCACCAGCGGGTCGGCCACCACCACCGTGCGCGCCGACGGCTTCACCGCCCGAGCCCTCACCTTCGCCAACGACTGGCTGCGCGCCGACCGGCCCGACTGGACCGGCACCCAGGCGGTCGCGATCAAGGTCATGGGCGACCGCTCCGCCTTCCACGACTGCCGCTTCCTCGGCCACCAGGACACCCTCTACGCCGACAGCCGCGACCTCTCCCTCTTCGCCCGCCAGTACTACGAGCGCTGCTACGTCGAGGGCGACGTCGACTTCGTCTTCGGCCGGGCGACCGCGGTGTACGAGCACTGCCACTTCCGCACCCTGGTCCGCACCGACCTCGACGCCGCCCCGTACGGCTTCGTCTTCGCGCCCTCCACGGCGGGCGCCAACCCGCGCGGCTACCTGGTGACCCGCGGCCGCGTCAGCAGCGAGGCCCCCGACGGCTACTACAAGCTGGCCCGCCCCTGGGTGCCCAGCTCCGACACCACCGCCCGTCCGATGCTCACCGTCCGCGAGACCCACCTCGGCGCGGGCATCGACGCGGTGGCGCCGTACGCCAACATGCGCGACGCCCACCCCTGGCAGGAGCAGCGGTTCCGCGAGTACCGCAACACCGGCCCCGGCGCCGCGGTCACCGTCCCGGACAACCGGCCGCAGCTCACCCGCGCCGAGGCCGCCGCGCACACCCGCGAGGCGTACCTCGGCGACTGGCGGCCCTACGACCGGCAGCACCACCACGGACGGCACTGAACGGGCCGACCCGGCAGTCACGGCCGTCACGGCCGGTACTTGACCTGCTTGACGCGATTTTTGCCAGGTAAAGGGGCGCGGATCCGGCCACGGGTCTCGCGCTCACCCGGGTGACGCGCGTAGAAACCTGTGTCATGCATAAACCACTGCGCATCGCGACCGTCACCGCCGCCTGTGCCGTCGCCGGTGCCGTCCTGTACGGAACGGGCGCCGCCACCGCCGGCCAGTCGACGGCGAACTCCACCCACGAGCCGTACAACATCGGGGTGCTGGCCAAGGACATCGACGCCTACTACGGCACCACGCTCGACGCCGACGGCGTCTACCAGGCCTCCCCGGACAGCCCGTACGCCGCGGATCTGGCCCGCGTCGACGCCGCCGCGAAGAAGCAGATCGACCGGGCCGCCCGCACGGCGCACCACAAGCACACCAGGCCCGCGGTCGTCTTCGACATCGACGACACGCTGCTGCTCAGCCTCGACTACGAGAAGAAGAACAACTACGGCTACGACGGCGCGACCTGGGCCGCCTACGTCGACCGGGCCGACCGCCCGGCCGTCCCCGGCAGCCCCGAGCTGGTCCGGTACGCCGACGAGAAGGGCGTCGAGGTCTTCTACAACTCCGGTCTGAGCGAGGCCCAGCGCGCCGCCGCCGTCGTGAACCTGAAGAAGGTCGGCGCGGACGTGAACCTGGACGCCTCCCACATGTTCCTCAAGGACAAGGCGAACCCGCCGTCCTACCTGGCCCACTGCGCCACCCCGGGCAGCTGGACGTGCACCACCGTCCAGTACAAGGCGGGCACCCGCCGGCACATCGAGCACGACCTCGGGTACGACGTCGTCGCCAACTTCGGCGACCAGTACTCCGACCTCCAGGGCGGCTACGCGGACCGGACGTACAAGCTGCCCAACCCGACGTACTTCGTCGAGTAGCGGTTCGCCCGCTCAGCCGCCCGGGGTGAAGCCGCCCCGGACCGTGAGCCGTCCGGACGCGGCGGTGGCCGTCGCCGCGTAGCGGTCGCCGCCCGCGTCCCGGCCACCGCGCTCGTGGTTGTACTGCCCGGCGAACACCCACTCGCCGGCCGGGACGGTACGGCCCTCCTTGAGGGTCCACCGGTAGACGAGGAAGCCCGCGCGTTCGCCGACCGTGAACGCGAAGTCGTCCTCGGGCAGCGACCGCCAGGCGCCGGTGGAGGTCACCGAACCGGTCTGCGCCACCCGCAGTTCGACGGTGAGCGCGGTGAGCGGGGCGCTCGTACCCAGGGTGATGTTGCTCTGCGCCCAGAACTCGTTGCTGTGCGGGTCCACCGCACCGCCCGACCACAGCGGGCCCGGCTCGCGCGACGCCGGTGCGGTGGCGGCCGGACGCTGTGCGGGCGCGTCGCCCCGCACCGCCGGGGCGACCGTGTAACCACCGGCCACCAGGACGCCCGCCACGGCCGCCGTCGCACCGGCCACCCGTACCCAGCCCGGCAGCGGCGGGCGGGCCGGACCGCGGTCACCGGCCGCCATGCCGCGCTCGACCCGGGCCAGGATCCGGGCCCGGTCGGGCTCGTGGGCCCCGGCCGCCCCGTGCAGCCGGGCACGCAACCGCTCGTCCGCCTCCCGCCGCCCGGTCACCGGGCCCCTCCCGCGGCCTCACCGCTGTGCGCGATCGCCGCGCGCACCTGCCCGGGAGCGCGGGGAGCGGTCCGGGTGCCGAGCAGCCGCTGGAGTTCGGCCACCCCCTTCGAGGTCTGGCTCTTGACCGTCCCCACGGAGATGCCCAGGGCGAGCGCCGTGTCCTTCTCGGAGAGGTCGAAGGCGTGCCGCAGCACCACGCACGCCCGTTTGCGAAACGGCAGCCGGCGCAGCGCCTCCCGCACGTCCACCACGCCCGCGACGTCGGGATTCTCCGTCCGCTCCTCGCGCTGCGACCAGAACAGGGCGACGCGTCTGCGCTCGCGCACGGCGCTCCGGACGCGGGTACGGGCGAGGTTGGCGACGACACCGCGCGCGTACGCCACCGGGTGGTCGGCCGCGCGCACCCGGTCCCAGCGGTGCCACAGGGCCAGCAGGGCGTCCGCCGCGAGGTCGTCGGCGGCGTCCGGCTCGCCCGTCAGCAGGTGGGCGAGCCTGGCCAGTTCGGCGTAGTGGCGCTCGAAGAAGGCGCGGAACTCCGCGGCGGCGGCGTCGTCGACGACTGTCCCCACGGCGGGCTCTCCTCGCAGCGGCTTCCCGGCTGCCGAACACCGTACGGCAGACCGAACCCGAACGACCCCCGCAGGGTCAGCCCTTGAGCGCCGCCTCCATCATCGCCTTGGCCACCGGGGCCGCCAGGCCGTTGCCGCTGACCTCGCTGCGGGCCGCGTCGGACTGCTCGATGATGACCGCCACCGCGACCTCCTTGTCCGAGGTGTCGGACTTGGCGTAGGAGGTGAACCAGGCGTACGGCGTCTTGCTGTTGTTCTCGCCGTGCTGGGCCGTGCCCGTCTTGCCGCCCACCGTCGCCCCGGCGATCTGCGCGTTGGACCCCGTGCCCTTCTCGACGACCGTCTCCATGGCCGACTGCAGCTGCTCGGCGGTGGTGGAGCTGACGATCCGCTTCGAGTCCGCGTCGGTGTGGTCCTCCAGGACGTCGCCGCCGCTGTCGGTGACCTGCGACACCATGTGCGGGGAGACCAGCTCACCGCCGTTGGCGAGGGCCGCGGAGACCATCGCCATCTGCAGCGGGGTCGCCGTCACGTCGAACTGGCCGATACCCGTCAGCGCCGTCGACGACCGGTTCATGTCCTTCGGGTAGACGCTGGTGTAGGCCCGTACCGGCACGTCCTGCGTCTCGTCGTTGAAGCCGAACTTCTCGGCCATGGCGCGCAGCTCGTCCTGGCCGAGGTCGACGGCCATCTTCGCGAAGACGTTGTTGCACGAGTACTGCAGCGCGGTGCGGATCGTGGCGTTCTCGCAGGGCGCGTTCGGATTCTCGTTGGTCAGGTCGGTCGTGGTGTCCGGGAGCGTGTACGGGTCGGGGCTGTCGGTCTTCACGTCCACCGAGTCGTACAGCCCGTTCTCCAGCGCGGCGGCCGCCACGACCAGCTTGAACGTCGAGCCCGGCGGCAGCGGCTGGCGCAGCGCCCGGTTGGTCAGCGGCTTGTCCGGGTCGCCGGTGAGCTTCTCCCAGGCCTCACCGGCGGTGTTGGCGTCGGTCAGCGACGTCGGGTCGTACGAGGGGGTCGACACGACCGAGAGGATCCTGCCCGTCTCCGGGTCGATCGCGACGGCGGCGCCCTTCGTGTCGCCCAGCGCCTCGAACCCGGCCTTCTGCACGTCCGGGTCGATCGTCGTCACCACGTTGCCCGGCTCGGCCCGGGTGCCGGTGACGGTGTCCATCACCGTCTTCAGCCGCGGATCGGTGCCGTTGAGGACGTCCTGGTAGATGCCCTCCAGCTGGGTCGGCGCGTACGCCTGCGAGGCGTAGCCCGTCACCGCCGCGTACAGCTTCCCGTTCTTGTACGTGCGTTTGTACGCGAGGTCGCCGCCCTCCGTCGGCGCCGAGCCGGTGACCGACCGGCCGGCCACGATGATGTTGCCGAGCGGCTCCGCGTACGTCTCGATCGCGTTCCGCCGGTTGTCCTTGCCGTCCGCGAGTGCCTGACCCTCGTAGAACTGCACCCAGGTCGCCCTGATCAGCAGAGCGAACACCAGGAGCAGCGTGAAGACCGAGGCACGCCTGATCGTCTTGTTCATCCCGTTCATCCCGCTGACAGGACGAACGGGCGGGCGGCGGTCGTTCCCGTGTGCCCCGATTTCTCATCTTTCTCATGCTTCTCATCGCCCGTTCATGAAGCCCGCCTCGTAAGCCCGGACCACGAGCGGGAACAGCGCGAGCACGGCGGCGACGGCGGCGACGGCGGTCGCGGCCCGCGGCATCCCCGGGCGACGGCGGCCGTGGCGGCCCCGCCGGTGACCGCCCGCGCGAGGAGTTGCAGCGGATACCCCGCCATGATCGGCGCGAGCAGCCCGGTGGCGACCCACACAGGGAACGCCAGTGACCGGGCGGGCATCCGGCGCCCCCAGGGCCGGGTCAGCACCAGCGCGAGGTACGGCAGACGGGCCACGACGGCGACCGCCCGCAGCAGCCGCCGGGGCCGGGTGGGGCCCGTGGGCGGAATCGGGGCGGGCGGGGCGGAGGCGGCGGCGGCCGGGGCGGAGGCGGCGGGCGTCGGCGTCATGCGTCCACGCTCTCGCCCGCACGCTCCCGGCTCATTCCGCGAGGTGCAGGACGACCTCGTCGATCTCCTCGCCGCGGGCCCGCGCGAACCCCCGCGCCCACGCGCTGGTCACGAAGCCGCACTTCTCCAGCACACGCCGCGACCCCGCGTTGTCGGCCGCCGCGCGCGCGTACAGCGGCCGGTCCCGGACCTCGGCGAGCAGGGCTCGCAGCGCGGCCGTCGCCACGCCCTGCCCCCAGTACGCCCGGTCGACCCAGTACGTCACCTCGCGTTCGCCCGGCTCCCCGTACACCGCCGTGCTGCCGATGACGTCACCGTCGCCGAGGATGGTGCGCACGACGTCGCGGGAGGCCCGGATCTTCGCCCAGTGGGCCGCGAACGCCGCCCAGTCGGAGGGGTCCCTCGCCGTGAAGGCCGCCATCCGCACGGCCTCCGGATCGTTCATCTGCCGGAAGAAGACGGGCAGATCGCTGTCGTGAACCTCGCGCAGTGCGATGTGCATGGCTCAGAGCCTACGCGTCGCCAGTGTCAGCCGGTCCCGCGCGTCGAACAGAGCGTCCTTCACCATCTGTTCGTGCGCGGGCGTCAGCCGCGCCACCGGCACCGAGCAGCTGATCGCGTCCCGCGCGGGGGTGCGGTAGGGGACCGCCACGCCGAAGCAGCGCAGCCCCAGCGTGTTCTCCTCGCGGTCCACGGCGAAGCCCTGCTCCCGCACCAGGCGCAGCTCCTCGATGAGCTTCTCCCGGTCCGTGATGGTGTGCTCGGTCAGCGCGGGGAGGGTCTCCGGGAGCATCTTGCGCACCTGCTCGTCGGTGTACGTGCTCAGCAGCGCCTTGCCCAGCGAGGTCGAGTGCGCGGGCAGCCGGCGGCCGACCCGGGTGAACGGCCGCAGGTAGTGCTGGGACTGGCGGGTGGCCAGGTACACCACGTTCGTGCCGTCCAGACGCGCGAGGTGGATGGTCTCCGTCGTGTCGTCGGAGAGCCGGTCCAGCGTCGGCCGGGCCGCCGCGACCACCTCGTCGCCGTCGATGTACGAGGTGCCGACCAGCAGTGCCCGTACGCCGATGCCGTACCGCGTGCCCGTGGCGTCCGTCTCCACCCAGCCCAGCTCCACCAGCGTGCGCAGCAGCATGTAGAGACTGGACTTGGGGTAGCCGACGGCCTCCTGGACCGACGCCAGAGAGTGCATACCGGGGCGCCCGGCGAAGTACTCGAGCAGCTCAACCGTCCGCACCGCGGACTTGACCTGCGCTCCGCCCCCCGTCTCGACAGCCGACATCGACCTTGACCCCTTCGTTCGACGAGAAGCTGAAGATATAGTCTCGAACAGCATATTCATCAGTAGAGACAGCGTTCAGTATATCGAACAACTTCTGTGCAGAGCACGTGGAGGGACCCGCGGTGGCAGCAGCACCAGTCTGGAGTGTCGACCCCCGTACCGGGAAGCAGCGTGAACAGGTCGCCGTGGAAGCCACGGCCCAGGAGGTGGACGCCGCCGTCCGCGCCGCGCACGCCGCCCGGGACGCCCTTGCCGACCGCGCCGTCCGCGCGGCCTTCCTGCGGAGCGCCGCCGACGAGCTGAAGGCGGCCGAGAGTACTCTCGTCGAGGCCGCCGACGCGGAGACCGCGCTCGGCCCGGTCCGGCTCACCGGCGAACTCGCCCGCACCTGCTACCAGCTGCGGGCCTTCGCCGACATCGTCGACGAGGGCGAGTACCTCGGCGTGGTCGTCAACCACCCCGACGACACGGCCACCCCGCCCATCCCCGACCTGCGCCGCTACAAGGTGCCGCTCGGCGTCGTCGCCGTCTACTCCGCCTCCAACTTCCCCTTCGCCTTCTCCGTCCCCGGCGGCGACACCGCGAGCGCGCTCGCGGCCGGCTGCCCGGTCGTCGTCAAGGCGCACCCCGACCACCCGGCCCTGTCCGAGCTGGTCGCCAAGGTGCTGCGCCGGGCCGCGGCCCGGCACGACATCCCGGACGGGGTCCTCGGCCTGGTGCACGGCTTCGAGGCGGGCGTCGAGCTGATCAAGCACCCGCTGGTCGCCGCGGCGGGCTTCACGGGCTCCGTCCGCGGTGGCCGCGCGCTCTTCGACGCGGCGGCGGCGCGTGAGGTGCCGATCCCGTTCCACGGCGAGCTGGGCTCGCTGAACCCGGTCGTCGTCACGGAGGCGGCGGCCGTGGAGCGGGCGGAGGCGATCGGCGCGGGCCTGGCCGGTTCGATGACGCTGGGCGTCGGCCAGTTCTGCGTCAAGCCCGGCCTGGTGCTCGTGCCGGCGGGCGACGCCGGTGACGGCCTGGTCAAGTCGCTCACCGACGCGGTCAGCGCCACCGACGCCGGAGTGCTCCTCGACCACCGCATGCGGGACAACTTCGTCGCGGGCGTCGCCGAGCGCGTCGCGCTGCCCGACGTGGACTCCCCGGTGACGCCGGGCTCGGGCGGCGAGCACACCGTCAGCGCGGGGTTCCTCACGGTGCCGGCGGCGCGGCTGGCGGCGGAGGGCGAGTACGACCTGCTCCTGGAGGAGTGCTTCGGGCCGGTCACCGTGGTGGCCCGCTATCAGGACGAGGGTGAGGTTCGGGGGGTGCTGTCGCGACTGCCGGGGAACCTGACGGCGACCGTGCAGCTCTCTGCCGAGGAGGCGGCGGGGGAGGGTGCCGGGGCGGCTCTGCTCGCCGAGGTGACGCCGCTGGCGGGGCGGGTGCTGGTCAATGGCTGGCCGACGGGGGTTGCCGTGGCGGCGGCTCAGCAGCACGGGGGGCCGTACCCGGCGACCACGTCGACGTCCACCTCGGTGGGGGGTACGGCTATCGAGCGGTGGTTGCGGCCGGTGGCTTATCAGGGGGTGCCGGAGTCCTTGCTGCCGGTGGAGTTGCGGGACGAGAACGCGCTGGGGCTGCCTCGGCGGTTCAACGGGGTGCTTGAGCGGTAGCGCCGTCGGGCGCGGGGTTGTGTGTGGAGTGCTGCGCCGTCGTGGCTGGTCGCGCAGTTCCCCGCGCCCCTGAGTGCATCCACTGAGCCTGCGATGATCAGTGCATGACTCTTCAGCTTCCCGAACTGCCGTTTCTCCTCCGTCCCCACGGGCCCGACGGCCGTTGGACCTACGCCGACGGTGTGCTCACCGGGGTCGCCGGGGCGCGGCAGGATCGGTTTGTGCCGCCTACCGGGGTGTCGCTGGAGCCAGCCTCCGACGCGCCCCGGCTGCTCGGCGCTCCCGACGGGGACTTTCAGCTGATCGCCCGCGTGTCCGTCGGGTTCCGGGGTGCCTTCGACGCCGGGGTGCTCTACGTGCACGTGGGGGAGCGGGCCTGGGCCAAGCTGTGTCTGGAGTACTCCCCGGACGTGCCGACCGTCTGCACGGTGGTCACCCGGGGGCACTCCGACGACTGCAACTCCTTCACCGTGGAGGGCGACTCCGTCTGGTTCCGGGTCAGCCGGACCGGACGGGCCTTCGCCTTCCACGCCTCCCTCGACGGGGAGCGCTGGACCTTCGTACGGCTCTTCACACTGGGCGACGAGGAGGAGACCGGCTCCGCCCTGGTCGGCTTCCTGGCGCAGGCGCCGACGGGGGAGGGCTGCACCGTGACGTACGAGAACCTGGAGTTCCGGCCGGTCTGGCCCGCGGATCTGCGGGACGGCAGCTGAGCGCGGGGCGGGAATGAGAGCGGCCGCTTGAACGTTCACGTACGTGGCGGAGAGGGCCTCCGCCGCCGTACGACCTGGAGAAGAGCCGAGACATGCGCGTCGAGATCTGGAGCGACATCGCCTGCCCCTGGTGCTACGTGGGCAAGGCCCGCTTCGAGAAGGCGCTCGCGGCCTTCCCGCACCGTGACGGCGTCGAGGTGGTCCACCGTTCGTTCGAACTGGACCCCGGGCGGGCCAAGGACGACGTGCAGCCGGTGCTGACGATGCTCACCGCCAAGTACGGCATGAGCGAGGCGCAGGCGCAGGCCGGTGAGGACAACCTCGGCGCGCAGGCCGCCGCCGAGGGCCTGGACTACCGCACCCGGGACCGCGACCACGGCAGCACCTTCGACCTGCACCGCCTGCTGCACCTCGCCAAGGAGCGGGGACGGCACGAGGCGCTCCTCGACGCCTTCTACCGGGGCAACTTCGCCGACGAGCGCTCCGTGTTCAACGACGACGAGCGGCTGGTGGAGCTGGCCGTCGGCGCCGGGCTGGACGCCGAGGAGGTCCGCGCGGTGCTCGCCGACCCCGCCGCCTACGCCGACGAGGTGCGCGCCGACGAGCGCGAGGCCGCCCAGCTCGGGGCCACCGGGGTGCCGTTCTTCGTGCTCGACCGGGCCTACGGAGTCTCGGGCGCCCAGCCCGCCGAGGTCTTCAGCCAGGCACTGACCCAGGCGTGGGGCGAGCGCACGCCGCTGAAGCTGATCGACGACGGCGGCGCCGAGGCCTGCGGTCCGGACGGGTGCGCGGTGCCCCAGGAGTGAAGGGCCGGCGGAAAGCCCAGATGAGGGCCCGTTCATAAGCGATGCTTGGAGAAACCGCGTAGAAATACGCGATGGACGGGGAGGTCACTGGGCCGCACAGTGGTGCCATGGAGAGCTTCGAGAATCTCGTCCGTACCGAGTTCGCCCCGAAGACCACGTACCTGAACACCGCCAGCACCGGCCTGCTCCCCGCCCGGACCCTGGTGGCCATGCGCGAGGCCGCGGCCTCCGCCGCACAAGGGCAGCCGCTCGACATGTTCGCCGACGTCGAGGCGTCCCGGGCCGCGTACGCCCGCCTCGCGGGGGTGCCCGCCACCAGGGTCGCGACCGGCGCGTCCGTGGCCACGTTCAGCGGGCTCGTCGCCGCGTCGCTGCCCCCGGGAGCCGAAGTGCTCACCGCGGAGGCCGACTTCAGCTCCCTGGTGAACCCGCTGTACACGCGCGGCGACCTGAAGGTGCGCAGCGTGCCGCTGGAACGGCTGGCCGAGTCGGTGGGACCGGACACCGCGCTCGTCGCGGTCAGTTCCGTGCAGTCCGCCGACGGGCGGCTCGCCGACCTCGCCGCGCTGCGGGACGCCGCCCGGGCGCACGGGGCGCGGACGCTGATCGACGCCTCGCAGTCGAACGGGTGGCTGCCGCTGACCGCCGGCGACTTCGACTTCGTGGCCGCCGTCGCCTACAAGTGGGTCCTGTGCCCGCGCGGCGTCGCCTTCCTCGTCGTACCGGAGGATCTGGGGGCGGCGGCCGGGCTGACACCGCTGTTCGCCGGGTGGGCGTCCGGTGAGCGCCCCTGGGACAGCTGCTACGGCCCCGTCGAGGAACTCGCGCACTCCGCCCGGCGGTTCGACGAGAGCCCCGCCCTGTTCTCCTACACCGGTGCCCGGCACTCCCTGGCCCTGATCGAGGAACTGGGCGTCGACGCGGTGCACGCCCACGACACGGGGCTCGCCGACCGGTTCCGCGCGGGGGTGCGCTCGCTGGGCCACCAACCGGTGGACGCGCCGGGCTCCGCGATCGTGTCCGTGCCGGGACTCGGACACCGGCAGGGCGAGCTGGGCGAGGCCGGCGTCCAGGTCTCGGACCGGGCGGGCAATCTGCGGGCCGCCTTCCACGTGTACAACACCGCGGCCGACGTGGACCGGCTGCTCGACGTGCTGGCGGGCTGACCCGGCGGAGCCGGGAAGAAAATATCGGGCAGGGGCCTCCCGTCCCACACGAAGAGGCCCCTGCCCGAGTCTCGGACATCTCAGACGTTTCAGATGTCTCAGACGTCTCGGACGCGAGTCACTTCACCGGGGTGAAGTCCCGCGCGCCGATGAAGTCCGGCCGCCGGATCGGAGCCGCGAACGGCTCGACCGCCGTGTTCTCCACGCTGTTGAACACGATGAACACGTTGCTGCGCGGGAACGGCGTGATGTTGTCGCCCGACCCGTGCATGCAGTTGCAGTCGAACCAGGTCGCCGAACCGGCCTTGCCGGTGAACAGCTTGATGCCGTACTCCGAGGCCATCTTCGTCAGGCCCTCGTCGGACGGCGTCCCCGCGTCCTGCATCTGCAGGGACTTCTTGTAGTTGTCCTTCGGCGTGGCCCCCGCGCACCCGAGGAACGTCTTGTGCGACCCCGGCATGATCATCAGACCGCCGTTGGTGTCGTAGTTCTCGGTGAGCGCGATCGAGACCGAGATCGTGCGCATGTTGGGCAGGCCGTCCTCGGCGTGCCAGGTCTCGAAGTCCGAGTGCCAGTAGAAGCCGCTGGCCCCGAAGCCCGGCTTGACGTTGATCCGCGACTGGTGGACGTACACGTCCGAGCCGAGGATCTGCCGCGCCCGCCCGACCACGCGCTCGTCGCGCACCAGCTTGGCGAAGACCTCACTGATCTTGTGCACCTCGAAGACCGACCGGATCTCCTGGGACTGCGGCTCGACGATCGAGCGCTCGTCCGCGCGGATGGCCGGGTCGGTGGTGAGGCGCTCCAGCTCCCGCTGGTACTCGCCGACCTCGTCCGGCGCGATCAGCTGGTCGATGGCGAGGAAGCCGTCGCGGTCCAGGGACTGCAGGTCGCCCGCCGAGACGGGGCCGGACGCGTCCGGGGAGCCCCAGACGACCGGGTCCTGCCGAGGGGTGGCCACTTCGGTGGCGCCGCGGGTGGGATAGAGATCAGTGACGTTCGTGGTCGTGGTGGTCACGGTGACTCACACCTCCTCGGTGAGCAGCGGGTAGACGCCGTTCTCGTCGTGATCCTCCCGTCCGGTGACGGGCGGGTTGAAGACACAGATGCAGTGGAAGTCCTCCTTGACCTTGAGCGTGTGCCGCTCGTGGCCGTCGAGGAGATACATCGTGCCCGGCGTGATGTGGTACGTCTTCCCCGTCTCGCGGTCGGTCAACTCGGCGTCGCCCTTGGTGCAGACGACGGCCTCGATGTGGTTGGCGTACCACATCGACGTCTCCGTACCCGCGTACAGGATCGTCTCGTGCACGGAGAAGCCGACCTTCTCCTTGGCGAGGACGATCCGGGTGCTTTCCCAGGTGCCGGACGCGCTCTTCACGTGCCGGTCGGTGCCTTCGAACTCCTTGAACGAACGGACGATCACGGTGTTGCGATGCCTCCTAGGTGAGGGTGTGCAATGGTCCCCGGCGCCTTCGGCCGCGCGGGCCGAAGGCGCCGGAAGTACGGGGGGTGCCGGACAGCCGGTCCGGCGGACGGTCAGGCCGTCTCGCGCACGGCCCTGGCCAGGGTCTTCATGCCCTCGTCCAGCTCGTCGGGCGTGATGGTGAGCGCCGGCAGCAGCTTGACGACCTCGCTCTCGGGACCGGAGGTCTCGATGAGCAGCCCCAGCTCGAAGGCGCGCTTGGCGACCCGGCCCGCGCGGTCCTTGTCGTGGAACTCCAGGCCCCAGACCAGGCCGCGGCCGCGGTACTCCTTGACGTCGGCGAGGTTCTCCTCGGTGATGGCGATCATGTGCTGCTCGACCTGCTCGCCGCGCTTGCGGGTCTGCTTCTCCATCGCCGACCCGTCGGCCCAGTACGCCTCCAGCGTGGCGGTCGCCGTGACGAAGGCCGGGTTGTTGCCGCGGAAGGTGCCGTTGTGCTCGCCCGGCTCCCAGACGTCCAGCTCCGGCTTGAACAGGGTCAGCGCCATCGGCATGCCGTAGCCGCTGATGGACTTGGAGACGGTGACGATGTCCGGCGTGATGCCCGCCTCCTCGAAGGAGAAGAAGGCGCCGGTACGGCCGCAGCCCATCTGGATGTCGTCGACGATGAGCAGCATGTCCTGGCGCTCGCACAGGTCGGCCAGGGCGCGCAGCCACTCGGCCCGGGCGACGTTGATGCCGCCCTCGCCCTGCACGGTCTCGACGATCACGGCGGCCGGCTTGTTCAGGCCGGAGCCCTGGTCCTCGAGCAGCCGCTCGAACCAGATGAAGTCCTCGACGGTGCCGTCGAAGTAGTTGTCGAACGGCATGGGCGTGCCGTGCACCAGCGGGATGCCGGCGCCGGCCCGCTTGAAGGCGTTGCCGGTCACCGCGAGGGAGCCCAGCGACATGCCGTGGAAGGCGTTGGTGAAGGACACGATCGACTCGCGCCCCTTCACCTTGCGCGCCAGCTTGAGCGCCGACTCGACGGCGTTGGTGCCCGTCGGGCCCGGGAACATGACCTTGTAGGGCAGGTCACGGGGCCGCAGGATGGTGTTCTGGAACGTCTCCAGGAAGCGGCGCTTGGCGGTCGTCGACATGTCGAGCCCGTGCGTGACGCCGTCCCGCTCCAGGTAGTCGATCAGCGCGCGTTTCAGGACCGCGTTGTTGTGCCCGTAGTTGAGCGAACCCGCTCCGGCGAAGAAGTCGAGGTACTCGTGGCCGTCCTCGTCGTACATGCGGCTGCCGACCGCACGGTCGAAGACGGTGGGCCAGCCGCGGCAGTAGCTGCGCACCTCGGACTCGACGGTCTCGAAGACGCTGAGGTCGGGCTGGGTGATGGTCACGACGAATCGCTCCTCGTGGGGTGAGGGTGGGAGAGGAAGGTCGTACAGGTCCGGTGGGACCGTTCGTGGTCCCGGCCGGGAAGTCTGGGGGGCCAAACCGGTCGGGGGTGCCCCGACGGCTCGGCGAGGGGTCAGCCGCCGGCGGACAGGGGGCAGATGCGGTACAGGACCTCGGGCTCGTGGGGCCCGTCGGGGAACACCGCCGTGTCGAACAGGACTTCGCGCTCAAGCCGGGCGCCGCGGCGCTCGGCGAACGAGGTGAACAGTCGTTGGGACGCCGTGTTGTCGGGAGAGATCGTTGTCTCCAGGGTGGTGATCCCGCGTTCGCGGGCCACCCGCTCCGCCAGTCCGTCGACCAGCGTGGCCGCGAGCCCACGACCACGGTACGTCCGGTCCACCGCCACCTGCCACACGAGCAGGGTGTCGGGGCTGTCGGGCCGTACGTAGCCGGTGATGAAGCCGACCGGCACGCCGTGCCCGTCGCGGACGACGGCGGAGGTGGCGGCGAAGTCCCGGCACCAGAGCAGGTAGCTGTACGAGGAGTTCAGGTCGAGGACCTCGGAATCCCTCGCTATCCGCCACAGGGCGGCGCCGTCGGCCACTCTCGGACGATCGATTTGCAGGTCTGCTTGCGCGGCAGTCATGCAAATTGAATTTACCCAGCGAAATTCGAAATTGCATCGCCGGACGGGGTTACGAATGGGCGCCTCGTGTGTTATCACGCGGGCGCGTGCTTCCGCGCGAGGGGGCGGCGTTTTGAGGCGATTTGACAGGGTCGTAAGCCGCAAATCGGGCAGCATGTGGATCGGGTCACAATCGCGTAACCCGTGCGAGACGTGTCCGAAATGTGAAGATCGGCTGTCGTGAAATCTTTGTGTTTAGGTCCGAAGAAAGCGGGCAGAAGAATACGGGAAGCTGCGCTGAGTGGAATTCCTAAATTCTGCTTGTGCGAGTATCCGGAATTCCCTCTGATTCAGCCTTCGGAAAGGCCGGGCCCGGTCGGCCGCTCCCACGCCTCCTCGGCGGCCCGCCGGGCGGCCTCCGGGTCGGCCTTCACACCCCGCTCGACCAGTGCGGCACCCAGTGCCGCCAGGCAGCCCTGTACGGCCCCGCGCGTCGCGTCCGGACCGTAGTGGTTGACCCGGATCATCTCGGCCGCCAGCGCGCCGCCGCCCGCCGCCAGCGGCAGCGCCGGGTCGGACTCCAGGGCACGGGCCACCAGCGCGGACGCGTCGACGTCCGACGGCGTGCGCAGTGTCGTCGCGACCGGCGCCGCGTCCCTCGCCTCGTACACGTACGGCTCCAGGCCGCCCAGCGCCAGCGCGCCGGACCGGGTGGCCGCCGCCGCGGACGCGTGCCGCGCCATCACCGTCTCCGGGCCCGCCGCCTCGATGCGCTCGACGCAGGCCTCCAGCGCGAGCATCTCCAACTGCGCCGGCGCGTGCAGCAGCGCCTTGCGCCCGCCGTCGATCCACCGCTCCTTCCAGTCGAGGAGCGACAGGTACGACCGCCGCGGGGCGTTCGGGTTCGCCGCCATGCGGGCCCAGGCCCGCTCGCTCACCGACACCGCCGAGACGCCCGCCGGGCCGCCCATCGCCTTCTGCGCGCCGATGACGCACAGGTCCACGCCCCAGGCGTCCGGCAGCACCGGCTCCGCGCCCACCGAGGCCACGGCGTCCAGGTAGAACAGCGCGCCGTGCGCCCGGACCACCTCGCCGATCTCCGCGACCGGGTTGGTGTTGCCGGTCGCCGCCTCGGCGTGCACCAGGGACACGAAGTCGATCTCCGGGTGCTCGGCCAGAGCCCGGCCGACCTGCTCGGCGGAGACGGCCGTGTGGAACGGCACGGCGAGGTCGTGCACCCTCGCGCCGCAGTCCCGCAGCCAGTTCCCGAAGGTCTGCCCGTACGGTCCCGTGACGACGTTCAGCGCGACGGTGCCGGGTCCCGCGGCGGCGCGGATGGCGCCCTCCAGCGGCAGCAGCGCCTCGCCCTGCATGACCACCACGTCCTGGCCGGTGCCGAGCAGGCGCGCGACCCGGTCCTCGATCGCGGCGAAACGTCCGGCGCTCAGCGGGGGGAGGTCCAGGAAGGGATGGGTCACGGCGGTGCTCTCTTCGGTGACGGCGGGTGTGCGGCGCGGGTACGCGGCGTACGGAGTCGAGAGTAACCATGGCGTCCGCCGGCACTCGCGCCGGAGTGCTTCCGTTGCGACACCCCCACGCCCGGAATCATGGCTTCCGTCACAGCCGAAGCGATCACCGCCTGATGAACTGGCCTCGTGTTCCTCGTACTCCTGCTGGTCGTCCTGATCGCCGTGGTGTCCGCCGTCGGCCTGACCGGCCACGGCGCGAGCGTCCTCGCCGCCCGCCGCGCCCGGGGAACGCGTGCCGGACCGGCGCTGCACGCCCTCGCCGCCTTCGCCGGTGCCGCCGCCGTCGCGGTGTACGCCTGGGGGCTGCTGCACGTGACCGGCGCCGTCATGGAGTCCAACGGCGGCGCGGGCTCCGCACCGGCGCTGCCCTGCCGCACACCCGGGAACGAGGAGCGCGCCCTCCACGTCATCGACCAGTCGGTCTCCTTCCTGCCGCTGGGTTTCGTCTGCGAGACCACCGACGGCGGCGAGTACACCAGCGACGACGTCCCCGGCTACGTCAACCCCGCCACCGCCGCCCTGGCCCTGACCGCCGCCGCTTGTGCCGTCGGGGCCGGATGCGCGAGTGAGGCGCGCGCCCGCGCGGCAGCGCGCGGCGACGGCCGGTGACCGGCCCCGGACGGGTGTGCGGGCACCGTTTAGGGTGCGGGGCATGAGCGATCGCGCGGTGCTGCACGTGAAGGGTCGGGTGCTCGTCGGACCGGAGGAGGTCCGGGACGAGGTGTGGGTGATCGACGGCCGGATCTCCTACGACCGCCCCGCGGGCGCCGCCGACGTCCGCACCGTCGAGGGATGGGCGCTGCCCGGCCTGGTCGACGCGCACTGCCACGTCGGCCTCGACCAGCACGGCGCCGTCCCCGCGGACGTCGCCGAGAAGCAGGCGCTGACCGACCGCGAGGCGGGCACCCTGCTCATCCGGGACGCGGGCTCGCCCTCCGACACCCGCTGGATCGACGACCGCGAGGACCTCCCGAAGATCATCCGGGCCGGCCGGCACATCGCCCGCACCCGCCGCTACATCCGCAACTACGCCTGGGAGGTCGAGCCCGACGACCTCGTCGCCTACGTCGCCCAGGAGGCCCGGCGCGGCGACGGCTGGGTGAAGCTGGTCGGCGACTGGATCGACCGCGACCTCGGCGACCTGTCGGCCTGCTGGCCGCGCGGCGCCGTGGAGGCGGCCATCGCCGAGGCCCACCGCCTGGGCGCCCGGGTCACCGCGCACTGCTTCGCCGAGGACTCCCTGCGCGACCTGGTCGAGGCCGGCATCGACTGCGTCGAGCACGCCACGGGGCTGACCGACGACACGATCCCGCTCTTCGCCGAGCGCGGCGTCGCCATCGTCCCCACCCTGGTCAACATCGCCACCTTCCCGGCGCTGGCCGACGGCGGCGAGTCCCGGTTCCCGCGCTGGTCGGCCCATATGCGCCGGCTCCACGAACGCCGCTACGACACCGTCCGGAGCGCCTACGACGCCGGAATCCCGGTCTTCGTCGGCACCGACGCGGGCGGTGCCCTTGCCCACGGGCTGGCCGGGGCCGAGGTCGCCGAGCTGGTCACCGCGGGCATCCCGCCCGTCGAGGCCCTCGCCGCGACGACCTGGGCCGCCCGGCGCTGGCTCGGCCGCCCCGGCCTGGACGAGGGCGCGCCGGCGGACCTGGTGGTGTACGAGCAGGACCCGCGCGCGGACGTGCGCGTGCTGACCGCTCCGCGCCGGGTCGTGCTCAACGGGTGGGTCGTCGGTTGACCGACGGGAGTGACGCCGGGGAACACCCGTGCCGGAAGATGCGACGAAGATTCGAATAGATCCGCCAAAACCCCACGAAGGGGTGAAGTGCCCCCGGTTCGCTGACGGTTCGGCGGACGCGGGGACATTCTGTCCGGGTCCCAAGCACGTCGCTCATGCGTGCCCCGCACGCATGTCTCACTGGGGGTCCCACCACCTTGAACGGCAACACCTTCCGCATGCCCGCACGCCGTCTCGCCACCGTCGCGGCGGCCACGGCCCTGGCCGCGGGTCCCGCGATCCTGGCCGGCGCGGGGTCCGCCCACGCGACCGGCGACCACGGCCGCGCGAGCGCCACCGTGCTGCGCACCGGGCTCGACGTCTCCCTGCTCAACAAGACCGTGAACATCCCGCTCGCGGTCACCCTCAACGAGGTGCAGGCGCCCGAGAGCGCCGAGAAGACCGCGCTCACCGCCCGCCTGGACGGCGTCGACGGCGGAAAGCCGTTCAGCGTCCTGCGCGCCGACGTGGCCGAGGCGAGGGCGACGGCCACCGCCGAGAAGAGCGAGGGCTCCACCACGCTGGCCCGCGCCAGGCTCCACGTTCCCGGCCTGCCGCTGCTGTCGGTGATCGAGGTCCAGGAGGTCACCTCCACGGCGACCTGCGAGGCCGGGAAGAAGCCGGTCGCCGACGCCGACCTCCTGGGACCCGTGACCGTCCTCGGCAAGAAGGTCACGCTCACCACCGGCGGGACGACCGACGTGAAGGTGCCCGGCGTCGGCGAGGTACGGCTCGACCTCTCGAAGGAGGAGACCACCTCCCGCACGGCCGCCGCCACCGCGCTCGAACTCAAGGTCTCCGTCAACCCCGGCGATCTGAACGTCGCCGAGGTCGACGGCACCGTCACCCTGGCGAAGGCGACCTGCGAGTCCCCGGCCGCCCCCGCGGACGAGGCCGGGCAGCCCCCGGCGAAGGCCGACGAGCCCCGGGCCGGGCAGGACGCGGAACAGCCCGCCGAGCCCGCGGCCGACGTGAAGGCCCAGGGCGCCCGCACCGAGGCCGAGGCCGACCTCGCCGAGACCGGCGGCAGCTCCGCGACGCCGTACGTCGCGGCCGGAGCCGCGGCCCTGGTCCTGGCGGGCGGCAGCGCACTCGCCCTGTCCCGCCGCAGGCGCACCTGACGCCCGGCCGGGGCCGGCTCCGGGGTGGACGGCCCCGCGGTGACGGCCCTGGCCGGGACGGGGGCGGTCCGGAAACCGTGCGCGACGCGGGTGGCGGCGTGGTGCCGGTCCGGGTGGATGGCGGCGCGTTGGGGGCCGGTTGCCGGGGCAGGTGTGGCTGGCGTGTGGCCGGGGGTCGGCTGTCCCCGTTCTGGGGAGGGTGGCGGCGTGGTGCCGGTCCGGGTGGATGGCGGGGCGTTGGGGGCCGGTCGTCGGGGCAGGTGTGGCCTGCGTGTGGCCGGGGGCTGGCCGTCTCCGTTCTGGGGAGGGTGGCGGGGTGTTGGGGGCCGGTTGCCGGGGCAGGTGTGGCCGGGGGTCGGCTGTCCCCGTTCTGGGGAGGGGGCCGCGTGGTGCCGGTCCTGGTGGGTGGCGGGGCGCCGGGGGTGTGTCCCGGCGTGGGCGGGGCTGGCGGGGGCGTGTGGCTCAGGTCGGGTTCGTCGTTGTCACCGCTTGCTCCAGCGCGCTCAGGAAGCCCTCCGTCGTCGCCCGGTCCCGTACCGCCAGCCGCAGCCATCCGCCGCCCAGACCGGGGAACGTGTCCCCGCGCCGGACCGCGTACCCCAGGCCGCGCAACCGGCGCCGTACGGCGGCCGCCTCCGGGACGCCGACCAGGACGAAGGGTCCCTCGGCCGGTCCGACGACCCGCACCCCGGCACCGGCGAACGTCGCCAGCCCGGCGACGAGCCGGTCCCGGTCGGCGGCGACGCGGTGGGCGGCGTGGGCGGCCTCCGCCAGCGCCCGCGGCGCCACGCACGCCTCGGCCGCCGCCAGCGCGGGCGTGGACACCGGCCACAGGGGCTGGGCGCGCTCCAGTTCGGCGATCGTCTCCGGGTCCGCGAGGACGTACCCGATGCGCAGCCCCGCGAGGCCCCACGTCTTGGTGAGGCTGCGCAGGACGACCAGCCCGGGTACGTCCGTCCGCCCGGCCAGCGCCTCCCGCTCGCCCGGCACCGCGTCCATGAACGCCTCGTCCACGACCAGCGTCCGCCCGGGCCGGGCCAGCGACGCGAGCACGCCCGCCGGGTGCAGCACCGAGGTCGGGTTCGTCGGGTTGCCGACCACCACCAGATCGGCGTCCTCGGGGACGTCGGCAGGGCCGAGGCGGAAGCCGTCCGCCTCCCGCAGCAGCACCCGGCCGACCGTGTGCCCCGCGTCCCGCAGCGCCGCCTCCGGCTCGGTGAACTGGGGATGCACCACGACCGGCCGACGCACCTTCAGCGCCCGCGCCAGCAGCACGAACGCCTCCGCCGCGCCGGCCGTCAGCAGCACCCGCTCCACCGGCAGTCCGTGCCGCGCCGCCACCGCCGCCCGCGCGGCCCGACCGTCCGGGTAGGCGGCGAGCGAACCGAGCGAGGCGGCGACGTGCTCGCGCAGCCAGGCCGGGGGAGTGTCCGCGCGGACGTTCACCGCGAGGTCCACCAGTGCCGCACCGTCGTCGCGCACCTCGGCGTCCCCGTGATGGCGCAGGTCGAGGCCGTCGGCCTCAGTGTGCATGGGAGTGTGCGTGTCCATGCCCGTGATGGTGCCCGTGGTGGTGACCGCCGTCGTCGTCGGGGTGGAAGTGCGGCTGCTGCGGCAGCCCCACCTTGTCCTCGAACCCCGGCAGCGCGATCCGGTACACGCAGCTGTCGCAGTTCATCCGCAGGTCGCCGCCGACGGCCTCCTCGTACCGCTCCCACACCAGGTCGAGCAGCTCCGGCTCCGGCCCGATCACGTCCGCCGACCGCACCTCGGTCTCCGGGTGCGCGGCGGCCCACTCCTCGGTCTGGTGCCGGACCCGGTCCGGGAGGATGCCGGTGAACAGGAAGTACGGCAGCACCACGACCCGCCGCGCCCCCAGCCGCACGCACCGGTCCAGGCCGCCCGGCACGTCCGGCTCCGCCAGCGACACGAACGCCGTCTCCACGCCCGCGTAACCGCGGCCCTCCCACAGCAGCCGCGCCGCCTTGAACACCTCGGCGTTGGCGTCCGGGTCCGTCGAACCGCGCCCGACCAGCAGCACGGTCACCTCGGCCGGGTCCCAGGCCGGATCGACCGCCTGGGCCAGGCGCCGCTCCAGCACCCGCAGCAGCGCGGGGTGCGGGCCCAGCGGGCGCCCGTAGGTGTACGTGATGCCGGGGTGGCGCTCCTTCTCGCGGGACAGGGCCGCCGGGATGTCGCCCTTGGCGTGCCCGGCGGACACCAGCATCAGCGGCACCGCCGCGAACCGGCGCACACCGCGCTCGACCAGTTCGGCGACCGCGTCGCCCAGCGGCGGCGGGGACAGCTCGATGAAGCCGCCCGCGACGGGCAGCTCGGGATGGCGTCGGCCCAGCTCGCGCACGAAGTCGCGGAACGCCGCGGCTCCGGCCTCGTCCCGGGTGCCGTGTCCGGCGATGAGCAGGGCGGGCGGGGTCGTCACAGGGTCTCCTCGGGTGTAGCGGACACATCGGGTTCAGCGGACACTTCGGGTTCGGCGGGCGCTTCGGCCGTTGCGGACGAGCCGGTCCTCTCGGCGGACGAGCCGGTCCTCTCGGCGGGCGGCGCGGTCTCGCGCGCCTGCCAGCGGTAGCCGCGCGGCGTCACCATGCGCCCGGCGATCTCCCGGGTCGCGGTGTTGCCCACCGTCACGACCGTCATCATGTCGACGGTCGCCGGGTCGAGAGCGGCGAGCGTGCACAGGCGGCTCGACTCGTCGGCGCGCGACGCGTTGCGCACGACACCCACCGGAGTCGTCGGCTCCCGGTGCTCCGCGAGGATCGCCAGCGCCTTGGGCAGCTGCCAGTCGCGGCCCCGGCTGCGCGGGTTGTAGAACGTCACCACCAGGTCCGCCTCCGCCGCCGCCCGCACCCGCCGCTCGATGACCTCCCACGGCGTGTGCAGGTCGGACAGGCTGATCGACACGTGGTCGTGCCCGAGCGGCGCGCCCAGGACCGCCCCGGCCGCCAGCGCCGCCGTCACGCCCGGCACCCCGACCACGTCGATGTCGTCGGACGCCTCCGCCAGCGCGGGCGAGGCCATGGCGTACACGCCAGCGTCACCGCTGCCGATCAGCGCCACGGCATGCCCGCGCCGGGCCTCCGCGACCGCCGTCCGGGCCCGCTCCTCCTCGGCGCCGAGCCCCGACTCCAGCACCCGGGTGCCGGGCCGCAGCAGGTCGCGGATCTGGTCGACGTACTGGTCGAGCCCGACCAGCACCGACGCCCGCCGCAGCTCCGCCCGCGCCCGCGGCGTCACCAGGTCCCGGGCGCCGGGCCCGAGCCCGACCACCGCGAGCCGTCCGCGCCCGGGACGCCGTACGACCGCGCAGGTCGCCATCGCGGGCACCGCCGCCGACTTCCGCTTGGGCACGAGCAGTTCGCCCCCGCGCACCAGCGCCGCCGCCTCAGCCACCGACGGGGTGCCCACGGCCGCGAGCGGGGCGTCGGACGGGTTGGGCACCTCGACGTCCGCCAACACGTCGGCGGGGTACGGCACCAGGGGCACCCCGAGCCGCGCCGCCGCCCCGACGATCCCGGGTTCTGCGGCCTTGGCGTCCACGGTGGCCAGCTCGGCGACCGACGCGGCGGACAGCCCCGCCTCGCGCAGGGCGGCCTCGACCAGGCCGAGCACCTCGTCCACCGGCGCCCCCCGGGACGCGCCGACGCCGACGACCAGGGACGGCGGCCGCAGGACGACCTCGCCCTCGGCCGGCTCCACCGCACGGTCCGTCACCCGGATCCCGTAGGCCCCTTCGGCGGTGACCGGCAGCGGCGGCAGCGGCCACGCCACCTCCGCCCGCAGCGCCACCGGCCCACCGTCCAGCAGGGCCCGCGACACTCCGGCGACGTCGCCCTCCACGGGCAGCCCGAGCGTGTCCAGACCGGCCAGCCCGACCGCGTCGGTCGCCGTCGTCACCACCGGCTCCGCGCCCAGCACCTCGCCGACCGCACGGGCCAGTTCGTTGGCGCCGCCCGCGTGCCCGCCGACCAGCGACACGGCGAACCGCCCGCCCTCGTCGACGCACACCACACCGGGGTCGGTCCGCTTGTCGTCCAGCAGCGGCGCCACCAGCCGGACCACGGCCCCGGTGGCCAGGAAGCACACCAGCCGCCCGCACTCGGCGAACGCGGCCCGCACGGCGTCCCCGACGGGACCGTCGTACACCCGCGTGCGGTCCGGCCACGCCGCGGCCAGCCGGTCCCGCGCCGCCGCTCCCGCCGCCGTGGCGGAAATGAGGCCGATCAAGGGGCAACTCCTTCGGTACGGCCGTGCGGCCTGACGCCCCACAGCAGGAAGACGGGATTGGTGGCCGCGAGCCGGGTCACGTCCCCCGGCAGCGGCGCGAGCCGCGAGGACTGCAGCAGCACCCCGTCGCAGTCGAGACCGGCGCCGAGCAGCGCCTCGCGGGCCGCCGGCACCCGGTCGAGCGCGGCCACGGCGACGACCACGCAGCGCCGGGCCCGCCGCGCGCACTCGGCGACGATCGCGGGCAGCTCGCGCCCGCCGCCGCCCACGAACACCGCGTCCGGGACCTCGCCCAGCCCGGCCAGCACCGCCGGCGCCGACCCGTGCACCACCCGCACGTCGACACCGTGCGCGGCGGCGTTGGCGCGGACCCGCCCGACACCGTCCGGCGTCCGCTCGACGGCGGTGACGGCGGCACCCAGCCGCGCGCACTCCACCGCCACGGACCCCGAACCGGCGCCGACGTCCCACACCAGATCGCCGGGGCGCGGCCCGAGACGGGCCAGGGCCAGCGCCCGCACCTCGAACTTGGTGATCATCGAGTCCCGGTGCGCGAACGCGTCCTCGGCCAGCGCCCACCCCGCGGGACCGGGACGCGCCCCCGCGAGGGCCCGCACCGGCCCCAGCGCCCGCGCCCCGTCCAGGCACAGCACCACGCTCACCGCCGTCCCCCAGTCCCGTTCGGCGGCCTCGGCGGGCGTCACCCGCTCCACCCGCTCCTCGGCCGAGCCCAGCGCGGAGGCGACGACGAGCATCCGCCCGTCGTCCCGCAACGCGGCCCCCAGCTCTGCCGGGCCCGCCCCGGGACCGGTCAGCACGGCGACCTTCGGGTGCGCCCGGCACACATGCACCGCCGTCCGCAGGTCCCGCCCGTGCGCGCTCGCCACCACGGCGTCGTCCCACGGCAGCCCCACCCGCGCGAAGGCCGCCGCGACGGAGGACACCCCGGCCCGCACGTCCAGCCGCTCCGGCCCGAACCGCTCGGCCAGCGCCCGCACGATCCCGAAGAACCCCGGATCACCGGAGGCCAGCACGGTCACCGGCCGCCCCCGGGCGACGTACTCCGCGACCGTGTCCAGGGCGGGCGCCAACGCCCCGAGGACCACCGTCCGGGCCCCCTCATGCAGCCGTACGGCGTCCAGGTGCCGACGTCCGCCGACGACCAGCTCCGCACCCGCGGCGACCTCCCCGGCGGGAGCCGCACCGGGGGCGGCCCCCATCCCGACCACGGTGATCACGTGCTCGCACCCCGCGAGCGCAGCTCCCGGCGCGCCTGTGGGTCGGCCTTGCGATAGCCGTGGAAGTGCCCCGGGTGGTAGAGGTGCGAGCGGGTGCCGTGCGCGTCCAGGGCCGGGCCGACCAGGAACAGGGTGTGCTTCCAGAGCTTGTGCTCCTTGACCGTCTCCTCCAGCGTCCCGATCGTGCACCGCACGACCAGCTCCTCCGGCCAGGTGGCCTGGTAGGCGACCACCACCGGAGTCTCGGTCGGATAGCCGCCCTCCAGCAGCTCCCGCACCAGCTGTCCGCTGCGGGCGGCCGACAGGAAGACCGCCATGGTCGTGCCGTGCTTCGCGAACTCGCGGACCTCCTCCCCGGGCGGCATCGGCGTCTTGCCCCCGCCGAGCCGGGTGAGGACCACGGACTGCGCGACCTCCGGGATGGTCAGCTCGCGCCGCGCGAGCGCGGCCACGGCCGAGAACGCGGAGACACCGGGCACCACCTCGGTCGCGACGCCGATCTCCGCGCACCGGTCGAGCTGCTCCTGCGTGCCGCCCCACAGCGCCGGGTCGCCGGAGTGGATGCGGGCCACCCGCAGCCCCTCCGCCCGGGCCCGCCGGTACACGGCGACGACGTCCTCCAGCGACATCGTCGCCGAGTCCAGCACCTCGGCGCCCTCGCGCGCGTGCTGGAGCACCTCCGCCTGGACGAGGCTCGCCGCCCAGATCACCACGTCCGCCTCGGCGATCGCCCGCGCCGCACGGAACGTCAGCAGATCGGCGGCGCCGGGACCGGCACCGACGAAGGTCACCCTGGCCTCGGAATCCATCGTTTTCGGTCCTCTCCTGTGCATCCTGTTCCGGTGCGCCCTGCGCATATTTACTGCGGTTGCTGCTGTCGTACGCGCGTGAACGCGGCGTGATCGGATACCAAGGGCCCATGGCGGTCTTCGTCGCGCTCGGCGCGTTCCTGATGACGCTGGCCGGCGGCTGGACGGCACAGCGCGTCACCGACCGGCGCCACCTGGTCCTGGGCCTGGCCGGCGGCCTCATGCTCGGCGTCGTCGGCCTCGACCTGCTGCCGGAGGCCCTTCAGGCGGCGGGCGACGAGGTGTTCGGCGTACCCGCCGCACTGCTGCTCTTCGTCGCCGGATTCCTGCTCGCGCACCTGGTGGAACGCCTGCTGGCGGCCCGCCGCGCCGCACACGGCGCCGACGAGCACGGACACCGCTCGCCCGAGGTGGGCCTGACGGCCGCGGCCGCGATGGTCGGCCACAGCGCGATGGACGGCGTGGCGATCGGCGCGGCCTTCCAGGTCGGCGGCGGCATGGGCGCGGCGGTCGCGCTGGCCGTGATCGCCCACGACTTCGCGGACGGCTTCAACACCTACACACTGACCAGCCTGTACGGCAACGCCCGCCGCCGAGCCGTCGCGATGCTCGTCGCCGACGCGATCGCCCCCGTCGTCGGCGCGGCCTCCACCCTCCTCTTCACCATCCCGGAGGGCGCCCTCGGCGCCTATCTCGGCCTGTTCGGCGGCGTACTCCTCTACCTCGCCGCGGCCGAGATCCTCCCCGAGGCCCACCACGAGCACCCCGCCCGCTCGACCCTGCTGTGCACGATCGCGGGCGCGGCGTTCATCTGGCTGGTGGTGGGCATCGCGGAGTGAGCGCCGGCAACGGGAGGCGGTCACAGCTTCCCGCCCCGCCCGCCCCCGCGCCGGGCGGGCGCGATGAGCGTCGACAGATACGGCAACGGCGCCCCGTCCAGCTCGCCGGCCGGCCGCACCGACTCCTCCGGCAGCCCCAGCGCCGACCCCCACACGGCGTCGTCGAGGCGCCCGCTCTCCCGCAACGCCTCGGCCACCTCGGCCGCCTGACGGCCGAACTTGTAGGCGACGACCGTGCCGGGCCCGTGCAACGCCTCCTTGAGCACCGCGGACCCCGCGGTGACCGGCACCAGCGTCAACGGCTCCGTGCCCTCGGTCAGCACCGCCCCCGACCGCGCCGCGAGGTCCTGCATGGCGGTGATCCCCGGCACGGTCTCCACGACCGTACCCGGCACGAGCGCGCCGACGGTCTGCGCGAGATAGGTGAAGGTGGAATACACGTTGGGATCACCGATGGTCGCGAAGGCGACGGCGGCATGCTCCCGCAGCAGCCCGGCCACCCGCTCACCGGCCGCGTCCCAGGCCGCCTCGCGCCGCGCCCGGTCGGTGCGCTCGTTCAGCGCGAACACGACCCGCACGATCTTCTCGGCGCCCACGTAGTGCAGCACGGTCGCCTCGGCACGCCCGCGCTCCCCCGTGTCCATTACCGGCACGACCACGACATCGGCGGCCCGCAGCGCGTTGACCCCCTTCACGGTCACCAGCTCGGGGTCCCCGGGCCCGACCCCCACACCGATCAGCCTGCTGCTCATGACGTCCGGCACCTCTCCACGAACCGACGGGCGACACCGGGCTCGGCCGCCCAGTGCGTGTGCAGATAGCTCGCGTGCACACCGCGCTCCACGAATCCCTCGACGCGCCGCTCGGGCGCCCGCATCCCCCACGCCGGCGCCGCCCCGGCCCCCGGCTCCACCACCGTCCGGTGGAACTCGTGCCCCCGCATCCGCGTCCCCGCCCCGGCCAGCGCGCTGTCGGACACGGCCACGGCGTCCCGGTAGCCCAGCGTCAGCCGCTCCGACATCCGCGCGGCGGCGTCCAGCACCCCGCACATCGGCAACCCGTCCAGCTCCCGGCACAGATACAGCAGCCCCGCACACTCGGCGGCGACGGGAGCACCGGAGAGCGCCAGCTCGGCGACGGACTTGCGCAGCCCCTCGTTGGCGGACAGCTCGGCGGCGTACACCTCGGGGAACCCGCCGCCGATGACGAGCCCTTGTGTGCCCTCGGGCAGCTCCTCGTCCCGCAGCGGGTCGAACGTGACGACCTCGGCCCCGGCGGCGGCGAGCAGCTCGGTGTGCTCGGCGTAGGAGAAGGTGAAGGCGGGTCCACCGGCAACGGCGACGCGCGGGGGTGACTTCTTGTCCGACCGAGACGGGTCGTGGGTGGGCACAGGCCCGGGGGTCCAGGGGGCGGAGCCCCCTGGCAACGGCCCGGCAGCCCGCGCCAACCCGACCAACGCCTCCAGGTCACACCCCGCCGCAACCTGCGCACCCATCGCCGCCACCGCGTCCACCGCATCCGAGCCCCGCTCGGCAACCGGCACCAACCCCAGATGCCGAGAAGGCGTCTCCACGGGCGCGGCCCGCCGCAACACCCCAAGAACCGGCACCCCGACGGAGTCCACCGCCTCCCGCAGCAACACCTCGTGCCGGTCCGACGCGACCTTGTTCAGGATCACGCCCCCGATCCGCACCTCCGGGTCCCAGGACACGAACCCGTGCACCAGCGCCGCCACCGACCGCGACTGCGAGGACGCGTCCACGACCAGCACCACCGGCGCCCGCAACAGCTTCGCGACCTGCGCGGTGGAGGCCAGCTCGCCCTCCCCGGCGGCCCCGTCGTACAGCCCCATCACGCCCTCGACCACGGCGATGTCGCATCCGCGCGCCCCGTGCAGGAACAGCGGCCCGACCAGCTCGGGCCCGCACAGGTACGCGTCGAGGTTGCGGCCCACCCGCCCGGTGGCGAGCGCGTGGTAGCCGGGGTCGATGTAGTCGGGCCCGACCTTGTGCGGCGACACGGTGAGCCCCCGCGCCCGGAGCGCGGCCATCAACCCGGTGGCGACGGTGGTCTTGCCGCTGCCGGACGAGGGCGCGGCAATGATCAGCCGAGGAACACCGGAATCGGGCGAGGTCACCACTCGATGCCCCTCTGCCCCTTCTGCCCCGCGTCCATCGGGTGCTTGACCTTGGACATGTCGGTGACGAGATCGGCGCACTCCACGAGGGCGCCGGGCGCGTTCCGCCCGGTGATCACGACGTGCTGGGTCCCCGGCCGCTCGCGCAGCACCGACACCACCTCGTCGGTGTCGACCCACCCCCAGTGCATCGGGTAGGCGAACTCGTCCAGCACGTACAGCCGGTACGTCTCGGCGGCCAGGTCCCGCTTGACCTGCTCCCAGCCCTCGCGGGCCTTCTCCTCGTTGTCCATCTGGGCGTCCCGCTGGACCCAGGACCAGCCCTCGCCCATCTTGTGCCAGTCGACGGACCCGCCCTCGCCGCTGGCGCCCAGCACCCGCAGGGCGTTCTCCTCGCCGACCTTCCACTTCGCCGACTTGACGAACTGGAACACCCCGATCGGCCACCCCTGGTTCCAGGCCCGCAGCGCCAGCCCGAAGGCGGCGGTGGACTTGCCCTTCCCGATGCCCGTGTGCACCACGACCAGCGGACGGTTGCGCCGCTGCCGGGTCGTCAGCCCGTCGTCCGGGACGATGCTCGGCTTCCCCTGCGGCATTACGCGGCCCTCCTGCTGCCCTGGACGTCCTTCACGAGACCGGCGATCGAGTCGGCCCGCAGCTCGTCCAACGTCACCGCGGTACCGCCCAGCTCACCCGCGAGCTGCCCGGCGAGCCCGAGCCGCACGGGCCCCGACTCGCAGTCCACGACGACGGAGGCGGTGCCCTCGGCGGCGAACAGCCGCGCGGCACGCGTCGCGAGCGCGACGGGCTCCGGACCGCCCGTGGCCCGACCGTCCGTCACGACGACCACCAGCGCCCGCCGCGCCGGATCCCGCAACCGCTCCACCCGCAGCACCTCGTGCGCGCGCAGCAGCCCGGCGGCCAGCGGCGTACGGCCCCCGGTGGGCAGCGACTCCAGCCGCACCGCCGCCGCGTCCACCGACGACGTCGGCGGCAGCGCCACATCGGCCGCCGACCCCCGGAAGGTCACCAGCCCCACCTTGTCCCGCCGCTGGTACGCGTCCAGCAGCAGCGACAGCACGGCACCCTTGACGGCGCTCATCCGCTGCCGCGCGGCCATCGACCCGGAGGCGTCGACGACGAACAGCACGAGGTTGGATTCGTGCCCCTCGCGAACCGCCTGCCGCAGATCGTCGCGGCGCACCACGAGCCCCGGCCCGCTGCGGCCCCGCGCCCGCTGGTGCGGTGCGGCGGCCTGCACGGTCGCGGCCAGGTGCAGCTTCGTCAGCGCGCCCCGCGGCCGCCGGGCGCCCGTCGTCCTGCCGTGCTCGGTCCGCGCCCGCGAACGCCTCCCGGCGGCGCCCTCACCCAGCCCCGGAACGCTCAGCACCTTGGTGCGGAACGGCTCGGCGGCACGCGCGGGGGACTGCTCACCGGCACCACCGGCAGGCTGCGGCTCGCCCCCCTCCCCGGCGTCGGGGCGCGCGGCGGCGTCGCCGTCCCCCTGGGGCGCGTCATCGGGCTCGGGCTGCCCACCCGGGCCGCCTCCAGGGCCCGGGTCGGGGTCGTCGTCCCCGTCCTCGCCCTGCCCGTCCTGCCCGCCGAACTCCTCCAGCGTCTCGTCCAGCTTGTCCTCGTCGATCCCCGGCGCGTCGAAGGGATTCCGCCGCCGCCGGTGCGGCAGCGCAAGCAACGCCGCCTGCCGCACGTCCTCCGCGAGAACCTCCGTGCGTCCCGCCCAGGCGGCCAGAGCCGTCGCCGTCCGCGCCATCACGATGTCGGCCCGCATGCCGTCCACCTCGAAGGCCGCGCACGTCGCCGCGATCTGCCGCAACGCCCCGTCGCCCAGCCGCACCGACGGCAGCAGCGCCCGCGCCGCCACGATCCGCGCCCGTACAGCGGCCTCCTCGTCGGTCCAGCGCGCGGCGAAACCGGCCGGGTCGTCGTCGTACGCCAGCCTGCGCCGTACGACCTCCACCCGCTGGTCGGGCTCGCGCGAGGCGGCGACCTCGACGGTGAGCCCGAACCGGTCCAACAGTTGCGGCCTCAATTCACCCTCTTCGGGATTCATGGTCCCGACGAGCAGGAACCGCGCGGCGTGCCGCACCGACACGCCTTCGCGCTCGACGTACGAGGCGCCCATGGCAGCCGCGTCCAGCAAGACGTCGATCAAGTGGTCATGCAACAGATTGACTTCGTCGACGTAGAGAATGCCTCTGTTCGCGGAGGCGAGAAGCCCAGGTTCGAACGCTTTCACGCCCTCAGTGAGGGCGCGTTCGATATCCAACGCTCCGATGAGTCGATCCTCGGAAGCTCCGACAGGCAGCTCGACCATGCTCGATGGCCGAGTGACACTTCCACCAGCCCGGTGTGGTCCGTCCGGGCACCCCGGGTCGGGGGCCCCGGGGTCGCATGCGAAGCGGCAGCCGGCGACCACCTCCAATTCAGGCAGTAGCGTCGACAACGCCCGTACGGTCGTGCTTTTGGCCGTGCCCTTTTCGCCCCTGGCCAGCACGCCACCAATGTTCGGCGCAACTGCGTTGAGCAGCAGGGCGAGCCGTAGGTCGTCCTGCCCGACGATCGCGGTGAACGGGTAGGGCGTGTTCATGCGGGGATCACTCCTTTGAGTGGCGCAGGAAATTTCCAGGCCGGCGAGGCGACAGCGACAGGCAGAGTGGTGGCGTGCTCCCCGTCAGGACGGGGATGGTCCGCTGTTGCACGACCACCTGGTCGAGCTGCTGCTGTGCTCCCCGCACCCGCGGGGATATTCGGGGAGATCACGCGTCCCCCTCCAGATCTCCCTCAAGCTCGAGGTAGGTCGCCCGGAGCCGGTCCAGGGTTTCCTGGTCAGGCTCCGCCCACAGCCCCCGATCCGCTGCCTCCAGCAAGCGTTCGGTGATGCCTCTCAAGGCCCAGGGATTCGACTCGCGCATGAAGTCCCGGTTGTCCACGTCGAAGACGTACTCCGCGCTGAGCTTCTCGTACATCCAGTCGTCCACGACCCCGGCCGTGGCGTCGTAGCCGAAGAGGTAGTCCACGGTGGCCGCCATCTCGAAGGCACCCTTGTAGCCATGCCTGCGCATCGCTGACATCCACCTGGGATTGACCACCCGGGCCCGGAAGACTCTGTGCGTCTCCTCGCCCAGCGTCCGCGTCTTCACCTGGTCCGGAGTCGCGGAATCCCCGACGTACGCCTCCGGGCTCTCGCCCGTCAGATGGCGCACCATGGCGACCATGCCGCCGTGATACTGGAAGTAGTCGTCCGCATCGGCGATGTCGTGTTCTCGCGTGTCGACGTTCTTCGCCGCCACCGCGATCCGCCGGAACGCCGTCTCCATGTCGCCGCGGGCCGCACGCCCGTCCAGCCCGCGCCCGTAGGCGTAACCGCCCCAGACCGCGTAGACCTCGGCGAGGTCCGCGTCGCTGCGCCAGTTGCGGGCGTCGATCAGCGGCAGCAGACCCGCACCGTACGCGCCGGGCTTGGAGCCGAAGATGCGGGCCGTGGCGCGGCGGCGGTCGCCGTGTTCGGCCGTGTCCTCCTCCACGTGCGCCCGCACGTAGTTGGCGTCGGCCGGCTCGTCCAGCTCCGCCACCGCCCGTACCGCGTCGTCGATCAGCCCCACCACGTGCGGGAACGCGTCCCGGAAGAACCCCGAGATGCGCACCGTGACGTCCACGCGCGGCCGGCCCAGTTCCGCGACCGGGACCACCTCGAAGCCCGTCACCCGGCGCGACGCGTCGTCCCACACCGGACGGCAGCCCAGCAGGGCCAGGATCTCCGCGATGTCGTCGCCCTGGGTGCGCATCGCGGACGTGCCCCACACCGTGAGGCCGACCGACTTCGGGTACTCGCCGGTGTCGGTCAGGTAGCGCTGGATCAGCGAGTCCGCGAGCGACTGGCCCACCTCCCAGCTCAGCCGGGACGGGATCGCCTTCGGGTCGACGGAGTAGAAGTTCCGGCCGGTCGGCAGGACGTTGACCAGGCCGCGGGTCGGGGAGCCCGACGGACCGGCCGGGACGTAACCGCCGTCCAGGGCCCGCAGGATGTGCCCGATCTCGTCCGTGGTCCGGGCGAGGCGCGGTACGACCTCCACGCAGGCGAACTCCAGCACCGCCACCGCGTCGGCGAGTTCGGTGCCCAGCACGTCGCGTACCAGACCCGGAACGGCCCCCGCGTCCCACGCCCGCAGCTCCATCCCCTCCGCGAACCGCCGGCACAGCTGCTCCAGCAGGTCGATCGCGTCGGCCGCCGACCGCGCCGGGCCCTCCACCAGGTCCGTCAGTTCCGCCGGCACCTTCACCGGGGCGCCCGGCTCGGCCAGCAGTTCCTTCTCCACCAGCCCGAAGTGCTCGGCCAGACAGGCTCGCAGGCCCGGCAGGGCGTTCGCCTGCCCGCCCCACACCTGCGAGGCGCGCAGCACCGCGAGGACGAGGTTGACGCGCGGCTCGCCGACCGGGCCGCCGCCCAGGACGTGCAGGCCGTCGCGGATCTGCACGTCCTTGATCTCGCACAGGTAGCCGTCGATGTGCATGACGAACTCGTCGAAGTCGTTGTCGTCCGGCTGGTCGTCCACGTGCAGGTCGTGGTGGAGCTCGGCCGCCTTGACCAGCGTCCAGATCTGGGCCCGGACTGCCGGTGCCTTGGTCGGGTCCAGGTCGGAGACGAGGGCGTACTCGTCGAGGAGCTGCTCCAGCTTGGCCAGGTCGCCGTAGGTGTCGGCGCGCGCCATGGGCGGGACGAGGTGGTCCACCACGGTCGCGTGCCCGCGGCGCTTGGCCTGGGTGCCCTCGCCGGGGTCGTTGACGATGAACGGGTAGATCAGCGGCAGGTCGCCGAGGACCGCGTCCGGTGCGCAGCCGGCGCTCAACCCCAGCCCCTTGCCCGGCAGCCACTCCATCGTGCCGTGCTTGCCCATGTGCACGACCGCGTCGGCGCCGAAGCTGTTGTCCAACCAGCGGTACGCCGCCAGGTAGTGGTGCGACGGCGGCATGTCCGGGTCGTGGTAGATCGCGATCGGGTTCTCCCCGAAGCCGCGCGGCGGCTGGATCATCACCACGACGTTCCCGAACCGGAGGGAGGCGAGAACGATGTCGTCCCCGTCCACGTACAGCGAGCCCGGCGGCTCGCCCCACGCCTCCCGGATGCCGTCCCGCAGCTCCGGGTCCAGCTTCTCGAACCAGGCCCGGTAGTCGGCCAGCGGCACCCGCGCGGGCGCCGCCGCCAGCTGGTCCTCCGTCAGCCACTCCACGTCGTGACCGCCCGCCTCGATGAGGCGGTGGATCAACTCGTCGCCCTCGGAGGGGTACTCGGTGACCCCGTACCCCACCTCCCGCAGCGCGTCCAGGACCCGCACCGCGGACGCGGGGGTGTCCAGGCCGACGGCGTTGCCGACGCGGGAGTGCTTGGTCGGGTACGCCGTGAAGACCAGCGCGAGCCTCTTGTCGGCGTTCGGCTTGTGGCCGAGCGCCGCGTGCCGGACGGCGATCCCGGCGACGCGCGCGGCCCGCTCGGGGTCGGCGACGTAGACCGGCACCTCGTCCGGCCCCTGCTCCTTGAAGGAGAAGGGCACCGTGACGAGCCGTCCGTCGAACTCCGGGATCGCCACCTGCATCGCCGCGTCCATGGGGGACAGGGCGGCGTCGGAGGCCTCCCAGGCGGCCCGGGAGGAGGTGAGGCAGAGCCCCTGCAGCACCGGGACGTCCAGGTCGGCCAGCGCCCCGATGTCCCAGGCCTCCTCGTCACCGCCCGCCGAGGCCTGCGAGGCGTGCGTGCCCCCTGCCGCGAGGACCGTGGCGACCAGGGCGTCGGTCCGGCCCAGCAGCTCGTACAGCCCGGGGTCCGCGCCGCGCAGCGAACCGCAGTACACGGGAAGGGCGTTGGCGCCGCGCGCCTCGATCGCGTCGCACAGCGTGTCGACGAAGGCGGTGTTGCCGCTCAGCTGGTGGGCGCGGTAGAAGAGCACGCCGACCGTCGGGCGGCCCGCCACGAGGTCCCGCGAGCCGTGCACGCCGTACTCCGGCATCTTCCGCGGCTCGTCGAAGCCCTCGCCGGTCAGCAGCACCGTGTCCGACAGGAAGCGGGCGAGCTGGGTGAGGTTGCCCGGGCCGCCCTCGACCAGGTAGCGCAGGGCCTCGGCCACCACCCCGGCCGGGACCGACGACTCGGCCATCAGCTCCGCGTCGGGCACGCTCTCGCCGCCCAGCAGGACGGTCGGGATGCCGGCGGCCTTCAGCGCGGCGAGCCCGTCCTCCCAGGCGCGCTTGCCGCCGAGCAGGCGCACGACGGCGAGGTCCGCGCCGTCGACCAGGCCCGGCAGTTCCTCTCCGACGTCGACCCGGGTCGGGTTGCCGATCCGGTAGGCGGCGTCCGACGCGCGGGCCGCCAGCAGGTCCGTGTCGGCGGTCGACAACAACAGCACTGTGCTCATGCGGGCGCTCCCGGTGGAATGAAGGGCAGTCCTTGCGGCGCGCCGGACTCGATGAGCCGCCACAGCGCGTCCGTGTCCGCGTGTTGTTCGATCAGGTCGCCGAGCCGGTCGAGCTGCTCCTCGCGCAGCGCGGCGAACGAGGTGTCGGGGGCCGGCACGAAGCGGCGGCCCGCGGCGGCGGCCACCTCGCGCAGGAACGCCCGCCGGAAGCCGTCCGACTCCAGCGAGCCGTGCCAGTGCGTGCCCCAGGTCTGGCCGACCCGGCAGCCGTCCAGGAAGGGCGCCCCGCCCGTCACTTCGGCGACGCCGTGGTGGATCTCGTACCCCTCGACGTGCTCGCCGAGGGCTTCGCCCACCGGCCGGGTGAGGGTCTTCTCGCGGTCGAACCGCACCCGTACGGGGAGCAGTCCCAGCCCGTCCACGTGCCCGGCGCGCGACTCGACCTCGTCCTCGATGTGCTCGCCGAGGAGCTGGAAGCCGCCGCAGATCCCGAGCACGGGCCGCCGCTCCGCGACCCTGCGTGCGACGGCGTCCGCCAGTCCCCGCTCCCGCAGCCACTCCAGGGCCCGGACCGTCCCGCGCGTCCCCGGCACGATCACCAGGTCGGCGTCGGCCAGCTCCTCCGGCCGGTCCACGAACCGCACCACCACGCCCGGTTCGGCGGCCAGCGCGTCCACGTCCGTGAAGTTCGACATGAGCGGGACCGCGCAGACCGCGACCCGCAGCACGTCCTCGCCGACCGGCGGCGCGACGACCGACTCCCGCACCGTCCCGCGCAGCGAGACCCGCAGTCCGTCCTCCTCGTCGATGCCGAGACCGTGCCGGAACGGCAGCACACCGTACGTCCGCCGTCCGGTGAGGCCGTGCAGCATGTCCAACCCGGGCTCCAGGAGCGACACATCGCCCCGGAACTTGTTCACCAGGAACCCGGCGACCAGTGCCTGGTCCTCGGGCGCCAGCAGCGCCACCGTGCCGAAGAAGGAGGCGAAGACGCCGCCGCGGTCGATGTCGCCGACGACGAGGACGGGGAGTCCGGCGCCCCGGGCGATCCCCATGTTCACGATGTCGGTGCGACGCAGGTTGATCTCGGCCGGGCTGCCCGCCCCCTCGCAGATCACCGCGTCGTAGGTGCCGCGCAGTTCGGCGAGCGAGTCGAGCACCGTGCCGAGCAGCCGCTCCTGGCGCCCGCCGTGATAGCCGCGGGCGCTCATCTCGCCCACGGGCCTGCCGAGCAGCACGACCTGGCTGCTGCGCTCACCGCCGGGCTTGAGCAGCACGGGGTTCATGTGCGCGGTCGGCTCCACCCGGCAGGCCTGGGCCTGCATGGCCTGCGCCCGCCCGATCTCGGCGCCGTCCCGGGTCACGAAGGAGTTGAGCGACATGTTCTGCGCCTTGAAGGGCGCCACCTTGACGCCCTGGCGCACCAGCCAGCGGCAGATCCCGGCGGTGACGACGCTCTTGCCGGCGTCGGAGGTGGTGCCGGCGACGAGCAGGCCACCGTTCATGACGTACGTCCCTTCGCGACGCCCCGGTTCTTCAGGGAGGCGGCCCCGCTCGCGAGCAGCCGCGCGCCCGCGCACACGCCCAGCGCCAGCCAGCCCACGCGCCGGGACAGGCGTACGGCACGGTCGATGTCGCCGGAGCCGGACGCCCGTACGGCGCGTCCCGCCGCCCCGTTGAGGACGGGCCGGTGCTCGACCCGCCCGCCGTACGAGAGCGTCCCGCCGAGCCGCACGCCGAGGGCGCCCGCGAAGGAGGCCTCCACGGGCCCGGCGTTGGGGCTCGGGTGCCGTGCGGCGTCCGCGCGCCAGGCCCGTACGGCGCCCCGCGGGTCGCCACCGGCGACGGTGGCCAGTACGGCGGTGAGGCGGGCGCCCGGCCAGCCCGCGAGGTCGTCGAGGCGGGCCGAGGCCCAGCCGTAGCGGCGGTACCTGGGCGACTTGTGGCCGACCATCGCGTCCAGCGTGTTCACGGCCCGGAAGCCGAGCAGCCCCGGAACCCCGGCCACCGCGCCCCAGACCAGGGCGCCCACCACCGCGTCCGAGGTGTTCTCGGCGACGGACTCCACGACGGCCCGGGCGATCCCGTCGGCGTCCAGCGCCTGCGGGTCCCGCCCGCACAGGTGCGGCAGCCGCGCCCGCGCCGCCCCGACGTCCCCGGCGTCCAGGGCACGGCCGACGGCGGTGGCCTCGCGGGCCAGCGAGCTGCCGCCGACGACCGACCAGGTGGCCGCGGCGGTCAGCGCGACGGAGGCGGCGGGGGAGCGGCGTACGGCGTGCGCGGCGGCCGAGCCGAGGACGGCGGCGCCGCCGGCGCACACGACGGTGTGCAGGGCGCCCCAGCCCCGGTGGTCCCGCCACAGCACCTGTTCCACGGCGCCCGCGGCACGGCCGAACGCGGCGACCGGGTGTCCGCGGCGAGGATCGCCGAGGAGGAGGTCACCGAGGAGGCCGGCGGCGGCGCCGTACGCGAAGACGCGTCCGGCACGCACGGCTCAACCGGCCGTGGGAAGGGGAAGTCGAAGCGTGTCGCTGGTGAGCCCGGAACGGCAGCCGCGCATGGCGATAGGTCCTCACTCAGGGTGTCCGCGCCCTGGTTCGAAGAGCACGGCGGCGAGAGTTCCTGGCTCCCGGGGATCCTGTCCCCGGTCACAGTGGCGGGACCGCGCCGGATTCGCACCGGGCTTCCTCTTCTGCCGCCGTAGATGGCCCCGGAAGTCCACCACGGTCCGCGAACACCCGTCAACCTGGCGTTGACCTGCGACGGGGGAGTGTGCGAAGGCCCACACCCGAGTGGTGTGCGCCGGTACGCGAAGAGGCGGGGCGCGGAACGGTTCGAGTCCGTCCCGCGCCCCGCCCCGGGGGCGTGCGCCCGTGCGTGGGGCGACGCTCAGGCGACGATCAGATAGATCCCGTACGCCACCGCCGCCGTGCACGCCGCGAAGCACGCGTAGGCGCCGGTGACCGCGAGGGCCGCGGAGCCGCCCCGGGCGGCGGCCCGCTCCTGGCGGGAGAGGCCGACGATGCCGAGGGTGAACAGGCCCACCAGGGCCACCGTGACCACGAGGCTGACGCCGAAGACGGAGCCGAGGGCTGCCCAGTCGATGCTCATGGAGGTTCGCTTCCTTCGTACCCGGCAGGCGGGTTCAGACGGTGGTGGCGGCCGACGGGGCCTTGGGGTCGGGGGTGGTGGCCGGGGCGGGGACGGTGGCCGCCAGCTCCTCGGTCGCGCCCGTCGGGGGCGGCGACACGGCGGCCATCGCCGTGGTGACCACACCGGCGGGCTCGGGCTGCCCCGGCCCCTCGGTGTCCACCGGGTCGCCCTCGACGACGTTGGTGTGGTCGACGACCTCGCGGCGGGAGATCCGCCAGATCGCGAAGCTGGAGGCGATCAGGAACACCGCGACGAGGGCCGTACCCCAGTCGCCGGCGCGGCAGACCCACTCGGCGAGCGCGGCGACCAGGGCCGCGGCCGGCAGCGTCAGGCCCCAGGCGACGAACATCCGGGTGGCCGTGGACCAGCGGACCACACCGCCCTTGCGGCCGAGGCCCGCGCCCATCACCGCACCGGAGACCGAGTGCGTGGTGGACAGCGAGAAGCCGAGGTGGGAGGAGGCCAGGATGACCGTGGCGGCGCTGGTCTGGGCGGCGAAGCCCTGCTGCGGCTGGAGGTCGGTCAGGCCCTTGCCCATGGTGCGGATGATGCGCCAGCCGCCCAGGTAGGTGCCGAGCGCGATGGCCAGACCCGCGCTCAGGATGACCCACACCGGCGGGTCGGAGTCGGGGGCGAGCGAGCCGCCGGCGATCAGGGCGAGGGTGATGATGCCCATGGTCTTCTGGGCGTCGTTGGTGCCGTGGGCCAGCGAGACCAGACCGGCGGAGGCGATCTGCCCGGCCCGGTAGCCCTTCTTGGCGGCCCTGCCGTCGGCCTTGCGGCCCAGCGAGTACGTCATCCGGGACGCGAGCATCGCCGCGAGGCCGGCCACGAGCGGGGCGGCGATCGCGGGGAGGAGCACCTTGGTGACGAGGACGTCGCCGTTGACCGCGCCGATGCCGGCCGAGGCGACGGCGGCACCGATCAGGCCGCCCATCAGGGCGTGCGAGGAGCTGGACGGGAGCCCGACCAGCCAGGTCAGGAGGTTCCAGAGGATCGCGCCGACCAGGGCGGCGAAGATGACCTCGGGACGGATGCCGGTCTCGTCGACGAGACCCTTGGAGATCGTGTTGGCGACCTCCACCGAGAGGAAGGCGCCTACAAGGTTGAGGACGGCGGACATCGCCACCGCCACCTTGGGCTTGAGCGCACCGGTCGAAATGGTCGTTGCCATCGCGTTCGCGGTGTCGTGGAAACCGTTCGTGAAATCAAACGCGAGTGCGGTTACCACCACAATCGCGAGGATCAGCGAGAAGCTTTCCATTTACCCAGGCAATCGTTCGAGGTCGTTGGCGCGACGAACGTAGGTAACCAGGGTGAACGGAAGATGAACTGGGCAGGGCGTCACGGTGACCGGAAGCGGTGTCGAGGCCTCCCGCTGCGTACCCGCTCCGGTGCTCTCCGGAGACGTCCCTGGCAGGATCGCCGCGAGGGCGTCCGGCGACGGGACGTGAGGGGCGCGCGGGCGCCCGGGAGGAGACGGTGACTGTGACGCGATCGCGGGCCGCAGGGGCGGACGGGACCGGGACCGGGACTGGAGACCGGGCGGGTGACGCGGCGGGAGAGCCGGCCGGGGCGGCCGCCGTCGGGCCGGCCTGGGCGGAACTCGTCGCGACGGCCCGCCGGACGGTATCGGACGGGCTGGTGGTCGGCACCTCCGGCAACGTCTCGGTGCGCGTCGGCGACACGGTCCTGGTCACCCCGTCGGGCGTCCCCTACGACCGGCTGGCCGCGGACGACGCGACCGGCGTCGACCTGGACGGACGGCAGGTGCTCGGCACCCTCGTCCCCACCAGCGAACTGCCCATGCACCTCGCCGTGTACCGCGCCGACCCCGGCGCCCGGGCCGTCGTCCACACCCACGCCGTGCACGCGACGGCGGTCTCGCTGCTCGTCCCCGAACTCCCGCCGGTGCACTACATGACCGCCGCCCTCGGCGGCCCCGTCCGGGTCGCCCCCTACGCGGCCTACGGCACCGCCGAACTCGCCCGCGGCATGCTCGAAGCCCTCGCCGACCGCACCGGCTGCCTGCTCCGCAACCACGGCACGATCACCTACGGCACCTCCCTCGACCAGGCCTACGACCGCACCGCCCAGCTCGAGTGGATGTGCCGCCTGTGGCTGACCGCGTCCTCGGTGCCGGGCCACTCGCCGTCCCTGCTGACGCCGGCCCAGCTCGCCGAGGCGACCGAACGCCTGCGGGGGTACGGGCAGCGAAGCTGACGCGCGGTGCGTGCCGGGCGGCTGCGCGGGTACCGGCTACGGGACACGAAGACCCCGTCACCCACTGTCACGCGTCCACTGGCCGCCCGAGGACTCCACCAGGAGACTGGCCCCATGCGCACTGTCACCGCAACGGCAGCCGCCGTCACCGCAGCACTGGCGACCGGGGTGGCGAGCGTCGCCGCCGGCCGGCTCGCCAGCGACGCCGCGCTCAAGGCGCCCCCCGGCCGGCCCCTGCCCACCGAGCCCCGGCTCACCGTGCACGGGACCGCCGCCGGGCAGATCACCCTCACCCGGGACCTGGCCGCCCTGCGCCCCGGCCGGTACGGGCTCGCCGGCGACGGCTCCCACGCCGTGCTCGGCCCCGTCCTGGACACCGCCGAGCACGGCGCCGACACCGTCGTACGCCGCCTCGAACGCGTCACGCACGGCACCCTCGCGACCGGCGACCGGGCGTGGTTCACCCCCAACCTGTACGTCGGGAACCCGGGCACGGCCCTCGACCTGGAGTACGCCGACGTCGAGGTCCCGGGGGAACTGGGGCCGCTCCCGGCCTGGTTCCTGCCCGGGGCCCGGCCGACCTGGATCGTCGCCGTGCACGGCCTGGCCGCCACCCGCGAACACGCGCTGAACCTGATCGCCCCCCTGCACCGCCGCAACGTCCCGGTACTCGCCCTCGCCTACCGAGGCGACGTCGGCGCACCGCCCTCGCCGGACGGCCTGCACCACTTCGGCGAGACCGAATGGCGCGACGTGGACGCGGCCGTCCGCTACGCCCTCGACCACGGCGCCCGCCAGGTCGTCCTGCTCGGCTGGTCCACCGGCGCCACCATGGCGCTGCGCACCGCCGCGCTCTCCGGCGTGCGCGAGCGCATCGCGGGGCTCGTCCTGGACTCCCCGGTGCTCAGCTGGGAGACCACCCTGCGCGCCCTGGCCGCCGCCCGCCGCACCCCCGGCGCGCTCCTGCCGCTCGCCGTCCGGGCCGCGCAGGGCCGCGCCGGGCTGCACGCGGACCGGGACACCGGCACGGCCGGTCTGCACCGCCCGGCCGTGCCCACCCTGATCTTCCACGGCCCGGGTGACGAAGTGGCCCCCTGGCGCCTGAGCCGCCGCCTCGCCGACACCCACCCCCGCCTGGTCGCCCTCCACACCGTCCGGGACGCCCCGCACGGAGCCATGTGGAACGCCGACCCCGCGGACTACGAGGAGACCCTCCGCCGCTTCATGACCCCGCTGGTGTGACCCCCCCACGTCCTCCGACACCCCCCCGTCGCGCCCCCCCGCGACACCCCCCCCGTCGCGCCCCCCCGCCACGTCCTCCGCCACAGCCCCCGTCGCGCCCCCCCCGTCGCGCCCCCCGCGACACCCCCGTCGCGCCCCCCGCGACACCCCCGTCGCGCCCCCCGCGACACCCCCCGTCGCGCCCCCCGCGACACCCCCCGTCGCGCCCCCCGCGACACCCCCCGTCGCGCCCCCCGTCATGTCCTCCGCCACACCCCCCGTCGCGCCCCCCGCGACGCCCCCCCCCGCGACGCCCCCCGCCACACCCCCGGTCACGCCCCCGTCACGCCTTCCGTCACGTCCCTCGTCACGCCTTCCGTCACGTTCCTCGTCACGTCCCCGTCACGCCTTCCGTCACGTCCCTCGTCACGCCTTCCGTCACGTTCCTCGTCACGTCCCCGTCACGTCCCCCGCCACGCCTTCCGCCACGTCCCTCGTCACGCCCCCCGCCACACCCCCCGTCACGCCCCTCCGTGCGCCCCCGCCGGCCCCGCCGGCCCCGCGCAGGATCCACCCCCCACCCACCGTTCCCGCCGTTCCCGGGCGCGTCGCTCCGGTTCCGTTCAGCGCCGTACCACTGGCCTGATCCGATGCTCGGACGCTGTGCCGGGCCCCCGCGTCCGCCGTCCCGGGAGGCCGCCGGGGCATTCCGTTTGGGTTTTCGGACCGTCAACCGGAAGACTGCACCCGTGACGTCCCGTATCCCGCGCGACTCCAGGCTTCGACTCGTCCGCCCGCGACCCCTGGCCGCCGCCCCCCAAGCGATGAATCAGCGGCGTCCGCGCCGCCCCGCGCCGCGCCCCCCGGAAGGCACACCGGCCCGCTCGGAGCTGGCCGGAATGGCGCGCTCCGGTCTTGCCGGCGCGGCCCGCGTCGCCCGCTGGGCCGACTCCGCACTCGGCCCCGGCCGCGGCAGCGCGACCGCCGACGGCAAGGCCACCCTGTCCGACGCCACCGCCGACCACGCGGCCCGCGAGCTGGGCCTGCCCGTGGCCAAGGTCCGCGCCGACTGGGACACCGCCCGCCTCGCCGGCCTGGTCGAGGTGCACGGCGACACCGCCCGCCCCGGCTGGCGGCTGCGCGCCTGGAACCGCGACGACAGCGCCGTGCTGCGCGGCTGGGTCGCCCTCTTCGACGCCTGGTCGCTCGCCCACCCCGAGCCCGCCGGACAGGAGCCCGGCGCGGTGGCCGAGGTCGTCTCCGCGATGCCCCAGGTGCTCTCCTTCCTCCAGCTGTCCGCCGGACCCGTCCCCGTGGCGCAGCTCCTGGACCTGCTGGAGCAGCGCGTCACCGAACTGCGCACCGAACGCTGCGAGGTGCCCTACGGCCCCCGGCTCGAACCCGGCACCCCGGGCGCCGAGCCGGACCCGGCCCCGGCCAACGACACCGCGCTCGCCCCCCTCCTCGAGTGGGCCCTGCACGCCCTCGCCGCCGTCGGCGCCCTCACCTGCGGCGACGGACAGGCCACGCTCACCCCGCTCGGCAGCTGGGCGGTCTGGGTCAAGCTGGAGCAGATCTGCGTCGCCGCGCAGAGCCCCGCCGGCAACATCGAGCAGTCGGCCGAGGGCATGCTCCGCGGCTGCGGCCGGCTCCGCCCCAACGCCGCCCGCGCCGAGTACCGGGCCTGGCTCGCCGCCCGCCCCGTCGGCAGCGCCGTCGCCGAACTGCTCGGTGCCGCCCGCGGCGAGGACGCCCTGCTGCGCGGCCTCGCCTTCGAGGCGCTGCGCGTCGTCGGCGCCCCCGCCGAGCCCGACGTCCGCGGCGTCCTCGACGAGCCGACGCTCAGGCCGTACGCCCTGCTGTGGCTGGCCGAGCACGACGGCGCCGACCCCGAGGACGCCCACGAGGTCCTCACCCGCCCGGAGGCCACCTGGCTGTGGGTCGACACCGCGGCCGCCGTCGCCGACCACGGGGAGGCCCCGCTGCTGGTGCGGCACCTGGAGTCGGCCGTGCAGGCCACCGTCCCGGCCCTGCTCGACGAGGTCCGCGCGGTCGGCCACCCCCGCACCGTGCAGGTCCTGGTGGCGCTGGCCGCCGCGCACCCGGACCCCGCCCTGGCCAAGGCCGTACGCCGGGCGGCCTTCCAGGTCCACACCGGGGGCAGCTGACCGGCCGACCCCGACGGGCGGACCTCGTCGGGCAGGGCCGGGACGACGGACCGCCGGAGGCTACCCGCCTACCTCCGGCGCGTACGTCCCGAAGCTCCAGACGTTGCCCTCCAGGTCGCGGGCCATGTAGTCCCGCGAGCCGTAGTCCTGGTCGGTCGGGGGCATCAGGATCTCCGCGCCGTGCTCCACCGCCCGCCGGTGATGGGCGTCGACGTCCGCCACCACGACGTACACCCCCGTGGGGCCGCCGCCCTTCATCGCCTCGTCGAAGCGGCTGCCGCTGCCCTTCGAGCCGAGCATGACCGCGCCGTTGCCCTGGGCCAGCTCGGCGTGGGCCACCGAGCCGTCCTCGCCCTCGTACACCGCGAGTTCGGTGAAGCCGAAGGCCTCGGTGAGCTGCCGGATCGCGGCCTTGGCGTCCGCGTACCGGAGCGTCGGGCAGATGCTCGGGCCGCCGCCCGCGTTGCCTGTCATGCCGATCACTTCCTTGTGAGCCGGTGGTCCGTCCTGACTGGCCGGGTCCATGGCCCGAAGGCCGCTTTGGACTCGTTCGCCCAGTCTTGCACCGGCCACCGACAACGCTCGCGGGGAAAAGCGGTTGCACCGCCCCGTTAGACTGGCCCTCATGGCCATTCTCCTCGTGCATTAGAGCGGCGGGAACCTCCACAGCCGCCCACTCCCGCCAACCACCCGCCCAGGAGTCTGACCGTGATCTCCGCCTCCGGCATCGAGCTGCGCGCCGGTGCCCGTGTCCTCATCGAGAGCGCCACCTTCCGCGTCGCCAAGGGCGACCGCATCGGCCTGGTCGGCCGCAACGGCGCCGGCAAGACCACCCTCACCAAGGTCCTGGCCGGCGAGGGCCAGCCCGCCGCCGGTGCCGTCACCCGCTCCGGCGAGGTCGGCTACCTCCCGCAGGACCCGCGCACCGGCGACCTCGACGTGCTCGCCCGCGACCGCATCCTGTCCGCCCGCGGCCTGGACACCCTGATCCGCAAGATGCGCGACAACGAGCAGCGCATCGCGGGCGGCCAGGGCGCCACCCGTGACAAGGCGCTCAAGCAGTACGAGCGCCAGGAGACCGAGTTCCTCACCAAGGGCGGATACGCCGCCGAGGCCGAGGCCGCCACCATCGCCGCCGCGCTCAACCTGCCCGACCGGGTGCTCGGCCAGCCCCTGCACACGCTCTCCGGCGGTCAGCGCCGCCGTATCGAGCTGGCCAGGATCCTGTTCTCGGACGCCGACACGCTGCTGCTCGACGAGCCGACCAACCACCTCGACGCCGACTCGATCATCTGGCTGCGCGACTACCTGAAGACCTACCGCGGCGGCTTCATCGTGATCTCCCACGACGTCGACCTGGTCGAGACGGTCGTCAACAAGGTGTTCTACCTGGACGCCAACCGCTCCCAGATCGACGTCTACAACATGGGCTGGCGGCTCTACCAGCAGCAGCGCGAGGCCGACGAGAAGCGCCGCAAGCGCGAGCGCCAGAACGCCGAGAAGAAGGCGTCCGCCCTGCACTCGCAGGCCGACAAGATGCGCGCCAAGGCCACCAAGACCGTCGCCGCGCAGAACATGGCCCGCCGGGCCGACAAGCTGCTGGCCGGCCTGGAGGCCGAGCGCAAGTCCGACAAGGTCGCCAAGCTCCGCTTCCCCGAGCCCGCGCCCTGCGGCAAGACCCCGCTGACCGCCGAGGGCCTGTCCAAGTCGTACGGCTCCCTGGAGATCTTCACCGACGTCGACCTGGCCATCGACAAGGGCTCCCGGGTCGTCATCCTCGGCCTCAACGGCGCCGGCAAGACCACGCTGCTGCGCCTGCTCGGCGGCGTGGAGAAGCCCGACACCGGCGAGGTGGTCGAGGGCCACGGGCTCAAGCTCGGCTACTACGCCCAGGAGCACGAGACCCTCGACCCCGAGCGCACCGTCCTGGAGAACATGCGCTCGGCCAACCCCGACCTCGACCTCGTCGACGTCCGCAAGACGCTGGGTTCGTTCCTGTTCTCCGGCGACGACGTCGACAAGCCCGCCGGTGTCCTCTCCGGCGGCGAGAAGACCCGCCTCGCCCTGGCCACCCTCGTGGTGTCCTCGGCGAACGTGCTGCTCCTCGACGAGCCCACCAACAACCTCGACCCGGCCAGCCGCGAGGAGATCCTCGGCGCGCTGCGCACCTACAAGGGCGCCGTCGTCCTCGTCACCCACGACGAGGGCGCCGTCGAGGCGCTCCAGCCGGAACGGATTATTCTGCTTCCGGACGGTGTCGAGGACCTGTGGGGCGCCGACTACGCGGACCTCGTCGCCCTCGCTTGATCGAATGGATGATCCACTGGTTATGGATCATTCGGCCGATCCGTGATCCGCCATCTGTGTGAGATCTCCTCATCAAGAGGTGTGTCCTACATCGAATTCGCGGCCGGACCCCCATCCACCGGGGGTCCGGCCGCGACGCCTTTCTGACCTGGAATTTCGCGGAGAAACTCGTTCGGCGGAACGGGCCCGTTTCTCTGGAATCAGGGATTCCGTATGTGGGGACACGCTCCTGTCGTCACAACCTTGTCTCATCAGCCTTGCCGAATGGGTGGCCATGAGCGCCTGGAGGGGTGATCATGAGGAGAACCAGAGCGCACTTCCCTTGAGGAGGCACGGGTGGCCGAGACTCTGAAGAAGGGCAGCCGGGTTACCGGCGCCGCGCGCGACAAGCTCGCGGCAGACCTGAAGAAGAAGTACGACGCCGGTGCGAGCATCCGGGCGTTGGCCGAGGAAACCGGCCGCTCGTATGGCTTTGTGCACCGCATGCTGAGCGAGTCGGGCGTCACGCTCCGAGGGCGTGGCGGGGCTACCCGGGGCAAGAAGGCCACTTCGGCCTGACGTCCCGGGCGGCCCCCGACTCCGAAAGTGACGGTGGCCACCCGGTCGGTCGTCCGACCGTCCGGGTGGTTACTGTGCAGTCACTTAGCCCTGCCGTCGCACGGCGCACCGTCCGGCGCGCGGCGGGGACGACGACCGCACCTTTCGGAGGCGCCCCATGGCTTCGCCCGCCCACGACCCCGGTCCCGCACTCGACCAGGACGGCGTGCGGCTCACCGTCGACGACGCGATCGCCACGGTGACGCTGACCAACCCGGCCAAGCGCAACGCGCAGAGCCCCGCTCTGTGGCGGGCGCTCGCCGAGGCCGGCCGGCTGCTGCCGGGCTCCGTCCGCGCGGTGGTGCTGCGGGCCGAGGGCAAGTCCTTCTCGGCCGGACTCGACCGGCAGGCGTTCACGCCCGAGGGCTTCGACGGCGAACCGTCGTTCATCGACCTCGCGCGGGGCGGCGACGCCGAGCTGGACGCGACCATCGCCGAGTACCAGGAGGCGTTCACCTGGTGGCGGCGCAGCGACCTCGTGTCGGTCGCCGCCGTGCAGGGGCACGCCATCGGGGCGGGCTTCCAGCTGGCCCTCGCCTGCGACCTGCGGGTCGTCGCGGACGACGTGCAGTTCGCCATGCGCGAGACCAGCCTGGGCCTGGTGCCGGACCTGACGGGTACGCATCCCCTGGTGTCCCTGGTCGGGTACGCCCGTGCGCTGGAGATCTGCGCCACCGGGCGCTTCGTCGCGGCCGAGGAGGCCGTGAGCACCGGCCTGGCCAACCTCGCCGTGCCCGCGGACCAGCTCGACCCCACCGTGCACGACCTGGTGTCCGCGATCCTGGCCGCACCGCGCGACGCGGTCGTCGAGACCAAGGCGCTGCTCCAGGGCGCCCCGACGCGGGACTACGAGGCCCAGCGCACCGCCGAACGGGCCGCGCAGGGGCGCCGGCTGCGCGACCTGGCGGGGCTCGGGGAGTAGGGGCGCCGAGGCGCGGCTTCTCAGCCGGCGTCCGTCCGGGTCACCACCACCGCCACCGACGGACGGTCCGCCACGGCCTCGGACACCGCCGCGCGGACCCGCCGGGCCACCTCGACGACCCGGTGGTCCGCCCGCACCGCCAGCTCCACCCGGACATGGCGGCGCGGCAGGGCGCCCTCCCGCGGTGGCGGCTCGGTCAGGTGCACCGGACGGCCCAGTACGCCCGTCAGCCGCACCACGCCCGGCACCGCCAGCGCGGCCCGGGCGACGCGCCCCTCGTCCCCGCTCGCTTCCCTTCCGTCGCCGTCGCCGTCGCCGTCGGTTTCGGTGTCGGGCACGTCGGTCACGTCGGCCGCGTCGACGGGCCCCGGCTCGGGCCCGGCCTCCGGACCCGCCTCCGGCGTTTCGTCGAGCAGGCCGGTCACCCGCAGGTCCACGTCCGCCGCCGCGAGGCCGAGCCGCGCGGCCGCCGCCTTTGTCAGCGCGGCCCGCAGGCGCACGGCCGTCGCCGGCAGGGGCTCCGCGACCGCCGCCGTCGGCCCCACGACCACCGCGAAGTCGGCCGTCACCCGCAGCGGACCGGGCGGCAGCGCACCCGGCGGAAGCGGTACGGCGGGCTCGCGCACGTCGTCCGGGTCCGCGAGCCCGACCCGCAGGTCACCCGGACGCACCCCCGGCACCCCCCGGGCCGCCGCCAGCAGCACCTCCCGGGCCGCCCGCTCGGCGATCCACGCGCCGTCCCCCGGGCCGCCCAGCGGCAGCAGCCTGCTGAGACCCAACCGCTCCCGCACCGCCCGCGTCCACCCGTCCGCCGTCGTCATTGCCCCAGCCTGCCGCATCCGTGGCGCGAGTCACCGCAACCCCGCCTAACGTGGACACAGGACTACGACCGAAAGGGACGTACGGCGATGAGCGACATGGAGAGCCACCGGAGCGGGCAGGACACGATCGAGACCCCCGGTACGGCCAAGGGCCAGACGATGCGGCGCGGCGGCGGAGACCCCGGCACCAGGGGACGCACCACCATCGCCGACGGCGTCGTCGAGAAGATCACCGGAATGGCGGCACGCGACGTCTCCGGTGTGCACGCGATGGGCAGCGGAATGTCGCGCACCTTCGGCGCCGTGCGCGACCGGGTGCCCGGCGGGACCAAGTCCGGGGTGACACGCGGGGTCAAGGCCGAGGTCGGCGAGAAGCAGACCGCCCTCGATCTGGAGATCGTCGTCGAGTACGGCGTGTCGATCGCGGACGTGGCCCGGGACGTGCGGGAGAACGTGGTGGCGGCGGTGGAGCGGATGACCGGTCTGGAGGTCGTCGAGGTCAACATCGCGGTGAGCGACGTGAAGCTGCCCGACGAGGAGGACGAGGAACCGGAGCCCCGGATCAGGTGACACTGAAGCTGACGGAACGCCGACGGAACGCTGACTGAACGGTGAGTGAATCGGTGAATGAGGGGAGCGCACCATGAACATGGCCGTGGTCGGCATGATCGCCGGCATGGCACTGGGCTTCGCCGGATACTTCGGCGGGTTCGGTGCCTTCCTGCTGGTGGCGGCCCTCGGGGCCGTCGGGTTCGTCGTCGGCCGCTTGCTGGAGGGGGACATGGAACTCGGTGACTTCTTCCGCTCCCGCGACGACCGGCGGCGGTGACCGGCGTGAGCGATGGAGCCGGTGAGCTCCTCGAACCCCTGGCCCGCGTGGCACCGGGCGAGCGCGGCGCCACGCGGATCGCCGACCGGGTCGTCGCCAAGGTCGCCGCCCGGGCGGCGCGCGAGGCGCTCGGCCCGCTCCACCCGGACGCCGCACGGCCGTACGCGACCGTCGACGTCCACCACGACACCGCACACGTCCGGGTCCACCTCGAACTCGACTACCCCTGCGACATCGGCGCCCGCTGCGGCCGGGTGCGTCACCAAGTCGTCCAGCGGGTACGTGCGTTGGTGGGCATGGCGGTGCCGGAGGTCGCCGTCCAGGTGGAGCGGCTGCACCTGGCGGCGCAGTACGGCGCGAGGCACGGGAGGACGCGATGAGCGAGCCGCGGGGCTCCGGGACGGGAGAGGGCAGCACCCAGCGCCTGCCCGTCGTGGAACGCGACACCCACCCGGGTGCGGCACCGTCGCCGGACCGGCACGAGCCCGGCCCCCCGGACGCGTCCGGGAGCGGACGGGCGGGCCGCTTCTGGTCCGTGCGCCGCGTCCCCGCCGGCCTCGTCGCGCTGCTGCTCCTGCTCCTCGCCGGGGCCTTCCTCTACGACGTCGCCGCCGTGCGCGCAGGCCGGACCGCGCTCGGCTGGCGCCGCGACCTGACCCGGCAGCTCGCCGAACGGCCCGTCGACGACACCTGGGTGCTGGTCGGCGCGGGCGTCGCCGCGGCCCTCGGGCTCTGGCTGCTCGTGCTGGCCCTCACCCCCGGACTGCGCCGGGTGCTGCCGATGCGGCGCACGCACCCGGACGTACACGCCGGGCTGCACCGGGACGCCGCCGCCACGGTGCTGCGCGACCGGGCCATGGAGGTTTCCGGGGTGCAGTCGGCGCGGGTGCGGATGCGCCGCCGCCGGGCCCGGGTACGGGCGCTGTCGCACTTCCGGGAACTGGACGACGTACGGGCCGACCTGGACGGTGTGCTCGACGACGCGGTGCGCGGCCTCGGACTGGCCCGGCGGCCCGCCGTGTCGCTGCGGGTGGCGCGCCCCGGACGGAAGGGGTGAGCGCGGTGCTCAGGACGGTGAACCGGGTACTGACGGCGCTGGCGGGCCTGGTCCTGCTGGCCCTCGGCGGCGCGGTGCTGGCCGTGGGCTTCGACGCCCCGGCACCCTCCTGGTGGGTCCACCAGGGGCCGCACGACGTGCTGCTGAGCAACGCCGAACGGACCCGGTGGCGGGAGGCCGGCTGGTGGTGGCCGGTCGTCATCGCCGCGCTCGCCGTCCTGCTGCTGCTCGCCCTGTGGTGGCTGGTCGCGGTGGTACGCCGCCGCAGGCTGACCGAGGTCCTCGTCGACACCGGGGACGGTGAGGGCGCCACGCTGCGCGGCAGGGCGCTGGAGGACGTCATCGCCGGTGAGGCGGACCGCGTGGACGGGGTCGAACGGGCAGGCGTCCGGCTCACCGGCCGCCGCGACGCCCCGGCGACCCGCGTCCGGCTGCTCCTGGCCCCCCACGTGGACCCCGGCACGGCCCTGCACGACCTCACCACCCGGGCCCTGACCCACGCCCGCGACTCGGCGAACCTCACCGCCCTCCCGGCGGAGGTCCAGCTCCGCGGCGTCAAGCACGGGGCCGAGCGGGTCAACTGAGGGGACGGCCGGCGCGGACGTCCGGCTGAGCGCACCACGACCGGCGCCCGGGGCCCGTCCGGGCGATCGCGCGCGGGATCGCGGCCCGGCGTGCGGGACGCGTGACTCCCGGACGCGGCAGCGGCTTCGGGCCCGGTGTCCACACCAGGGCCCTGCCCGGCCGGTTCCTCAGAACCCGTGCCGCACGCCGCCGTCCACCGGCAGCATCACGCCCGTGATGTACGACGCCGCGGGGGAGAGCAGGAACGCCGACGCGCGGCCGAACTCCTCCGGGGCGCCGTAGCGGCGCAGCGGGATGCGGGACTCGGCGGCCGCCCTGGTCGCCTCCGGGTCGGCGGACAGCCCGTCCAGCTCGCGCACCCGGTCGGTGTCGACGCGCCCCGGCAGCAGGCCGACGACGCGGATGCCCCGCGGGCCCAGCTCGTCGGCGAGCGACTTGGCGAAGCCCGCGAGGCCGGGGCGCAGACCGTTGGAGATGGTCAGGCCCGGAATCGGCTCGTGCACCGAGCCCGACAGCACGAACCCGATCACCCCGCCGTCCGCCAGCTCGGCCGCCGCCGCCCGGGCCAGGCGCACCGCGCCGAGGAACACCGACTCGAACGCCGACTGCCACTGCTCGTCCGTGGTGTCGGCGACGAACCCGGGCGGCGGCCCGCCCACGCTGATCAGCACGCCGTCGAAACGGCCGAAGCGCTCACGGGCGGTCGCGATCAGCCGCCCCGCGGCCTCCGGGTCGGCGTTGTCCGCGGCCACCCCGACCACCTCCGGGCCCAGCGCCGAGGCCGCCTGAGCGACGCTCTTCTCGTCCCGGCCCGTGACGACCACCTTCGCCCCGCCGGCGAGCAGCTCGCGCGCGGCGGCGTTGCCCAGGCCCCGGGTGGCACCCGTGACGACGTACACCCGGTCCTTCAGTCCAAGATCCATGACCCCTATCCTGCCCCCTCGCCCCCGAACAGGGCGAGGGCCGTGTTCACCAGGCCGACGTGGCTGAAGGCCTGCGGGAAGTTGCCGAGCTGGTGTCCGGAGACCGGGTCGTACTCCTCGGCCAGCAGCCCCACGTCGTTGGCGAGCCCCACCAGCCGCTCGAACAGCTCCCGGGCCTCCTTCGTCCGGCCGGTCGCGTGCAGCGCGTCCGCGTACCAGAACGAGCACACCAGGAACGTCCCCTCGCCGCCCGGCAGGCCGTCGACCCGGCGGCCCTCGGTGCTGTAGCGGCGGACCAGGCCGTCCCGGGTCAGCTCCGCGCCGATCGCGTCGACCGTGCCGACCACCCGCGGGTCGTCCGGCGGCAGGAAGCCCACGCGCGGGATCAGCAGCAGGGAGGCGTCCAGCTCACGCGAGCCGTAGTACTGGGTGAAGGTGTTGCGCACCGGGTCGTAGCCCTTCTCGCACACCTCGCGGTGCACCTCGTCGCGCAGCGCCCGCCAGCCGTCGAGGTCACCGCCGCCCAGCTCCGGATGGTGCTCCAGCGTGCGCACCGCCCGGTCCAGGGCCACCCACGTCATCACCTTCGAGTGCACGAACTGCCGGCGCCCGCCCCGCACCTCCCACAGCCCCTCGTCCGGCTCCCGCCACGCCGTGGCCAGGAACTCCATCAGGGCGCACTGCAACTCCCACATCTGCGGCCGGGGGCGCATCCCCGCCCGCCGGGCCAGCGACAGGGAGTCCATGACCTCGCCGTACACGTCCAGCTGGAGCTGGTTCACCGCGTCGTTGCCGATGCGCACGGGTGCGGACCCGGCGAAGCCGGACAGCCACGGCAACTCGGACTCGGGCAGCCGCCGCTCGCCCGCGACGCCGTACATGATCTGCAGGTCCGCCGGGTTGCCCGCGACCGCGCGCAGCAGCCAGTCGCGCCAGGCCTCGGCCTCCTCCAGGTACCCGGCCGATAGCAGGGCGCCCAGGGTGAGCGTGGAGTCGCGCAGCCAGCAGAAGCGGTAGTCCCAGTTGCGCACGCCCCCCGGCTCCTCGGGCAGTGACGTGGTGGGGGCCGCCACGATGCCGCCGGTGGGCTTGTACGTGAGTGCCTTCAGCGTGATCAGGGAGCGGACCACGGCGTCCCGGTGCGGGCCGTCGTAGCGGCAGCGTGCCGCCCACTCGCGCCAGTCCTCGACGCTGTGCTCCAGCGACATGTACGGGTCGATCAGCGGCGGCCGGGGCTCGTGCGAGGGGTGCCAGGTCAGCACGAACGCGACCCTCTCGCCCGCGGCGACGGTGAACTCCGCGTGCGTCCCGAAGTCCTGGCCCCAGCTGCGCACCTCGGGCTCGCTGCGCAGCCACGCCGAGTCGGGCCCGGCGACGGCCACCCGGTGCCCGTCGGCCCTGCGCACCCACGGGACGATCGAGCCGTGGTCGAAGCGCAGCCGGAGCACGCTGTGCACGGTGACCTCACCGCGCAGGCCCTCCACGATGCGGACGAGGTCGGGGGCCCGGTCGCGCTGGGGCATCAGGTCGGTGACGCGGACCGCACCGTCCTCGGTCTCCCACTCGGTGTCCAGGACGAGGGTGTCCGGCCGGTAGGCGCGCCGGGTGCAGCGCTCCGCGCCCTTGGGCGCGATGCGCCAGTGGCCGTTGTCCTCGTCGCCGAGCAGCTTGGCGAAGCAGGCGGCCGAGTCGAAGCGGGGCAGGCAGAGCCAGTCCACGGAGCCGTCCGTGGAGACCAGGGCCGCGGTCTGCTGGTCGCCGATGAGCGCGTAGTCCTCGATGTGGGGGTGCACGGGTTGACCTCTTCCCGGCCTCGGCCGGAGCAATCGGATCCGCCCGCGCGCTCCCGCCGCGGGACTACACCGCCGCGGGACTACACCGTCACGGGTTCCGGCTGCGTGGGCTCCACATCCTCGGCGGCCTCCCGGTCGCGCTTCTCCCGGCGGACCAGGAACCACCAGCCGACCGGTACGGCCGCCGCGAACAGCCACCACTGGATGGCGTAGGCGAAGTTCAGCGCGGCGTTCTCGTTGCCGGGCTTGCCGATCGGCTCCGGGGTGTCGTTCTTCGGCTCGGGAGTCTTCAGGACGACGTATCCGCCGAGCACCCGGGCGTCCAGGCGCTCGGCCTGCTGCTCGCTGTTGATGAGCATGATCTGCCGGTCCGGGAGGCCTTCGAGATCCTTGATGCCGCTCGCCTCGGTCGTCTCGTCGGGCATCAGCCGGCCGGTGAGGGTCAGCTCGCCCCGGGGCGGCTCGGGGACCTTGGGGAACGCGGTCTGGCTCGGGCCGTCCGCGGGGATCCAGCCCCGGTTGACCAGCAGGACCTTGCCGTCGTTCAGCACGAACGGGGTCAGCACGTGGTAGCCGATGTTGTCGTCGGAGTCGGTGCGGCGGCGGACCACGACCTCGCGGTCGGTGTCGAAGCGGCCCTTGGCGGTGACGGTGCGGTACCGCTCACGCGTGGTGATCTTCTTGCCGGGTGCGGTCAGCGACTCAACGGGTGCCGGTGACGCCTCGAGCGCGCGCGCGACCAGGTCGTTCCGAGCGGTGCGCTCCTCGTAGCGGTGCATCTGCCAGAAGCCCAGCTTGATCATCGTGGGGATGAGCAGCACGGCGACCAGCGTGAGGATCACCCACTGGCGGGACAACAGGAAGCGGTACACGCATTGACGGTACCTTGGCCGGGATCCGCCCTCGCGAGGAGGTCCCCGCGAGGGCCACAGCCCCGCGTCGGCGGGGAACACGTCCGATAACACCGCGGCGCGGGTTCAACGACCGCGTCGCCCGACGGTCACGCGAAGCGCTCAGACCTTGTCGACGATCCCCGCCCTCCCCTCCGCGCGGGCGCAGTGGGCCCCGCAGAACCAGTGGCCGTCGACCTCGACGCCCTGGCCGATGATCTGCACCCGGCAGTGCTCGCAGATCGGGGCCATCCGGTGGATCGCGCAGGAGAAGCAGTCGAAGACGTGCACCGCTCCCTGGGCGTGGACCTCGAAGGTCATTCCGTAGTTGTTGCCGCAGACTTCACATGTCGCCATGCGCCACAGGGTGGGCCGTCGCCGCGAACGCGGGCCGACGGGCGCCGGGCGAGTCGCCCGGAATCACCCGTCCGCAGGCTCGACGTCCGCGAGCAGTTGCCCGAAGGCCGCCTCGTCCACCACCGGAGTCCCGAACTGGCGGGCCTTGACCACCTTGGAGGTGCCCGAGTCCGGATCGTTGGTGACCAGCAGGCTGGTCAGCCGGGACAGGCTGGTCGCGACGTGCAGGCCCGCCTCGACGGCGCGGTCCTCCAGCAGGTCGCGCTCGACGGAGGTGTCACCCGAGAAGGCGACCCGCATGCCCTGCTTGAGCCGTTTGCCCGCTTCGTACCGGCCCGGGTTGGGGTGGGGGCATGCGGGCCTTTTGCGGGAGGGGCGCCAACTGGTCGGCCGGTAGCTCGCGTAGCCCGCCTGCTGCCCGATCCGGGGCGTCGGCCGGTCCGACCACTCGGTCAGCGGTCGGCACTCGTGCAGCGGCAGCCGCACGTCCCCGGCCGCCGCGGCGAGCAGGCTCGGCCGGAACGCCTCCGCCAGCACCCGGGCGTCGTCCAGCGCGTGGTGCGCCCGCTGCTGCACGACGCCGAAGTGCGCGGCCAGCGACTCCAGCTTGTGGTTGGGCAGCGGCAGGTCCAGTGCCTTGGACAGCGCGATGGTGCACAGGCGTTGACGCACCGGTGCCTCGCGCTCCGCGCGCGCGTACTCGCGGGCGATCATCTGCCAGTCGAAGACCGCGTTGTGCGCGACGAGGACCCGCCCGTCGAGCCGGGCCGCGAACTCCTCGGCGACGTCCGGGAAGAGCGGCGCGTCCCGGAGCACGGCGCTGGTCAGACCGTGTATCCACACCGGGCCCGGATCGCGCTGCGGATTGACCAGGGTGTACCAGTGGTCCTCGACCTCGCCGCGGGCGTCCAGCCGGTAGACGGCCGCCGAGATGATGCGGTCGTCGCGGGCCAGGCCGGTGGTCTCCACGTCGACGACCGCGTACCCCTGGGGATACGCGGTCGGCCACGCCGTGGCGGACGGCGCTGCGGTCGTGCGGTCTTCGAGCATGGTCAATGAGGATACGGGCCCGGACCGACACTCCGGTCCCGCAGGGGGCCCGTGCCGTCAAGTTCCGGGCACCGCAGGAGCGTTGGGGCACCCCGTGTGCGCGCTCACCACCGGATCGGCACCGGAAGGGCCGTCAGAAGCCCCGACACCGCCACCACCACGCCCAGGGCGACGACCTCCGCGCGCGCGGGGGAGCAGGCGGTCAGCGGGTCGGCCGCGCGGCTCAGCCGGATCCTGGCCCACAGCGCGAGGGCGGCGACGGCGGCCACGAGGAGCACCTTGGCCAGCAGGACCCGCCCGTAGGCGGTGTCCGTCAGCTGGTCCAGGATCGTGCCCGCCGGCATCCGGCGCAGCGAACTGCCCACCCCGGTGGCCGTCAGGGCCCCCAGCAGAACGGCCGCCACGCGCGCGTAGAGCCCCAGCAGGGCGGGCCCCGCCGCCTCCGCCGCCCCCCAGCGCCGCAGGGTCCGCAGCACGTACAGCAGACCGCCCACCCACAGAGAGGCACACGTCAGATGGACGAGGGTCAGTCCGGAGCCGAGCAGCGGGCTGTACTCGGTCGTGGGGTGCGCGCGGAGCGCGTCCGCGACGATCACCGCGGCCAGCGGCCACACCTGGAGTCCGGGCCGCCGCGAGGTCGCGCACAGCCAGGCCGCGAGGAATCCGTTGACCTCCAGCAGGGCGAGCTTGCCGTCACGGGACTCGTAGAGACCGCCGACGTCGATGTCGGCGACGGAGTCCGGCACCAGGTTGCCCGTGGCCACCACCGAGGCCAGCCCCAGCGCGGCCGCGAGACCGACGGCGGCCGCGTACGGCGACCAGCTGCGGGGCCGGTCGGGGGGAGCGCCGGGCAGCGACCGGGCCAGCCGGTTCGCGAAGAGTTCGCCGAGCGGAACGCTCAGCGCGGCGAAGAGCACCGTGCGCAGCAGGCCGATGCCGCCGGTGCCGGGAGCCTCGGCCTCCCCGGTGCCGTGCAGCGCGGGGGAGGGGCCGAGCACGGGTATCAGCGCGCCCAGGGCCACCAGCACGAGTACGGCGACCGTCCGGCCGGTGCCGGAGGGCCGCGAGTGGCGTCCGGTGTCGGTGGTCCGGGACGGGGGTCGTATCGAGGTCACCCCAGGATCTTCACCAAGTCACCAGATCCGGGCAAGTTCCGTCGTCGCCCTCACGAGTCCCGTGCCGTGCCGGTCACGGACGCGTCCCGCGGATGGGAAGCGGCCGACCACCACAGCCGCACCTCCTTGCGCACGTCCGTGGGCCGCAGCTCCCACCGCCGCGCCTTCTTCGGCTCGCGCGGGGCGGAGGCCTGCTCGGTCCAGTTGCCCACTGCCTCCTCGACCCGCGACCGGTTCACCGAGGACGTCGTCCATGAACCTCATGCAGCCCTGCCCGAAGCTCTCACTGACCGCCGCGATCCCGTCGGCGAACAGACCCACCGCACGACGACGGGGGCGGCGGACCCGATCGGAACCGGACCACCGCCCCCGCATCACGCACAGGTACGCGTACCGGCTACCAGGTCACCGCGTCCAGCGCGTCGGCCATGCCCCAGCCGTAGAAGCCGTTGCGGTTCTTCGGGCCCTCGCACACCGCGTCGACCTTGCCGTCGCCGTCGATGTCGTACGGATTGGTGCACGCCGTGGCGTCGGCCTCGGCGTACAGCAGGGCCTTCACCATGGCGGGGGACGCGTACGGGTGCGTCGACTTGATGAGGGCGGCGACGCCCGCGACGTGCGGGGACGCCATCGACGTACCGGCCATGTAGCCCCACTTGCCGCCGGGCAGCGTGCCCAGGATCAGGCCGCTCGTGGCGGGCGGCTCCGGGGTCTGGTAGGCCGTCGAGTCGCCGCCGGGCGCGGCGATGTCGATGACGCCCCGACCGTGGTTGGAGAAGGACGACTTGAGGCCCTTCGCACCGGTCGCCGCGACCGTCACGACGCCCGGCAGCTGGGTCGGGATGTCCAGGCACTTCGACGGGTCGACGGTCCGGTCGCCGGGCGTGGTGTCGTTGGGCGAGGACGGGTCGGTGATCTCGTCGGAGGTGAGGTCGTAGTTCTCGTTGCCGGCCGCGGCGACGTTGACCGCGCCCTTCCTCTCCGCGTACCGGGAGGCCCGCGAGACGGCCTCTACGAGCGCCTTCTGGTCCGGGTCGTCCTTGCAGTTGAAGTACCACGGGTCGGTGTAATAGCTGTTGTTGGTCACGTCGACGCCGTGCTCGGCCGCCCACATGAAGCCGCAGACCACTGCCTCTGTGTAGAAGAAGCCGTCCGGGTTGGAGACCTTGATGCCGGCCACCTTCACCCCGGGCGCCACGCCGGTCATGCCGATGCCGTTCTTGGCGGCGGCTATCTCCCCGGCCACGTGGGTGCCGTGCGGGCTCTCCGCCGCGCTCGGCCGCCAGGCCCCGTCGGTGGTGTCCGGCTTGCCCGCCACGCAGTTGACGGACGCCTGCCGGTCGAAGTTCGGGGCGATGTCCGGGTGGGTGTCGTCGACGCCGGTGTCGATGACGGCGACGGTCACCTTCTTGCTGCCCAGCGACTTCTCGTGCGCCTTGTCCGCCTTGATGGCGGGCAGGTCCCACTGGAGCGACTCCAGCGGGTCCTGGCCCTCGGCCTTCCCGGAGGAGGCCTTGGCGGCGGCCAGTTCCTCGCCGCCCAGCACCTGCGGCGCGCCCGTGTCGGTGGTGGCGGCCGAGGGCAGCGGCGCGGTGCGGGTGGCACCGGCCGACTGCACGCCGCGCACCTTGCGGACGGTCTTGGCGAAGTCGGGGTTGGCGGAGTGGACGACGATCACGCCGATCCGGTCGTACGACGTGACGATCGTGCCGCCCGCCTTGGCTATCGCCCGCCGCACGGAGGCCGAAGGACGGTGCCCGGAGGCGACGTTGACGACGTAGCTGAGCGAGGTCGCGTCCGCCGCCGTCGAGGGGGCGGCCTCGGCCGCGGGGGTCGCGGCGGCCGGGGTGCCCGGCAGGAACGCGAGCGACGCGGCCACGGCGAGGCCCGCCGGGATCGCGAGGGCACGGCGGTGACGCGAGAGGGGAGCGGTCATGCGTGGTGTCTCCAGTCCGTCGGGAAAACTCGGGAAACGAGCCGGCGTCTGGAGCGCGGATCGCGCGCGGATCGCAGATGATCCATGGGTTCTCCACATCATCCGGCAGAACGGCACCCGCCCGCACACGGGTAATCGGGCAGGTACATGACGTAGTGGTGCAGGGTGAAGCTATCCCCCGAAGTCCCTGGCCAGCAATGACCCGCCGAGGGTGACTTCGGAAAGTGCCACGGGTGTTGAACCGGTCCCCGCGGGGCGCCGTGTCGTTGGACAGGGAGCCCGAGCACGATCAGCCCCCTGCGAGAACACCGAGGTCCAAGCCGTCATGTCCGTCGTACGAGGAGACTCCGTGGCCACCGACGCACCGCCCCCCTCGAAAGAGGAGCCCCCCTCGCAAGAGGAACACCGACTCCCCTCCGCCGAGGAGTTCTCCGAAGTGCAGCAGAGCGCCGAGTTCGCCGAACTGCGCCGCTCCTTCCGCTCCTTCGCGTTCCCGCTGACCGTCGCCTTCGTCGCCTGGTACCTGCTCTACGTGCTGCTGTCGAACTACGCCGGCGGCTTCATGGGCACCAAGCTGTTCGGCAACATCAACGTCGCGTTCGTCTTCGGCATCGCCCAGTTCGTCACCACGTTCCTCATCGCCTGGTGGTACTCGCGGCACGCCGCCGCGAAGCTCGACCCCAAGGCCGAGGCCATCAAGACCCGGATGGAGGGCGGCGCATGAGCCCCGCACAGACCGTCTTCGCCGCCGAGCTGGCCGCCAACGAGGCCAGCGAGCACCGGCCGCTCATCATCACGCTCTTCTCGCTCTTCGTCCTCGCGACGCTCGGCATCACCGTCTGGGCGGGCCGCCAGACCAAGGACGCCGCCGACTTCTACGCGGGCGGCCGGTCCTTCAGTGCCTTCCAGAACGGCCTCGCCGTCTCCGGCGACTACATGTCGGCCGCGTCCTTCCTCGGCATCGCCGGCGCCATCGCCCTCTTCGGCTACGACGGCTTCCTCTACTCCATCGGCTTCCTGGTCGCCTGGCTGGTCGCCCTGCTCCTGGTCGCCGAGCCGCTCAGGAACTCCGGCCGCTACACGATGGGCGACGTCCTCGCCTACCGCATGCGCCAGCGCCCGGTGCGCACCGCCGCCGGCACCTCCACGATCGTCGTCTCGATCTTCTACCTGCTGGCCCAGATGGCGGGCGCGGGCATCCTGGTCTCGCTGCTGCTCGGCATCACCTCCGACGCCGGCAAGATCCTCATCGTCGCCCTCGTCGGCGTCCTGATGATCGTGTACGTCACCATCGGCGGCATGAAGGGCACCACCTGGGTCCAGATGGTCAAGGCCGTGCTGCTGATCGGCGGCACCATCCTGATCACCTTCCTGGTGCTGCTGAAGTTCGACTTCAACATCTCCGACCTGCTCGGCAAGGCCGCGGAGAACAGCGGCGCGGGCTCCGCGTTCCTGGAGCCCGGTCTCAAGTACGGCGTGACCGGGACGTCCAAGCTGGACTTCATCTCCCTGGGCATCGCCCTCGTGCTCGGCACCGCCGGCCTGCCGCACATCCTGATCCGCTTCTACACGGTGCCCAACGCCAAGGCCGCCCGTAAGTCCGTGAACTGGGCGATCGGCATCATCGGTGCCTTCTACCTGATGACCATCGCCCTCGGCTTCGGCGCGGCGGCGCTCGTCGGCAAGGACGAGATCATCGCGTCCAACCCGTCCGGCAACACGGCGGCACCCCTGCTCGCGCTGCACGTCGGCGGCGTCGACTCGGCCTGGGGCGCGATCCTGCTCGCCACCATCTCGGCGGTGGCCTTCGCGACCATCCTCGCCGTGGTCGCGGGCCTCACCCTGGCCTCGTCCTCGTCCTTCGCGCACGACATCTACGCCAACGTGATCCGCAAGGGCAAGGCCACCGAGAAGGAGGAGATGAAGGCGGCCCGCTGGGCGACCGTCTTCATCGGCATCGTCTCCATCGGGCTCGGCGCCCTCGCCCGCGACCTCAACGTGGCCGGCCTGGTCGCCCTGGCCTTCGCGGTCGCCGCGTCGGCCAACCTGCCGACCATCCTCTACAGCCTCTTCTGGAAGCGGTTCACCACCCAGGGCGCCCTGTGGTCGATCTACGGCGGCCTGATCGTCGCCGTCGGCCTGGTGCTGTTCTCGCCGGTCGTCTCCGGCGACCCTAAGGCGATGTTCCCGGACGTCGACTTCGCCTGGTTCCCGCTGCAGAACCCGGGTCTCATCTCCATCCCGTTCGGCTTCCTGATGGGCTGGCTCGGCACGGTCCTGTCGAAGGAGGAGCCCGACGAGGCGAAGTACGCGGAATTGGAGGTCCGGTCCCTGACCGGCACCGGAGCGCACTGACGCCCCGCCCGACCGGCACCGGCGCGGCCGCTCGTAGATCCCTACGACGCGGCCGCGTCGCGCGTCGTGGGTTCGGGCCGATGTCGATGTCCGAGCGGTCACGTAGGCTCGACGGTGTCGGAGGAGAGAAGTGCTCCGCCGATCCGCGTCGAGGGAGGGGGCCCACGTGCTCATCGACACCTACGGCCGAGTGGCCACCGACCTGAGGGTCTCGCTCACCGACCGTTGCAACCTGCGCTGCACCTACTGCATGCCCGAAGAGGGCCTGCAGTGGCTGGCCAAGCCCGACCTGCTCACGGACGACGAGATCGTCCGCCTCATCGACATCGCGGTCACCTCCCTCGGCATCGAGGAGGTCCGCTTCACCGGCGGCGAGCCGCTGCTGCGCCCCGGCCTGGTCGGCATCGTCGAGCGCGTGGCGGCCCTGGAGCCCCGCCCCCAGATGTCGCTCACGACCAACGGCATCGGCCTCAGGCGCACGGCCACGGCCCTGAAGGCGGCGGGCCTGGACCGGGTCAACGTCTCGCTGGACACCCTGCGCCCGGACGTCTTCAAGACCCTCACCCGCCGGGACCGCCACAAGGACGTCCTGGAGGGCCTGGCGGCCGCCCGCGAGGCCGGACTCACCCCGGTCAAGGTCAACAGCGTCCTGATGCCGGGGCTCAACGCCGACGAGGCCCCCGACCTGCTCGCCTGGGCCGTCGAGCACGACTACGAACTGCGCTTCATCGAGCAGATGCCGCTGGACGCCCAGCACGGCTGGAAGCGCGAGGGCATGGTCACCGCGGGTGACATCCTGACCTCCCTGCGGACCCGTTTCGAGCTGACCGCCGAAGGCTCCGGGGAGCGCGGCTCGGCCCCCGCCGAACGCTGGCTGGTGGACGGCGGCCCGCACCGCGTCGGCGTCATCGCCTCCGTCACCCGCCCGTTCTGCTCGGCCTGCGACCGCACCCGCCTGACCGCCGACGGCCAGGTGCGCACCTGCCTCTTCGCCACCGAGGAGACCGACCTGCGCGCCGCCCTGCGCTCCGACGCCCCCGACGAGGAGATCGCCCGCATCTGGCGCCTGGCCATGTGGGGCAAGAAGGCGGGCGCGGGCCTCGACGACCCGACCTTCGTCCAGCCCGACCGCCCGATGTCCGCGATCGGGGGCTAAGGACCAAGGCAGGGTCCCTCAGGGCCTGCCGGAGTCCTCCGGGGCTTCCCACTCGGCGAGCGGGACCACGTCCTTGAGGAAGTTCCGCACCCCGAGGAACTGGGACAGGTGCTCGCGGTGCTCGTCGCACGCGATCCACGTCTTGCGGCGCTCCGGAGTGTGGATCTTCGGGTTGTTCCACGCCAGCACCCACACGGCGGGGGTGCGGCAGCCCTTGGCGGAGCAGATCGGGGTGGTTTCGTCACTCACGGTTTCGTCTCACAGATCCACCGGTTTCGTCTCACAGATCCACGCACAGGGCCCGCACACAAGGCGACGCCGAGCAGCCACGGGGGGAGCTGCCCGGCGTCGGTCCGTCGCTCCGACGGGGGATGCGGAGCGCGTACGAAGTATGTCACGGCTCACCCATCGCCCGGCACCGGAACAACACGATTCATCTGAGCAGTTCTTCGGCCTGGCGTGGAATCGACGCCGCCGCGCAGGGGGTGTGGCGGTCACGGCCGGCCGTGCGGCTCACCGGCCGCACCCGGCCCCGGATCAGCGCTCGCGCCCTCCGGGACGGATTCCGCCCCGCCGTTCCCGGCCCGCGGCGGCATGATCATCGGCGGGGTCGGCGCCGTCACGAACGTCGACGGCAGGGATGGCGCGTTCTCGCGCCCCGCGTTGGCGATCACGACCGCGATGTACGGCAGCGCGGCCCCGAGGACCAGGGCCACGATCGCGACGTGCCGTTCCACGTTCCACAGGCAGACCGCGAGGATCACCGACACCGTACGGACCGACATCGAGATGATGTACCGCCGCTGCCGCCCGCGCACGTCCTCCTGGAGGCCCGTCCGGGCCCCGGTGATCCGGAACACCTCGGCACTGCCGCCGGCACTCTGCTTCCGCATCCGCTTCCACCATCCGCCCGCATCGGACTCTCCCCGCCCCGCTCTCGTCCGCGGCCGCTCGGGGACTCCGGTCCCGGACAACTCACCACGTTACGCCGCGCCTGCGCCGCTCACGAGACCGGGGCACCCCCGGTCCGGCCGTACCGCCTGCGCCTTACGGCCGGGCGCCGGTCCCCCGTTCGGCCGTACGCGGCATGCGCCGTACGCCGTACGCCCGAACACTGGTGGCATTGCTCGCGTAGAGCCGGACGAGGAGGCAGCCATGGGCTGGTTGTGGGCGATCATCGTGGGATTCGTGCTCGGCTTGATCGCCAAGGCGATCATTCCCGGCAAGCAGCACATGCCGCTGTGGCTGACCACCATCTGCGGCATGATCGGCGCGATCGTCGGCAACGCGATCGCCCGCGCGGCCGGCGTCGACGCGACCTCCGGCATCGACTGGTGGCGGCACCTGTTCCAGCTGGTGGCGGCGATCATCGTGGTCGGTCTCGGCGACGCGGCCTACACGTCGTTCCGCGGCAGCAGGCGACGCGAACGGGCCTGACCCCGCTCCGGACCCACGCCGTACGGCGAAGGGGCGTGCGCCGGCAGCCGTGCGGCGCCGGAGCACGCCCCTCGCGCGTGCGCCCGCTCAGGCGCCGGTGCTGCCGGTGATCTCCACCGCGGCCAGGTTCTTCTTGCCGCGGCGCAGCACCAGCCAGCGCCCGTGCAGCAGGTCCTCCTTGGCGGGGACGGCGTCCTCGCCGGTGACCTTGGCGTTGTTCACGTAGGCGCCGCCCTCCTTCACCGTGCGGCGTGCGGCGGACTTGCTGGCCACCAGGCCCACCTCGGCGAACAGGTCGACCACCGGGGCCGGCTCGGCGACCCGGACGTGCGGCAGCTCGGACAGGGCCGCGGCCAGCGTGCGCTCGTCCAGCTCCGCCAGCTCGCCCTGGCCGAAGAGGGCCTTGGACGCGGCGATCACGGCGGCCGTCTGACCGGCGCCGTGCACCAGCGTCGTCAGCTCCTCGGCCAGCGCGCGCTGCGCCGCCCGGGCCTGCGGACGCTCCCCGGTCTGCCGCTCCAGCTCCTCCAGCTCCTCGCGGGAGCGGAAGGACAGGATGCGCATGTACGTCGAGATGTCCCGGTCGTCCACGTTCAGCCAGAACTGGTAGAACGCGTACGGCGTCGTCATCTCCGGGTCGAGCCAGACGGCGCCGCCCTCGGTCTTGCCGAACTTGGTGCCGTCCGCCTTGGTCATCAGCGGCGTCGCGTAGGCGTGCACGGACGCGTCCGGCTCCAGGCGGTGCAGCAGGTCGAGGCCGGCCGTGAGGTTGCCCCACTGGTCGCTGCCGCCCTGCTGCATCGTGCAGCCGTACCTCCGGTAGAGCTGGAGGAAGTCCATCGCCTGGAGCAGCTGGTAGCTGAACTCCGTGTAGCTGATCCCCTCGGAGGACTCCAGGCGCCGGGCGACGGAGTCCTTGGTCAGCATCTTGTTGACCCTGAAGTGCTTGCCGATGTCCCGCAGGAACTCGATCGCCGACAGGCCCTCGGTCCAGTCGAGGTTGTTCACCATCACCGCGGCGTTCTCGCCCTCGAAGGACAGGAACGGCTCGATCTGGCCGCGCAGCCGCTGGACCCAGCCCGCGACGGTCTCCGGTGAGTTCAGCGTGCGCTCCGCGGTCGGACGCGGGTCGCCGATCTGGCCCGTGGCCCCGCCGACCAGCGCCAGCGGCCGGTGCCCGGCCTGCTGGAGCCGGCGCACGGTGAGCACCTGCACCAGGTGCCCCACGTGCAGGGACGGCGCGGTCGGGTCGAAGCCGCAATAGAACGTGACGGGACCGTCCGCGAGCGCCTTGCGCAAAGCATCCTCGTCGGTGGACTGGGCGAACAGCCCGCGCCACTTCAGCTCGTCGACGATGTCCGTCACGGTTCTCGTGTCTCCTTGAGTGGTCTCGCGAAATCAGGTACGAGGTTATACGCCCTGGCTGACAGAGCTCATATTGAAATCGGGGACCCGCACCGCGGGCATCGCGGCCCTGGTGAACCAGTCGCCCCACTCCCTGGGCAGCGTCTTCTCCGTGCGCCCCGCCTCGGTCGCCCGCCCCAGCAGGCCCACGGGCGACTCGTTGAACCGGAAGTTGTTCACCTCGCCGACGACCTCGCCGTGCTCGACGAGGTAGACGCCGTCCCGGGTCAGCCCGGTCAGCAGCAGCGTCGCCGGGTCGACCTCGCGGATGTACCAGAGGCAGGTGAGCAGCAGCCCCCGCTCCGTCCCCGCGACCATCTCGTCCAGGGACCGGTCGGGGTCGCCGCCGTCCAGGATCAGGTTGCCGATCGCGGGTGCCACCGGCAGCCCGGTCAGCCCGGCGCTGTGCCGGGTGGTCGTCAGCCGGTGCAGCTCGCCGTCCCGGATCCAGTCGGTCGCCGCCACCGGCAGCCCGTTGTCGAACACCGACTGGTCGCCCCCCGAGGAGTGCGCGACCACGAACGGCGCGCTCTCCAGCCCCGGCTCGTGCGGATCACTGCGCAGCGTCAGCGGCAGTGTGCCCAGCCGCTCGCCGACCCGGGTGCCGCCGGGCTTGGAGAACACCGTGCGCCCCTCGACCGCGTCCCGGCCGGACGCCGACCAGTACTGGTAGATCAGCAGATCCGCGACCGCGGTCGGCGGCAGCAGCGTCTCGTAGCGCCCCGCGGGCAGCTCCACCCGCCGCTCGGCCCAGCCCAGCCGTACGGCCAGCTCGGCGTCGAGGGCCGCCGGATCGACGTCCTTGAAGTCCCGCGTGGCCCGTCCCGCCCACGCCGACCGGGTACGGTCCGGCGACTTGGCGTTCAGCTCCAGCGTTCCGTTCGGCTGGTCGTGCCGCAGCCGGAGCCCCGTCGAGGTGCCGACGTAGGTCGAGGTCATCTCGTGGTTCGCGAACCCGTACAGCTCCCGGCCGCCCGCCCGCGCGCGGGCGAACGCCTCCCCGAGCGCCGGCGCGAAGTCGGCGAAGACGGCCGACGAGGTCTCGCAGGGCGCGTCGGCGAAGTCCGGCGACCCCGGCCCGCCCGGGACCAGCGGCTGCGCGTCCTCGGCCGGACCGGCACCCCGCGCGGCGGCCTCGGCGGCCCGCACCAGGGGCTCCAGCTCGTCCACGGTCACGGCCGAGCGCGACACCACCCCGGACGCCGTGCCCTCCCGCCCGTCCACGGTGGCGACGACCGTCAGCGTGCGCCCGCGCGTGACACCGTTGGTGGTGAGCGCGTTGCCCGCCCAGCGCAGGTTGGCGGTGGACTCCTCGTCGGCGATGACGACGCACCCGTCCGCCCGGGACAGCTCCAGCGCCCGCTCGACGACCTCGTGCGGCTTGCTGCTGCGGACGCTCATCGACCGGCCTCCTCGGTGGTGTTCAGAATGTTGACTCCCTTGAAGAGGGCGGACGGGCAGCCGTGCGAGACGGCCGCGACCTGCCCCGGCTGGGCCTTGCCGCAGTTGAAGGCACCGCCCAGGACGTACGTCTGCGGGCCGCCGACGGCCGCCATGGACCCCCAGAAGTCGGTGGTCGTCGCCTGGTACGCCACGTCCCGCAGCTGACCGGTGAGCCGCCCGTTCTCGATCCGGAAGAAGCGCTGACCGGTGAACTGGAAGTTGTAACGCTGCATGTCAATGCTCCAGGACCGGTCCCCGACGACATAGATCCCGCGGTCGACGCCCCCGATCAGGTCCTCGGTCGACAGCCCGCCCGGATCCGGCAGCAGCGACACGTTGGCCATCCGCTGCACCGGCACGTGGGCGGGGGAGTCGGCGTAGGCGCACCCGTTGGACCGCTCGAAGCCGGTGAGCCGCGCGATGCGCCGGTCGAGCTGGTAGCCCACCAGCGTGCCGTCCTTCACCAGGTCCCAGGACTGGCCCGCGACGCCCTCGTCGTCGTACCCGACGGTCGCCAGGCCGTGCTCGGCGGTGCGGTCGCCGGTGACGTTCATCAGCTCCGAGCCGTAGCGCAGCTTGCCGAGCTGGTCGAAGGTGGCGAAGGAGGTCCCGGCGTAGGCGGCCTCGTAGCCGAGGGCGCGGTCCAGCTCGGTGGCGTGCCCGATGGACTCGTGGATGGTCAGCCACAGGTTCGACGGATCGACGACCAGGTCGTACAGCCCCGCCTCGACGCTCGGCGCCCGCATCTTCTCGGCGAGCAGCTCCGGGATCTCGGCCAGCTCGGAATCCCAGTCCCAGCCGGTGCCGGTCAGGTACTCCCAGCCGCGCCCGGCCGGCGGCGCCAGCGTGCGCATGGAGTCGAACTCGCCGCTGGAGTCGTCCACCGACACGGCGGTGAGCACCGGGTGCAGCCGCACGCGCTGCTGCGTCGTCACGGTCCCGGCGGTGTCGGCGTAGAACTTGTTCTCGTGCACGGTGAGCAGCGAGGCGTCCACGTGGTCGACCCCGTCGGCCGCCAGCAGCCGCGCGCTCCAGTCGGCCAGCAGGGCGGCCTTCTCAGTGTCCGGCACGGAGAAGGGGTCGATCTCGTACGCCGAGATCCAGGACTTGTCGGCGTGCACGGGCTCGGCGGCCAGTTCGACCCTCTCGTCCGACCCGGCCGCCCTGATCACCTGCGCCGACAGCTTCGCCATCGCCACCGCCTGCGAGGCGACCTTGGCGGCCGCGTCCAGGGTCAGGTCCACGCCGGACGCGAAACCCCACGTGCCGCCGTGCACCACCCGCACCGCGTACCCGAGGTCGGTGGTGTCCGAGGACCCGGCGGGCCTGGCGTCCCTGAGCCGCCAGGACGCGCTGCGCACCCGCTCCAGCCGGAAGTCGGCGTGCTCGGCGCCGAGGGCACGCGCCCGGGCGAGGGCGGCGTCGGCGAGGGCGCGTAGGGGGAGTGCCGTGAAGGCTTGGTCGATGCTGTGAGGCACGGGGGGAGATCCCTTCGGGCGCTTGCCTGTGGTGACCATTGGAGGCAGTGAACCATGTCCCACTCCTCCGGCTGACTGGATAAAGGTGATGCCTGCGGTCGGGCAACCGCCGGTGGAAGGGGGCGGCGGGGCAGTGGGGGCTGTTCTCCAGACGTGGCACGCAACCAAGCGAACGTATGTGATCAAGGGGGCCGACCGACCCGGCCCTGATCTCGTACAGCTACGGCCAGGTGGCGTGCAGCTCTCAGTAACTACACGGGGCTGCGGTCGCGTTGTCGAAGGGCGGCGAAGTCGGCGTGGGCCGCCTCGACGGCCTCGGGATACGCCTCGCGCTTGCCCGTGGGGATGATCAGATCGGGCTGGATCTGCTCGACGGACTCGCCAAGAGCCCTGCGACGGAGGACGGTGTGCAGCATGTCGTCGGTGATGACCGGCGGCCGGCCGCCGTACTTGCGGCCGGTGTGGTAGGCGGAGGCGACCGCACCGGAGCACGAGCGGTACGGCGAGCCCGGCTGTGCGTCGCACTTCGGGCAGGGCCGTCGTTCGACGTCGTCCGCATCCGACAGGCCGGACACGGAGAGGTCGTGAGGGTCCGTCATGACCCCGGATTTTGCACCATGCAAGTCTCAGAAGGGGGTCCGTCTCACTCTTGGGTGAGAACGGGTTCCGAGAACCGATCCGCGATCACCAAGGTCCGGCGCCCCGTTCTTGATCTTGCTCGCGCAAAGGGTCGTTCATGCGAGGTGCGGGTGCCGTGTTGCAGGTGTCAGATCCCGGCGTCGGAGCGGGCTCGGTAGCGGGCGGGATTCATGGTCACCGGGCGGGTTCCTGGCTTCGGTCGGGGCGAGGGACGCGGTGCGGATGAATGAGGACGAGTGTGGTGAGTACTGCGATGAACGCAAGTACGGCGGAGACCGTGAGGACAGCCCGGGTGCCGTCTGCGACTGCCTGACTGCCTGTACCGGTGCCGTCGTGAAGGGTGAAGATCGCGCCGAGTGCCGCGGTGCCGACGCCGGCGCCGAGGGAGGCGAGGGTGGAGACGGTCCCGGCGACCATGCCGACCCGCTCGGGTTCGGTCACCCGGACCGCCACGGCCATCACGGGGGCGCCGGCGATTCCGCCGCCGGCGCCCCAGGCCAGCAGCGGCCCGAGCAGCGCCCACCACGGTGTGCTGGGTGTGATCAGCAGTGCCAGGGCCGTGAAGCCGACGCCCTTGAGTAAGTAGCCGGAGCCGATCACCAGGCCGGGGGCCCAGTGGCTGAGCAGCTTGGAGCCGACCATGCCGGTGGCGATCTGCGCGAGGAATATCGGCGTCATCAGCAGTCCCGCCGAGGTGGGGCTCAGGCCCAGCCCGTCCGACAGGTACAGCACCAGGTAGACCGAGCCTCCGATGGTCAGGACGCGGGAGAGGAGGACGGCCAGCATCGCGCCGCAGAACGCGGGCCGGGTGAACATCCGTAGCTCCAGTGTCGGCATGGGTACGCGGAGTTGGAGGACCAGGAAGGCAGCCAGTGCCAGGCAGGCGGTGAGCAGTGCGGCGGTGTCCTGGCCTGCCCATGGTGTGTCGCCGGGGCGGAGCATGAGCAGGGTCGCCGTACCGAGGCCGAGCATGAGCAGCAGGCTTCCGGGCCAGTCCGGCCGCCCGGTCGAGGAGGGTGCGGGGGAGGTGGGCGGCAGCACGCGGGCGGCCAGCGCCCAGGCCGCTGCGCCGAGCGGGAGGTTGATCGCGAAAACCGCACGCCACCCGAAGGCGTCGATCAGAACTCCACCGAGAGTCGGGGCGAGGAGCCCGGCCGCGGTCGCGAACGATCCCCAGGCGCCGATGGCGAGATTGCGCTCCTCGCCGGTGTAGCGGTCCGAGATCAGCGGAATGCCGTTCACCATGATCACCGCGGCTCCGCAGCCCTGGACCACCCGGGCGGCGTTCAGCCACCACAGGTCCTGCGCCAACGTCGCGGCCAGTGAGGCCAGAGTGAACACGGCGATCCCGGCCAGGAACAGAGACCGCCGCCCCCAGCGGTCCGAAAGGCTTCCGGCCGCCTGGGTCAGTGCCCCCATCGCGACCATGTAGGTCACCACTACCGACTCCGCTGAATCCCCGTCCGCGACATCGGCGCTGATCAGCGGGAGTCCGATGGCCACGATCGTGAGGTCGACGACGACCAGCCCCGTGGAGGCCATCACCAGCACGAGGACCCCGCTCACGGGCGGGAAACGGCGGGACTTCTGAGCTGCCATGCGGAATACGACCTCCAGGCGGGCACGGGCGGTGCCGTCAGCCTGCGGGCTCCCGACGCTAAAAGTCAACATGTGTGAAGTTCAGCCGGAGGGCCGTACGATGGCGCCATGCCTGCCGCCTCCCGCCGCCGTCCCACGACACGCAAGGGCCGCCCTGTCCTCACCCGGGAGGCCATCGCCGCCAAGGCACTGGAGATGGCTGGTACGCGGGGGTTCCGTTCCGTCACCATGCGCGCCCTGGCCGCTGAACTCGGTGTGACCGTGCGGGCTCTGTACAACTACGTCGAGGACCGCCAGGACGTCGTCGATCTCGCCCTCGGGCTCATGCTCGACTCCTGGACCTCCCCTCCCCTGAGCCCCACCGCCTGGGAGGAATCCGTCGCCGGTTACGCGCGGTCCATGCGCGAGCTGTACCGGCGCTGGCCGCGCGCCCTGCTGGTCTCCCTCGACGAGGACGCGCCCCCCACCTCCGTGCACCCCAACCGCCTGCTCAACCTCGACCGCTTCCTCCAACTCCTGCACGGCATCGGCATCGGCCTCCCGGCCGCCCTGGAGGTACACCGCCACCTCTCCCTGCTCATGCTCTCTTTCGCGCTCGTGGTCGACCGCCCCTCCGCGCACGCCACGACGGACCGCGGCACGCTCATCCCCGACACATGGCTGGCGGCCCACACCGATCTGGACATCCCTGCCCTGCGCCAAGCCGCCGCGCTCCCCATCCCCACCGCGGACACCCAGTTCGACCAGCTCGTCTCCGTCGTCATCGCACAGATCCGCAGCCATCTCGACGCCTCGACATAAGGGCTCACCAGCCCCCCGCTGGAGAACCCGGGCATAGCGCGGCCGCACCCTGCGTGCCGCCCTGAACGCGGGTGTCACGTCGGCGCTGCGGCTGCTTCCCCGCCCGGGGTACGCGGGCCGGGCACCGTCGCCCGAACGGACAGGTCCAGATCGAGACGGCTGTTCATGCCCAGCTCGAACCGGCCGTACGGGTTCCGGCCCAGTTCCTCGATCGCCCGGTACGTCGGGTGCTTCGGCCCTCCCCGGGTAGACCGGCGCAGGACCTGCTCGGCCTCGGCGGTGCCCAGGCGCAGGTCGCTCCGCTCGAGTCGGTGCCAGGACGGAGCGGCAACGGCTCACCCTCGTGTGGGCGGTCCTCGCCTGCCAGGGCGCGGAGGACGAGCTGCGTCTCCAGCCGGTCGGCACGGCGCACGCCCCGGTCGGCCTGGACCGAGTCCGACCGCGGCCGTCGCCCCCGTACTCTGCGATGAGAAGGGCGAGGCCATCGAGGTCACCCGGCACGGCAACGTGATCGCGATACTGTCTCCGGCCGGCAGTCCCATGGAGCGGTACGCACACCTGGTGGCACAGGGGAAGATCAAGTTGAAGCCGGTCACGGCCGCCGACCGGCACGGCATGCCGCACTACGAGGTCACGGAGGACATCGACCCGCTGGCGTTGCTGCTCGCCGAGCGCGAAGAGGACGAGCGTTGATCTGCATGGACACGTCCGCGCTGGTCACGTGGATGACGCGGCGCAATCACCGGGCCGCGTTGGATGCCTTCTTGCAGCAGCGGGCCACGGAGGCGCTCGCCACCAGCACGCTCGGTTTCGTCGGGACCGTACGGACTCTGGATCTCGTCGGGCCCTTTCCCAAGACCATGGACGATCTCCATGCCAGGGTCACCGAGATCCTCCTCACCCGAGAGGTGCGCGACGGCGCGGCGCTGCTCGTCGGGCGGCTGCCGACACTGGACGCGATCCATGTGGCCAGCGCACTCTCGCTGCGGGACGACCTGACCGCCCTGGTGACCTACGACCGCAGGATGCTGGAGACCGCCCGCGCGGAGGGCCTGCCCGCACACGCGCCCGGCACGGAAGGCTGAAGCGGCACCGGTTCTGTAGGGACCCGACAGACAGCCCCGTAAGCCACTGTGGGTGCCCGAGTCTTTGGCGGAGTCGGGGGACCGATAGATTTTCGAGGAAGCCGCCTGCTGTCGCCGTCCGCCGTACGGGTGACCGGGCGGGTGCGCCAGACCGCTATCGAAAGGGTGATCCGATGAGCCGCTCGGTTCTCGTCACCGGAGGAAACCGGGGCATCGGCCTCGCCATCGCCCGCGCTTTCGCCGACGCCGGCGACAAGGTCGCGATCACGTACCGCTCGGGTGAGCCGCCGGAGGGCTTCCTGGCCGTCAAGTGCGACATCACCGACACCGAGCAGGTGGAGCAGGCCTACAAGGAGATCGAGGAGACGCACGGTCCCGTCGAGGTCCTGATCGCCAACGCCGGCGTCACCAAGGACCAGCTCCTGATGCGCATGTCGGAGGAGGACTTCACCTCCGTCGTCGAGACCAACCTCACCGGCACCTTCCGCGTCGTCAAGCGCTCCAACCGCGCCATGCTGCGCGCCAAGAAGGGCCGCGTCGTCCTCATCTCGTCGGTGGTCGGGCTCCTCGGCTCCGCGGGGCAGGCGAACTACGCCGCCTCCAAGGCCGGTCTGGTCGGCTTCGCGCGCTCCCTCGCCCGTGAGCTGGGATCGCGCAACATCACCTTCAACGTCGTCGCGCCGGGCTTCGTCGACACCGACATGACCAAGGTGCTCACCGACGAGCAGCGGGCGAACATCGTGTCGCAGGTGCCGCTGGGGCGGTACGCGCGGCCCGAGGAGATCGCCGCGACGGTGCGGTTCCTCGCCTCGGACGACGCCTCGTACATCACTGGAGCCGTCATTCCCGTTGACGGCGGACTGGGAATGGGTCACTGATCACCATGAGCGGAATTCTCGAGGGCAAGCGCGTCCTGATCACCGGCGTGCTGACGGAGTCCTCCATCGCCTTCCACGCCGCGAAGCTGGCCCAGGAGCAGGGCGCCGAGGTCATCCTCACCGCTTTCCCGCGGCCCACCCTGACCGAGCGCATCGCCAAGAAGCTGCCCAGGCCCACCAAGGTCATCGAGCTGGACGTCACCAACGACGAGCACCTCGGCCGGCTCGCCGACGTAGTGGGCGAGGAACTGGGCGGCCTCGACGGTGTCGTGCACTCCATCGGGTTCGCGCCGCAGGACGCGCTCGGCGGCAACTTCCTCAACACGCCGTTCGAGTCCGTCGCCACCGCGATGCACGTCTCGGCGTTCTCCCTGAAGTCGCTGACCACGGCCTGCCTGCCGCTGATGCAGAACGGCGGCTCGGTCGTCGGCCTCACCTTCGACGCGCAGTACGCCTGGCCGCAGTACGACTGGATGGGCCCGGCCAAGGCCGCGCTGGAGGCAACCAGCCGCTACATGGCCCGTGACCTGGGCAAGCAGAACATCCGCTGCAACCTGGTCTCGGCGGGCCCGCTCGGCTCCATGGCCGCCAAGTCCATCCCGGGCTTCAGTGACCTGGCCGCCGTGTGGGACAGCCGTTCCCCCCTGGAGTGGGACCTGAAGGACCCGGAGCCGGCCGGCCGCGGCATCGTCGCGCTGCTGAGCGACTGGTTCCCGAAGACCACGGGCGAGATCATCCACGTCGACGGCGGTCTGCACGCCATCGGCGCCTGAGCGGACGCCACGCCCGAGGGCCCGCATCCCGTACGGGGTGCGGGCCCTCGCGTAGTCACGGCAGGCGCGCCCACCCCACCGGAGCGGCGTGGATCAGTGGTCCGCGGGCGGAGTGAACAGCGCGGGCCGGCACACGAACGGATAGGCCGCAGCCTCCTCGGCCGCCGTCGCCGCGTCGCCCGCGCGGATCGCGTCCACCAGCCGGGCGTGATCCATGTGCATGGCCGGGGACATGCCCTCGCCCACGTCGCCACGCAGCCAGTCCCGCATCACCTCGCCCAGGTCCGCGTACATCGCCGTCATCACGTTGTTGTGCGAGGCCGCCACGACCGCCAGGTGGAACGTGGCGTCCGCCGACACGAACGCCTCCGCGTCACCCGACTCCCAGGCCTCCTCCCGGCGCAGCAGCAGGCCGTCGATCTGCTTGAGGTCCTTCTCCGTGCGCCGCTCGGCGGCCAGTCGCGCGGCGGCGGACTCCAGCGTGGACCGCAGCTCGGCGATGTGCCGGGGGTCGGCGTCGGCGAAGCGGCGCTGCATCACGCCGGCCAGTTCGCTGGTCGCCACGACGTACGTGCCCGATCCCTGGCGGATGTCCAGCAGGCCGTTGTGGGCCAGCGCGCGGACCGCCTCACGGACCGTGTTCCGGGCGACACCGAGCTGCTCGACCAGCTCGGGTTCGGTGGGGATGCGGGAGCCGACCGGCCACTCGCCCGAGGCGATCTGCTGCCGCAGTGCCGCGATGACCTGCTCGGACAGTGCCGAACGACGGGGATGGCTCAGCGGCATGGCTCACCTTCGCACACGAGGGGACGAGCGAGTGGACAATCAATCATCCCATGATTCTATGATGGGTCTCATGGCTAGTGACGAAACCCGGACGGAGACACGTACGGAGACACGTACGGAGACGCGCACGGACACGGGTACGGAGACGCGCACGCAGGGGCGTGCCGTGGGCGGCGGTGTGTCCGAGGTACCCGGCGAGGCGTCCGCCACGCACGCGTGGACGACCTGGACGACCCGTCTGCTCATCCTCGGCATCGTCCTGGCCGCGGTGAACCTGCGCCCCGCCATCACGAGCCTGGGCGCCCTCCTGGAGGAGGTCCGCGACGGGCTCGGCATGAGCGGCAGCATCGCCGGACTGCTCACCTCCGTGCCCCCGCTCTGCTTCGCCGTCTTCGGGGTCACCGCCCCCAGGCTGGCCCGCCGCTTCGGACCCGGCGCGGTGGTCTGCGCCGGCATGGTCGCCATCACCGCGGGCCTGCTGATCCGCCCGTACGCCGGCGGCACGGGCGGCTTCCTGGCCGCCACCGCCCTGGCACTGATGGGCATCGCCGTCAGCAACGTCCTGATGCCGGTCATCGTCAAGCGCTACTTCCCCGACCGCGTCGGTTCCATGACCGGCCTCTACTCGATGGCCCTCGCCTTCGGCACCTCCGTCGCCGCGGCGGCGACCGTGCCCCTGACCGACGCGCTGGGCGGTCACTGGCGGCCCGGCCTCGCCGTCTGGGCCGTGCTGCCCGCGCTGGCCGTGCTGCCGTGGATCCCCTTCGTGCGGAACCGGAAGGCTCCCGGCACCACGGCGCCGTCCACGCCGCGGCCGGAGGGCGAGCCGTCCGCCGAGAAGCCCGCGGAACAGCCCCCGCTGCGGATCACCCGCAGCCGTACGGCCTGGGCGCTCGCCGTCTTCTTCGGCCTCCAGGCCACGGCCGCCTACATCACCATGGGGTGGATGGCGCAGATCTTCCGGGACTCGGGCGTCTCGGCCGGCACCGCCGGGCTGCTGCTCGCCGTGATCATGGTGATGGGCGTGCCGCTCGCCTTCGTCATCCCCCGGGTGGCGACCCGCCTGCCCCACCAGGGTCCGATCGTGGTGGTCCTGGGCGTGTGCGGGCTCGCCGGATACGCCGGTCTGTACCTCGCGCCGGTCGGCGGCGCCTGGGTCTGGGCCCTGCTGCTCGGCGTCTCCAACTGCGCCTTCCCGCTGGCGCTGACCATGGTCGGGATGCGGGCCAGGACCGGGGCGGGCGTCGCCCAGCTGTCCGCCTTCGCGCAGAGCACCGGCTACCTGATCTCCATCCCGGGTCCGCTCCTGGTGGGCGTGCTCTACCAGCACAGCGGGGGCTGGGGGCTGCCGATCGCGCTGATGAGCGCGCTGATGGTGCCGCAGATCGTGGTGGGCGTCCTGGCGGGACGCGACCGCACCGTGGAGGACGAGGCGGGCCGCTGACCCGGCCGCGCGGCGCGCGAGGCCCGCGGGTCCCCGCGGGCGGCCCGCCGGGAGCGGACCGCGCGGGGGATGCGAGACTTGCCCCATGCCAGTCCTCGATCCGAATCCCCAGAACGGCCAGAAGAAGATGCTGATCGTCTTCGGCTCCTTCCTCGCGATCTTCGTGATCATCGGCATCATCGCGACGATCGCCTCGCCGTGACCCCGCCTCCCGCGACCGGGTGGTGGGGTTAACCCCCCATCCCTTAGGGGGTGAGGGTCAGGGTCAAGTGGGTGGACCTCCGGATGGGTTGGACCCCGCGGATTCCGTAACTTCGAGATGTGCCCGCCACCGGCGGGCCGCGGAGCACGGACCAGGGACGCCCGAAGACCAGCGGAGGCACTCATGTCGGCCCCTACCTACACCCGGCCTCCCCAGGCGACCCGGGGCGGCGTGGACACCCGGCTGCCCTGGTGGGCCCTCGCCCTGCCCGTGCTCGCCTTCGTCGCGCTGCTCCTGCTGATACTCAATCCCGCCGACGCCCAGGCGGCCGCGGAGCAGCCCGCGACGGCCCACCTGCTGGAGCGGCTGGAGCAGCTGACCGCGCGCTGAGCGCCGACCGCAGGCTCCCGCACGCGTCCCGCGGCGAGCCCGCCTGTCAACTCCCAGAGCCCCATGGCCTGTTTCATGCGAAGCTGGAAGACATGAGCGTCGCAGAACCCCGCAGGATTGTTCTCTTCCGGCATGCGAAAGCCGACTGGCCACAGGTGACCGACCACGAGCGGCCGCTCGCCGACCGGGGCCGCATGGACGCCGCGGAGGCCGGGCGTCGGCTCGCGGATACCGGCGTGCCCTTCGACCAGGCCCTGTGCTCCACCTCCGCCCGGACCCGCGAGACCTGGAAGCTCGCCGTCCAGGAGTTCCCGCACCGGCCGAAGACCGTCTACGAGGAGCGGATCTACGAGGCCTCGCCCGGCGAGCTGATCGCCGTGCTCAACGAGACCCCCGACGACCTGCGGAACGTGCTGGTGATCGGCCACAACCCGGGCATGGAGGCGCTGACCGAGATCCTGGCCGGCTCGGCCGGGGACGAGGTCCGCGAGCGGATCAACCGCCGGGGCTTCCCGACCGCCGCCTTCGCCGTCCTCACCTTCACGGGCTCCTGGAAGGACGTGGAGCCCGGCCGGGCCGCCCTGGTCGACTACTGGGCGCCGACCGACTGACCCGCCGCCCCCGCGTGACAGGGCCCGGCACCCTCGCGGTCCGGGCCCTCGGCGTGCCGGGCGTCCCCGGGGTCAGGGCCGCGGGGCCCGACCGAGGCCGTCGCCGAGATCGTCGGCCAGCGTGTCCGCGGCCTCGACCTCCTCGCGGGTGATGCCCAGCAGATAGAGCACCGTGTCGAGGAAGGGGACGTTCACCGCGGTGTGCGCCGCCTCGCGTACCACCGGCTTGGCGTTGAAGGCGACCCCGAGCCCGGCCGCGTTCAGCATGTCCAGGTCGTTGGCACCGTCACCGATCGCCACGGTCTGCGACAGCGGTACGCCCGCCGCGGCGGCGAACCGGCGCAGCAGCCGCGCCTTGCCCGCCCGGTCCACGATCTCCCCGGTGACCCGCCCGGTCAGCCTGCCGTCGACGATCTCCAGCGTGTTGGCCTGCGCGAAGTCCAGTCCCAGCTGCTCCTGCAAGGCGTCGGTGACCTGGGTGAAGCCGCCGGAGACGACCCCCACCTGGTAGCCGAGCCGTTTCAGCGTGCGGATCAGGGTGCGGGCACCCGGCGTCAGCCGCACCTCGGCACGCACCTTGTCCACCACCGAGGCGTCCAGCCCCGCCAGCAGGGCGACGCGGGCGTGCAGCGACTGCTCGAAGTCCAGCTCCCCGCGCATCGCGGCCGCCGTCACCTCGGCGACCTCGTCCTCGCAGCCGGCGTGCGCGGCGAACAGCTCGATGACCTCGTCCTGGATCAGCGTGGAGTCCACGTCCATCACGACCAGGCGCTGCGCCCGGCGGTGCAGCCCCGCCGCGACGACCGCGATGTCCACGCCGAGCGCCGCGGCCTCGGTGGCCAGCGCCGTGCGCAGCGGTTCGGTCTCAACGCCGGAGACCGCGAACTCGACGGCGGTCACCGGGTACTTGGCCAGCCGGAAGATACGGTCGATGTTGCTCCCGGACTCGGTGATCCGGGCCGCTATGGCGGCGGTGGCCTCCGCGGTGAGCGGGTGCCCGAGCACCGTGACCAGCGAGCGGCCGAATCCGCGCGGCCGGTTGTCGCCGATGCCGGAGATGATCTCCGCCTGCAGCTTCAGCGACTCCGCCCAACTGTGGACGGTCGCCCGCAGATCGCCCTCCAGACCACGGGGCGGCTCGGTCACGAGCGCGCACAGCACGATCCGGCCACGGGTGACGACTTGCTCGATGTCGACGACATCGACCGAGTACGCGGCGAGAGTGTCGAACAGGCCGGCCGTGATGCCTGGCCGGTCCTTGCCGAAGATCTTGACGAGGAGAGTGGGAACGTCAGAGGTCTGCGAAGCGCTCATGGTGCTCCCACCGTATCCGGCACCCGGTGCCGCCCGCCCCCGAGGTCCGACTGGCGGACATGAGCCACGGAGGGAAGGACGTGAGCAGCCCGGCGGGGGCCGGGACTTCGCCCCGGTGGCTGTGGCGGGGCGCTTCGGACGCGCGGAGACCGCCGAGCGAGCCGGGTCGTCGTCCTCCGTCCGGGCGGCCCGCACCGCCGGAGCCGGTCCTACGGCCCCACCGCGCGCCCGCGTGGCGCTGCGGAGCCTGCCCGGGCGCGGAGGCGAAGCCTGCGCCTGCCCGGCGCCGGAACACGGGGGCTCACTGCCCGTCCCGGGGGCGCCGGGGCGGCGCGGGGGGTGGGGGCGGAGGTGGCGGAGGGCCCTCGCCCCAGGGCCGGGACGGTGGCCGTTCTCCCGGCCGCCGCGGGCGTCGCGGCGGCTTCCCCGGGCGCGGCTCCAGCGGCCCGGCCACCGTAGGAGCGCCGTACACGTCGTCGTCGGACCAGGGACCCGCCCCGCCGTCCTCCGGGCGCACCTCGTCGGACCAGGGACCCGCCCCGCCGTCCTCCCGGCCTGCGTCGGTGCCGTACCGTCCGGGGCTGTCGTCCTCCGGGCCTGCGTCGGTGCCGTACCGTCCGGGGCTGTCGTCCTCCTGGCCTGCGTCGGTGCCGTACCGTCCGGGGCTGTCGTCCTCCCGGCCCGCGTCGGCGCCGTACCGTCCGGGGCTGTCGTCCTCCCGGCCCGCGTCGGTGCCGTACCACCCGGGGCCGTCGCCCTCATGGCCCGCGCCACTCCCTCCCCGCTGTGCCTGCCCCTGCCCCTGCCCCGGGCCTGCGGGCGGCTGTGCCCCCGACGCCGTATGGCCGGGCCCCGGCGGCAGCCCGGCGTCGCGCCTCGCCGGAGCCCTTCCCGCCGGACGGGCGTCCTCGGGCTCACCCAGGGCTTCTCCCGCGCCCGGCGCCGGGGCGTCCCCGGACCACGGCCCCTCCCGCCACCGCAGGTAGGGGTTGGTGTCCGGACCGGGCGGCCGGTGCGGCGTACTCGGCCGGTACGGCCCGGAGGACGAGCCCGCATACGGCGGACCGCCCGCGACCGCGCTCCCCGTCACGGCCGCCGTCACCGCCCCCGGCACCGCCCCGGCACTGAGTGCCAAGCCCGTCGCCCGGGCCCCCGCAGCCCCGCTCACCCGCGCCAGCAGCGCCCCCGCGGCCCCCGCACCCGCGCCCCAGACGGCACCCAGCAGCAGGGCAGCACCGAGGTGTCCGTGCAGGTCGATGCCCGCGCCGAAGGCGTCGATGCCGAACACCGACAGGGAGGCGTCCACGGAGACCTCCGTGAGCCGTGCCGACAGCGGCAGCGTCACCGCCGTGGCGATGCCCAGCCGCAGCGCACAGCGCCCGGCGAAGGCGAGGGGACGTGCGGCGCCGCCGGGCGCCACCGGTGTCCGCACCGCCGTCAGCACCCCGGCCAGCAGCATCATCAGCGCCGCGGCCACCCCCAGCAGCCATACCCGTCCGTCCAGCTCCGCCAGCCGCCCGAGCGTGACCGGCCTTTCGGCGCCGGAGCCGAGCAGGTCGTCGAGGGGAGCGGGGAGCACCCCGACCAGCTGACCGGTGGCCCGCCCGTCCCACGGCACGGACAGGCCGAGCGGGACGCCGAGCCAGACGCCGTTCGGCGCGCCCAGCAGCGCGGCCCCCGCGATCCGCCGGGGATGGTCGTCGCCGATCGCCGCGTACGCCGCCGCCGCGAGACCGGCCGCCACCGCCGTCAGCGCCACCGTGACCAGGGCGGACACGGCCGGCCGCACCACCCGGTGCAGGGCCCCGCACCCGCGCGGCAGCGGAGTGCGGCGCGAGGCCAGCAACGCGATCAGCAGCACCCCCGCGGACCAGAGGAGACCGCCCAGCAACGTGGGCGCGGTGTCGACGGTGAACCCGACGGCGGCCCGGGCGTCCACCAGGTCACCGACCCGGTCGGGCAGCAGCCCGCCGATGTCGCCCACGTCACCGAGCCCCGGAATCTCCAGCCCGCCGCTCCCGCCCCCGCCGGGCAGGTCGTCGAGCCCGAGCGAGGCGCCGTCGATCGTGACGACGTCGTGACCCGCCCAGGCCAGTCCGCCCGTCATCGCCACGAACAGCGCGACCACCGCGCCCGCGCGCGCCAGGAGTTCGGCGGGGGCGACGACAACTGCGGCCGCGCGCAGGGACCGCAGGAAGAAGAACGACAGGAACAGCGCACCGACCAGTCCCACCCCCAGTGGCGTGATCTCGATGGCCGTGTGCGCCTCGGCCCCTTTCAGACCGAACGCGGACACATCGCCGGCCGGTGTGACCGAACCACCCGCCCCGAGCGCCACGACCGCCGCGGTCATCGGCCCGAGCGAGCCCGCCGCGTCCGCGTCCAGCAGATGCAGGCCGAGCGCCGCCGTTCCCGCCATGCCGATCAATGCCCAGCTCACGGAGGCGATCGCGGACAGCAGTACGTCGCCCCACGGCACACGGGTGCCGTAGCCCTCGGTTCCGACGCTCGTGGACGCGCTCATGGCAGACCCCCCGATCCGCTGCGCGGTCAAGTTGCCGCGCATGTCCCCCTCGCGTGGAATACCACTCTCCGGGCAGGTTTCAACCCCGTCAACGGGAACGGCCGAAGGGTGCCTACGCACTTTTCACAAGGCCCGACTTTCGGTCAGGGCCCCGAGCCTGAAATAGTTCCCCCCGATGTTCGACATCCCTAGACTCCCCGCGACGGGAGCACATCGGGGGACAACTCAGTGGGGCATGGAGTGCCGGAACTCGTACTGGAATCCAATGGACGGACCTGGACGCTCGATCCGTCCCGGTCATACGCGCTAGGACGCGATCCGCAGGGGGAGCTTGTTTTCGACGACGCCAGGGTCTCCTGGCGGCATGCCACGATCAGTTTCAACGGCCGCAGTTGGGTGGTCGAGGACCACGGCAGCACCAACGGCACGTTCGTGCACGGGCAGCGGGTCCAGCAGACGGAGCTCGGCGCCGGCGCGGTGCTGAACCTGGGCAACGCGACCGACGGGCCACGCGTGAGCCTGACCGGCGCCCAGGCCCCGGCCGGCGCGCCGCAGGTCCAGCCGCAACAGCAACAGCAACAGCAACAGCAGCAGCCGTACGCCGCGCAGGGCGCGAACGCGGGCTGGGCCCAGCAGGCGCCGCCCGTGCAGGAGCCGTTCAAGCAGCAGGCGCCGCCGCAGCAGGCACCGCAGCACAGGCAGCAGTACCAGGCCCAGCAGGCCGGCTGGCAGCAGCAACAGCCGCCGCAGCAGGTCGCGCCGCAGCCGCAGCAGGTCGCGCCGCACTTCCCCCAGCAGCAGGGACCAGGCGGCGCGGCGGGGGCGCCACCGGCCCACGGGGACCGCAGCCCGACCACGTTCCACCAGTTCTCGCTCGGCCGCGTCATGCGCATCGGCCGTGCCCTGGAGAACGACCTGGTCGTCTCCGACCTCCAGGTCTCCCGCAACCACGCGGAGTTCCACTCGACGCCCGACGGGCGCATGGAGATCCGCGACCTCGGCTCGCACAACGGCACGTACGTCAACGGCCAGCCGATCGCCAAGGGCGGCTCCCAGCTGCTCGGCCCGACCGACATCGTCGGTGTCGGCCACTCGACGTTCCAGATCGTCGGCGACCGGCTCGAGGAGTTCGTCGACACCGGTGAGGTCTCCTTCTCCGCCCGGCACCTGACCGTCACGGTCGACGGCGGCAAGCAGATCCTCAAGGACGTCTCCTTCGGCGTGCCCGAGAAGTCGCTGATCGCGGTCATCGGTCCGTCGGGTTCCGGCAAGTCGACCCTGCTCAAGGCGCTCACCGGCTACCGGCCCGCCGACCAGGGCGAGGTCCTCTACGACAACCGGAACCTGTACAAGCAGTTCGCCGAGCTGCGCCAGCGCATCGGTCTGGTCCCGCAGGACGACATCCTGCACAAGGAGCTGACCGTCAAGAAGGCGCTCAAGTACGCGGCGAAGCTCCGCTTCCCGGCCGACACCACGGCCGCGGAGCGCGACGCCCGTATAGACGAGGTGCTGCGCGAGCTGAAGCTGGACATCCACAAGGACAAGAAGGTCACGTCCCTGTCCGGCGGTCAGCGCAAGCGCGTGTCCGTCGCCCTGGAGCTGCTGACCAAGCCGTCGCTGATCTTCCTGGACGAGCCGACCTCCGGCCTCGACCCGGGCATGGACCGCGACGTCATGCAGCTGCTGCGCGGCCTGGCCGACGACGGCCGCACCGTCCTCGTCGTCACCCACTCGGTGGCCGAGCTGGCGACCTGCGACAAGCTGCTCGTGATGGCGCCGGGTGGTTCCGTGGCCTACTTCGGGCCGCCCGAGGAGGCGCTGAACTTCTTCGGCTACGACACCTGGGCCGACGTCTTCTCCGCCTTCGAGAACTACCGCGACTACGACTGGGCGGGCCGCTGGAAGGGCTCGCAGCACTACCAGATGTACGCCGCGGACCTCGACGCCGTCGCGCCGCAGTCCGTACAGGTGCCGTCGATGCAGGCGATGAAGCCGCCGAAGCCGCAGGGCTGGATGTCGCAGTTCGTCACGCTGGTGCGGCGCTACACGTCGGTGATCGCCTCCGACAAGGGCTTCCTGGCCCTGATGGTGATCCTGCCGGCCGTGCTGGGCGCGGTGAGCCTGCTCATCGACGCGGACAAGGGCCTGCTGCCCAACCCCGCGAACCCGCAGACCGGCCGGATCATCCCGAACGGCACCGCCACCACGGTCCTGCTGATCCTCGCGGTCGGCGCCTGCTTCGCGGGTGCCGCGAACTCGGTCCGAGAGCTGATCAAGGAACGGGTGATCTACGAGCGGGAACGCGCGACCGGCCTGTCCCGGTCCGCGTACCTGATGTCCAAGGTCTTCGTGCTCGGTCTGATCACGGTGTTCCAGGGCCTGCTGGTCGGCGTGATCGGCTTCGCCAGCCGCGAGATCCCGGAGGAGGGGCTGGTCCTCGGGGGGCTGACGCTGGTCGAGCTGTCCCTGCCGATCATGGCCCTCGGCTTCACCTCGATGATGTTCGGCCTGGTGATCTCCTCGCTGGTGAAGACCGCCGAGAAGACCATGCCGCTGCTGGTGATGTTCGCGATCATCCAGGTCGTCTTCACCGGCTGCCTCTTCGCCCTGAACGGCGCGGTCGGCGTCAACCAGTTCTCGTACCTGATGCCCTCGCGCTGGGCGGTCGCCGCGGCCGGAGCCACGCTGGACTTCAACAAGATCAGTCCGCCCGAGAAGGGCGCCGAGGCCGACCCGCTGTGGGAGCACACCGTCGGCGCCTGGGGCATGGACATGGTCGCGCTGATCGTCCTCGGCGTGATCTGCGGCTTCTTCGTCGCCCGCTTCCTGCGGCGGCACGAGCCCGAGGTCATGCGCAAGTAGGCCGGCATCCGGCGGGCCCCACGACCCGGCCCGCACGCCCCGAAGGGCGGCACCCCGTCAGGAGGGTGCCGCCCTTCGGCGTACGGTGGGTGCGGCGTCGGCGACGTCGTGAAGAGGTCCGCGCCGACCTCAGTACGCGCTGTCGACGTTGTCCATGGTGCCGTACTTGTCCGCGGCGTAGTTGCACGCGGCGACGATGTTGGCGACCGGGTCGTAGATGTTCTTCGAGGTGCCGGGGACGTGGTAGGCCGCGAACGTCGGCGGGATGACCTGGAGCAGGCCCTTCGACGGGATGCCGTTGATGGCGTTGATGTCCCAGTCGTTGATGGCCCGCGGGTTGCCGGAGGACTCCCGCATGATGTTGCGGTGGATGCCCTCGTAGGTTCCGGGGATGCCGTGCTTCTTCATGATGGCCCGGGCCTCGCGGATCCAGCCGTCGAGGTTGTTCGGGTAGGACTTCGGCGCGGCCTTCTTGACCTCGGTGCGCTGCGCGGAGCGGCTGGTGGTCTCCTTGGCCTCACGCTTGGCGGCGGCCTTCTTGGCGGTCGCCTTCTTCTCGGCGGTCGCCTTCTTGGCGGCCGCCTCCTTCTTGGCCTCGATGGCGGCGACCTTCTGGCTCGCGCCGGCGAGCTGGCCGGTGACACCGGCGTGCACGTCCTGGATCTGCTTGGTGCTGTACGCCACCTTGGCCGTCGGAGCGGCCTCGCTCGTGGTCGTCGTCTGGCCGCTGGCCGGGACGGCGGTGAGGGCGACGGCGGCGGCGCCGAGCGCGCCGACACCGGCGATCGCGGCCTTCTGGGTGCGGTTCAGGGAACGACTGCGACCACGGGGAAGGATGTTCTTGAGCATGGCGGGATAGACCTCTTCGAATAGCGCGGAGGTCGCTCTCGTCCGGTGGGGACAGTTGGTGCTTCCGGCACAAACGCCGCGGGGGAGAACCCACGGCGCTGAGCGACGAGAGCAATTCTTAGCGGCCGCAAAATCCGGAGGCAAAGGTGTGACGTACGAAGCCGGGTAGTGGATCAGGGAACGGCAAAGCGGGGCAGATTGGACCATCTGCCCCGCTCAAAACGGACGAGTCGTTCTCCTACTCCCCTTCGTACGTGACGTGCGCCCTATGCGCGGGCTCACATCGACCCCCCACCTTTCTTACTGCTAGTTGCTGAAGCAATGCGATGTGTGAGTGGGTGTGCGCCGCCCTCCTACGGCAGGAGGAGATGGACGTCCCCGAACTCGTGCCACAGGTAGCGCCGCCGCACCGCGGCCTCGTACCCGCGGTCGATCGCCGCCCGCCCCGCCACCGCCGCCAGCATCAGCAGATGCGAGGCCTCGGGCTCGTGCAAGCCCGTCAGCAGGCCGTCCACCACCCGCACCCCGCGCTCCGGCGTCACCACCAGATCGGTCCACCCGGCCCGCGCCCGCACGACCCCGTCGGCCCCGGCCGCCGACTCCACCGCCCGTACGGCCGTCGTCCCCACCGCCACCACCCGCCCGTCACCGGCGCGCACGGCGTTGATCAGCCGCGCCGACGCCTGAGGCACCGCGAACCGCTCCGGATAAGGCGGCTCGTGCGCCTCCGCCGAGGCCACCCCCGTGTGCAGCGTCACCGGCGCGAACTGCACCCCGCGGCTCACCAGCTCCGCCACCAGCCGCGCCGTGAACGGCCGCCCCGCGCTCGGCATCTCCGCACTGCCCGCCCCGTCCGCGTACGGCAGCGCGAACACCGTCTGGTAGACGGACAGCGGCTGGTCCCGCTCCGTATAGGAGTAGCGAATGGGCCGCCCGTGCTCCCGCAGCAGCGCGGGCACCTCCGCCCCCGACACCCGCGCCCACCACAACCGCTCCCCGCGCGCACTCAGCGGCTCCTCCAGCACCAGCCGGGCCCCACCGGGCAGCCGCACCTTCGTCCCCGCCGGACCACCGCACCCGCGTGCCTCCACACTCTCCGCACGCGCGCGCGGGAGGCCCGTCACGTCCGCTGCTTCCGCACGCGCGCGCGTAGTGCCCCTCCCGTCCGGTTCCCGCAGCTCCACCGCCCACCGGCCGTCGTCCCCGCGCGTGGAGAAGTGCACCACCACGCGCGCGTGCCCGACCCGGCCGTCCACGGCGGCCGCCAGCGTGGGCGAGGTGTTCACCACCAGCAGATCACCGGCCCGCAGCAGCCCCGGCAGCGCGGCGAACCCGTGGTGCGACACCTCGGTGCCCCGCGACACCAGCAGCCGTACGTCGTCCCGGTCGAGCCCCGGTCCCCGCTGCTCGGCCGGCACCCGGGCCGACAGCTCCTCCGGGACCCGCACCGCCAGTGGCGACATCACCGTGCCTCCAGCAGCGCCACAGCCCCGTAGCGCCCGCTCGCCGGACGCCCGTCCAGCAGCCGCAGCAGCCCCGGCACGACACTCGCCGGGTCCGGCCGCGGATCCTCGTCGTCCGGCACGGCCGCCGCGTACAGGTCCGTGGCCATGTCCCCCGGATCGACCGCCCAGACCCGCAGGCCCGGCTCCTCGGCCCCCAGCACCGCCGCCAGCTGGTCCAGGGCCGCCTTGGACGCCCCGTAGCCGCCCCACGTCTCGTACGCCTCGGCGGCCGCGTCGGAGCTGATCGTCATCACCGCGCCCGCAGGGGCCTCCCGCAGCAGCGGCAGCGCCTCACGGACCAGGCCCAGCGCGGCCACCACGTTCACCTCCAGAGCCCGCCGCAGACCCTCCAGGGGCAGCTCCGCCAGCCGCACCAGCGGCTCGGCGCCCAGCGCGCTGGCGTTGCTGACCAGCAGATCCACGCCGCCCAGCCGCCGGGCCTGCGCCACCAGCCCCGTCCGGTGCCAGGAGTCGGTGACGTCGCCGGGCAACGCCGACACGCGCGTGCCGTACACCTCCAGCCCCCTCGCCGCCTCCTTGAGGACCTCGGGACTCCTCGCGTCCAGCACCAGGTCCCACCCCCGTGCCGCCAGGGCCTCGGCGAGTGCCCGGCCCAGCCCCTTGGACGCCCCCGTGATGATCGCAACCGGCATGACACACGTCCCCTTCGTCGTCCCCGCCGTCCGTCCGTCCGGCGTGATCCTCAACGTAGGAACCGGCCGCCGCCGCCCGCCTCGGGCACCGGCCCCAACCTCCGAGGGCCCTTCGCCCTAGGCCGGGCGGACGGGACCCCGGACCTAGTCCCACCGCCCTAGGCGACGCCCGTCACCGGGCCGATCCCGCCCCCACCCGCCGCGGGTACCGTGAGGACATGACCCACGGCCCCCGGTCCGGCCTCACCGCGGTGAGTTCCGCGCTGCTGGCCATGAGCAGGCACCTCGAGGTGCGCGACGTCCTCAAGACGATCGTCGCCTCGGCCCGCGAGCTGCTCGACGCCCAGTACGCCGCCCTCGGCGTCCCCGACGACCACGGCGGCTTCGCCCAGTTCGTGGTCGACGGCGTGAGCGACGAGCAGTGGAAGGCCATCGGCCCGCTGCCGCGCCAGCACGGCATCCTCGCCGCGATGCTCCACGAGGCCACCCCCGAACGCCTCGGCGACGTCCGCAAGGACCCCCGCTTCGGCGGCTGGCCCTCCGCCCACCCCGACCTGGTCGACTTCCTGGGCCTGCCGATCCGCGACGGCGACGAGGTGCTCGGGGCCCTGTTCCTGGCCAACAAGCTGCGCCCTGTGGGGGGAGACCCCCCACACCCCCCGTGTCCGAAGCCGGAAGGCACCTGCGGCTTCACCCAGGACGACGAGGAACTGCTCGGCATCCTCGCCCAGCACGCCGCCATCGCCCTCACCAACGCGCGCCTGTACGAGCGCAGCCGCGAACTCACCATCGCCGAGGAGCGCTCCCGCCTCGCCCACGAGCTGCACGACGCGGTCAGCCAGAAGCTCTTCTCCCTGCGCCTGACCGCCCAGGCCGCCACCGCCCTGGTCGACCGCGACCCCGCGCGCGCCAAGGGCGAGCTGCACCAGGTCGCCACCCTGGCCGCCGAGGCCGCCGACGAGCTGCGCGCCGCCGTCGTCGAGCTGCGCCCCGCCGCCCTGGAGGAGGACGGCCTGGTCGCCACCCTGCGCACCCAGATCCAGGTCCTCGACCGGGCCCACGCCGCCAGCGTCACCTTCACCGGCCACGGCGTCAAGGCCCTGCCGGCCGCCCAGGAGGAGGCGATGCTGCGCGTGGCCCAGGAGGCACTGCACAACGCCCTGCGCCACTCCGGGGCGGAACGCGTCGACGTGACCCTGCACCGGCAGGGCACCGGAACCGTCCTGCGCGTCACCGACGACGGCGGCGGCTTCGACCCCCGCACGGTGCGCCGCGCCGGACGCCACCTGGGCCTGGTCTCGATGCGGGACCGGGCGAACGGCACCGGCGGCCGGCTGACCGTGCGGTCCGCGCCCGGCGAGGGCACCACGATCGAGATGGAGGTTCCCGGTGGCTGACGCAATCAAGGTGCTGCTCGTCGACGACCACCAAGTGGTGCGCCGGGGACTGCGCACCTTCCTGGAGGTACAGGACGACATCGAGGTGGTCGGCGAGGCCGCGGACGGCGCCGAGGGCGTCGACCGCGCCCAGGAGCTGAAGCCCGACGTGATCCTCATGGACGTCAAGATGCCGGGCATGGACGGCGTCGACGCGCTGCGCAGACTCCGCGAACTGGACAACCACGCGCGCGTGCTGGTCGTCACCAGCTTCACCGAGCAGCGCACCGTGGTCCCGGCCCTGCGGGCGGGCGCGGCCGGATACGTGTACAAGGACGTCGACCCCGACGCGCTGGCCGGCGCCATCCGCTCCGTCCACGCCGGGCACATCCTGCTCCAGCCCGAGGTCGCGGGCGCCCTCCTGAGCCAGGAGGAGAGCAGCTCCGGGCCGGGCAGGGCGGGGTCCCTCACGGAGCGGGAGCGCGAGGTGCTGGGCCTGATAGCGGACGGCCGCTCCAACCGGGAGATCGCGCGTGCGCTGGTCCTCTCCGAGAAGACGGTGAAGACCCACGTCTCGAACATCCTGATGAAACTCGACCTCGCGGACCGCACCCAGGCCGCCCTGTGGGCCGTGCGCCACGGCGTGGCCGGCTGACCGCGCCCGGCCGCCCCTGTACGCGGCGGGGCGGCGGAGGGTTCCCCTCCGGTCGGAGATTCATACCGTCGTGGGAATGTCCCCCATATGGCGCATCCTTCGAGGGGTCCGGCCGTTCTCCAGTGCGTGCCGCGGCGACTGCCGCGGCGATCGCAAGGAGGGCTTGTAAGTGAAGAACCTGAAGAAGGCAGCGGCCGTGACGATGGTGGCCGGCGGCCTGATCGCCGCCGGCGCGGGCATGGCCTCCGCCACCGACGGCGGCGCCCACGCCCACGGCAAGGCCGTCGGCTCCCCGGGCGTCGCCTCGGGCAACCTGGTCCAGGCGCCGATCCACATCCCGGTCAACGCCGTCGGCAACAGCGTCAACGTCATCGGCGTCCTGAACCCGGCCTTCGGCAACCTGGGCGTCAACCACTGACGCAGGCCGCCGCCCCACGCCGTCCCAGCAGCGGGCAATCGTGCCGCTGGGGCGGCACGGGTGGGCGCTGCGGCACCTCGTCAGCGCCGAGCAGCGCCACCCCGGCCCACGCCCGCACTCACCCCGGGCGCCCACCAAGACACGGCACCGTCACCGCCCCCGCTCCACCACAACGGAGTTGTACGCCGCGACCTGCGCCCGCCGAGCCACCCGCTCCACCGGCCTGAGCGCATCCCCCCGCGCGGCCATCTCGGACGCGCTCACCGCACCCCCGTGCCCGTTCTCCGACGCCAGCGACACCAGCACCCCCACCCGCTGCGCCAACTCCAGCACCCGCACCGCCCGCGGCGGATACCCCGGCGCCAGCACCTCCCGCCCGGACGACCGCTCCGCCCGCGCCCGGTACGCCGCGACCGCCGCCTCCGCCACCGGCCCCGACCCGGCGACATCCAGCCGCGTCAGCACCTCCGTGGCGTCCCGCAGCGCCTCCGCCAGCTCCCGCTCCGCCTCCCCGAGCGAGGGCACGTCCGCCGGCGGCGCCTCCCGCACCGGCAGGCAGTGCCAGACGACCTCGACGTGCACGTCCCCCTCGGGCCCCGCCTCGTACACCTCCGGCACCAGCCCCAGCGCGGCCCCCTCACAGATCACCGCCTCCTCGGACTCCAGCGCCCGCGCGTTGAACTCCGGCGGCCCGCTCAGCCCCAGCGGATGCCCCGGCGCGGGCAGCGCGATCCGCAGCCCGACCGCGCCGAGCGCCCGCAGCCGCCCCAGCGCCAGCGTGAGACCGACCGGCGCGGCTTCACCCGGCAGCCCCTCCACCCGGTGCACCGCGTCCTCGCCCACGATCGCGACCGCGGCGTCGTCCGGCGAGACCATATGGGCAATAAGGGCATTTCCCCAGGCGGCAAGGCGCCCTGCGCGTGGTTCCGAGAGCATGCCCCCACCCTAAGGACCGGACCGATGGAACGGTTACGCCGACCGGTGGCGTAGATTTCCTGGAGGGGCCTGCGCCCACCGGCGCCGCGGCCCGAGCCACAGGTGTACGCGACAGCCGAGACCGGCCACAATGCAAGGGGAGACAACGCGCTCATGAGCGATGTTCTGGAGCTTCAGGACGTAACCGTGGTCCGCGAGGGCCGGGCTCTGGTGGACCAGGTCTCCTGGTCGGTCAAGGAGGGCGAGCGCTGGGTCATCCTCGGTCCCAACGGCGCCGGCAAGACCACCCTCCTCAACGTCGCGTCCAGCTACCTCTACCCGAGCAGCGGCACCGCCACCATCCTCGGCGAGACCCTCGGCAAGCCCGGCACCGACGTCTTCGAACTGCGTCCGCGCATCGGCGTCGCCGGCATCGCCATGGCCGACAAGCTGCCCAAGCGCCAGACCGTCCTGCAGACCGTGCTCACCGCCGCGTACGGCATGACCGCCGGCTGGCAGGAGGAGTACGAGGACATCGACGAGCAGCGCGCCCGCGCCTTCCTCGACCGCCTCGGCATGACCGAGTACCTGGACCGCAGGTTCGGCACCCTCTCCGAGGGCGAGCGCAAGCGCACCCTGATCGCCCGCGCCCTGATGACCGACCCCGAGCTGCTCCTCCTCGACGAGCCCGCCGCCGGCCTCGACCTCGGCGGCCGCGAGGACCTCGTCCGCCGCCTCGGCCGACTCGCCCGCGACCCCATCGCACCCTCCATGATCATGGTCACCCACCACGTCGAGGAGATCGCCCCGGGCTTCACCCACGTCCTGATGATCCGTCAGGGCAAGGTCCTGGCCGCCGGACCCCTGGAGCTCGAACTGACCTCCCGCAACCTGTCCCTCTGCTTCGGACTCCCGCTCGTCGTCGAGCAGGCCGGGGACCGGTGGACCGCCAAGGGGCTCCCGCTGTCCTGACCCGCCCCAAGTGCGCCCTGTCCTCGGCGTCCCCGTCGGACCTACCATGACAGCGTGAACGACATCGACGCATGGGTGTGGTGGCTCGTCGCCGCGGCAGCGCTCGGAATTCCGCTCGTCGTGACCGCGATGCCGGAGTTCGGGATGTTCGCCGTCGGCGCGGTCGCCGCCGCCGTCGCCTCCGGACTGGGCGCGGACCTGGTCGTCCAGGTACTTGTCTTCGTCATCGTCTCGGTCGCCCTCATCGCCGTCGTACGGCCCATCGCCGCCCGACACCGCTCCCAACAGCCCCAACTGGCCACGGGAGTGGACGCCCTGAAGGGCAGACAGGCCGTCGTCCTGGAGCGGGTCGACGGTGCCGGCGGCCGGATCAAACTCGCCGGGGAGATCTGGTCGGCACGCGCCCTGGACACCGGGCGCGCCTTCGAGCCGGGCGAGGAAGTGGACGTCGTGGAGATCGACGGGGCCACGGCCGTCATCATGTGACCCCGACGGGCACAAGTGGCCCGAACGGCCTCCGCGCCGCGCGACGGTCTGTCAGACTCGACCAGCAAGATCCTCAACAGCCGTAAGATCAGCAGTAGTCAGGGTCAGCCAGGTCAACGGATCTGGTCAATAGGATCTGCCGGAGCGCCGAGGCGGAGAAGGGGACGGACACCCACGATGGAACCGGTCATCATCGTCCTGATCATCCTGGTGGTGTTGGTCTTCATCGCCCTGATCAAAACCATCCAGGTCATCCCGCAGGCCAGCGCCGCCATCGTCGAGCGCTTCGGCCGCTACACGCGGACCCTCAACGCGGGCCTCAACATCGTGGTCCCGTTCATCGACACCATCCGCAACCGCATCGACCTGCGCGAACAGGTCGTCCCCTTCCCGCCGCAGCCGGTCATCACCCAGGACAACCTGGTCGTCAACATCGACACCGTCATCTACTACCAGGTGACCGACGCCCGCGCCGCGACCTACGAGGTCGCCAGCTACATCCAGGCGATCGAGCAGCTCACCGTCACCACCCTGCGCAACATCATCGGCGGCATGGACCTGGAACGGACCCTGACCTCGCGCGAGGAGATCAACGCGGCCCTGCGCGGCGTCCTCGACGAGGCCACCGGCAAGTGGGGCATCCGCGTCAACCGCGTCGAGCTCAAGGCCATCGAACCGCCCACCTCCATCCAGGACTCGATGGAGAAGCAGATGCGCGCCGACCGTGACAAGCGCGCCGCGATCCTCCAGGCCGAAGGTGTCCGGCAGTCCGAGATCCTGCGCGCCGAGGGCGAGAAGCAGTCCCAGATCCTGCGCGCCGAAGGTGAGGCCAAGGCCGCCGCCCTGCGCGCCGAGGGCGAGGCCCAGGCCGTCCGCACGGTCTTCGAGGCCATCCACGCCGGCGACCCGGACCAGAAGCTGCTCTCCTACCAGTACCTCCAGATGCTCCCGAAGATCGCCGAGGGCGACGCCAACAAGCTCTGGATCGTCCCCAGCGAAATCGGCGACGCCCTCAAGGGCCTCTCCGGCGCCATGGGCAACCTCGGCGGCCTGGGCGGCGGTTCGGGCACCGGAGGCGGCAACGGCGGCGCGAGCGTCCCGGCCCAGGAACGCCGAGAGAAGCCGTCGATCGACTGACGGTTCCTTCTGACGCCGGGCCGTCCCTGCGCCCCAAGGGGCGCGGGGAACTGCGCGACAAGCCACAACGGACCCGCAGCCGGCGACGCACATCACCCCCCACGTCGCAGACTCACGCCGCGTCCAACACCAACCACTCCGGCAGCGCGGCGAAGTCGTCCCGGGCCAGCGCCAGCAACATCGCATCCGCGGGAGTCGGCTCGAACGGCTCCCGAAGCAACGGCATCCCCGCCTGCTCCGGAGTCCGGTTCGCCTTGCGGTGGTTGTCCTCCGCACACGAGGCCACCGTGTTCAGCCAGGTGTCCTGCCCGCCGTGCGACCGCGGCACCACGTGGTCGACGGTCGTCGCCCGCCGCCCGCAGTACGCGCACCGGTGCCGGTCCCGGACCAGCACCCCCCGCCTAGACCACGGAGCCCGTCTTCGGAACGGCACCCGTACGTATTGGCACAGCCTGATCACCCGCGGCGCGGGTATGTCGAGCGCGGCTCCGCGCATGCGCAGCGAGGGGTGGGCCTGCTCGACGACGGCCTTGTCCTGGAGCACCAGAACGACGGCTCGGTTCAACGTCACCGTCGACAACGGCTCGAAGCTCGCGTTCAGCACCAGCGTGTCCCGCATACCAGCCCACCTCCCGTGCGCACCGGCCCACCCCCTGGCGGGCTGGGATCAACTCTGGCCGGGCACGCCGAGATGGACAACGCAATATAAAGATGCCCGCCCCTGATCCATTCCAAGACCAGGGGCGGGCAAACGTTCCATGAACGCTCAGCTGGGTCAGCTGTCGGCGGGCACCTCGTACTCACCGACCAGCTGGGCGCGCGCGATCGTGTGGAACCGCAGATTGAAGCCGACGAAGGCGGCGGTGCCGTCCGCGTCCGGACCGAGCTTCTCCTGGTCCACGGCGTACACCGTGAACACATACCGGTGCGGGCCGTCCCCGGGCGGCGGCGCGGCCCCGCCGAAGTCCTTGCTGCCGTAGTCGTTGCGCGCCTGTACGGCACCCTGCGGCAGCCCCTCGAAGGTGCCGCTGCCCGCCCCCACCGGCAGCTCGGTCACCGAGGCCGGGATGTCGAACACCACCCAGTGCCAGAACCCGCTGCCCGTCGGGGCGTCCGGGTCGTAGCAGGTCACGGCGAAGCTCTTGGTCTCGGCCGGGAACCCCTCCCACCGCAGCTGCGGCGAGGTGTTCCCGGCCGCGTGGACCTGAGCGTCCTTGAGCGTCCCGCCCTCCTGGACGTCGTCACTCGTGACGGTGAACGACGGCACGGGCGGGTGGAAGTCATGGGGGAGCGGACGCCGCTTCAGCTCGGTCACCTCGGTACCTCCTGAATGGTCTGGTGCAGAGATGACCGAGCCTAGATCTTCTAGAACCAGTTGCGCTTGCTGCCGACCTCGGAGAGCCACTGGTTGAGGTACGCCGTCCAGTCGGTGCCCTGGTAGTCGTTGAGCCCGACCTTGAAGGAACGGAACGTGTCGCTGCCCTCGCTGAACAGTCCGGGCTTCTTGTCCATCTCCAGCACGACGTCCATCGCCTGCGCGTCGGCCACGAAGCTCAGCTCGACCTGGTTCAGCCCGCGGTACTGCTGCGGCGGGAGGAACTCGATCTCCTGGTAGAAGGGCAGCTGCTGCCGCGTACCCCGGATGTGGCCCCGCTCCATGTCCGCGCTCTTGAAGCGGAAGCCCAGACCGATGAACGCGTCCAGGATCGCCTTCTGCGCCGGCAGCGGATGCACGTTGATGGCGTCCAGGTCACCGGAGTCCACGGCGCGCGCGATCTCCAGCTCCGTGGTGACGCCGATGTTCATCCCGCGCAGCGCCTGCCCGTCGATCATGGTGATCGGCGTCTCCCACGGGATCTCCAGCCCGAAGGGCACCGCGTGCACCACTCCGGCCTTCAGCTCGAAGGCACCACCGAGTCGCACCTTGGTGAACTCGATGTCCTGCTTGTACTCCTGGTCGCCGCTCTCCACCTCGACCTTGGCCTGAAGCCCGACCGACAGCCCCTCGATCTCCTGGTCGACGGACCCGCCCTGGATCCGCACCTCACCCTGGACGACACCCCCCGGAACGACGTTGCCCTCGCTCAGCACGGTCTCGACCGAAGCCCCGCCGGCCCCCAGACTCGCGAGCAGCTTCTTGAACGCCATGTCTCTCCCTCTCCAGGCTTACGTGTGGATCCTCGACCCATACAAACGCGATCCGACCGTGGCCGGTTCCGCACCCCACACCCTGGCAAGGCGGACGCTCCCCGACCACCCCGCGCACGGTCCCGGCTGCGTTACGCTCGGACGGCATGATCGCGAGCCCCGACCGTACGCCCCTGCCCAGGGAATTCTTCGACCGCCCCGTCCTCGAGGTGGCCCCCGACCTCCTGGGCCGCATCCTGGTGCGCACCGGTCCGGACGGTCCGATCGCCCTCCGCCTGACGGAGGTGGAGGCCTACGACGGTCAGAACGACCCCGGCTCCCACGCCTACCGCGGTCGCACCCCTCGCAACGAGGTGATGTTCGGTCCCCCCGGACACGTGTACGTCTACTTCACCTACGGCATGTGGTTCTGCATGAACCTGGTGTGCGGCCCCGAGGGCAGGTCGAGCGCGGTACTGCTCCGGGCCGGCGAGATCATCGAGGGGGCCGAGCTGGCCCGGACCCGTCGGCTCTCCGCCCGCAATGACAAGGAACTGGCCAAAGGCCCGGCCCGCCTCGCCACGGCCCTGGGCGTGGACCGCGCATTGAACGGCACGGACGCGTGCACGCCCCAAGAGACGCCGCTGCGCATCCTGACGGGTACCCCCGCACCCGGTGACCAGGTACGGAACGGGCCCCGTACCGGCGTGGCCGGCGAAGGCGGCGTGCACCCCTGGCGCTACTGGGTCGCCGACGACCCGACGGTCCGCCCGTATCGGGCCCATGTCCCGAGGAAGCGCCGAAGTTGACTCTCCTTTGGGAGACGCGTAACGTAGCCCGAGCCGCTTGACCCGGGTACGGCAATCGCCTGCAGCCGGAAGCGGCCAACCCACTACCAACGACTTCCCTCAGCGGGAGCGAATTCGGCATGTCCGCATGCCTGAATTCAAACTCGCGGGACTCGATTATGAGTCCACGGAGAAATCGGCTAACGTAGTGAATGTCGAAAGGCCGACGAGCGAAAGCGCGAAGGCGTCGACAAATCCCGCCGACAGGGAATCGGATCGAAAAGGATCTGATAGAGTCGGAAACGCAAGACCGAAGGGAAGCGCCCGGAGGAAAGCCCGAGAGGGTGAGTACAAAGGAAGCGTCCGTTCCTTGAGAACTCAACAGCGTGCCAAAAGTCAACGCCAGATATGTTGATACCCCGACCTGATCGGATCTCCGTTCGGGTTGAGGTTCCTTTGAAGTAACACAACAGCGAGGACGCTGTGAACGGTCGGATTATTCCTCCGACTGTTCCGCTCTCGTGGTGTCACCCGCGCTTTTAATTAAGCACTGTCGGGTAAACATTCACGGAGAGTTTGATCCTGGCTCAGGACGAACGCTGGCGGCGTGCTTAACACATGCAAGTCGAACGATGAACCACTTCGGTGGGGATTAGTGGCGAACGGGTGAGTAACACGTGGGCAATCTGCCCTTCACTCTGGGACAAGCCCTGGAAACGGGGTCTAATACCGGATACTGACCCTCGCAGGCATCTGCGAGG